>NZ_CP136241.1:0-309884 GCF_046529725.1 Methanosarcina hadiensis | reverse complement strand
TTTTTGATTTATAGAAATTTGGGTGATAATATTGGAAGGGAGATAATATTGGAAACTGGAAAATCATAAAATAACGGTATGGCAAAAAAAGTCCTGGGAATAAAAAATAAGAGAGGGGGATGAAAAAAGAGAAAGAAAACAGGCAAAGTAGGAAGAGATGCTCAATTTATTGCCCTGTAACCTTCCTTATAACTTCTTCCAGTGTTAACAATTCCTGTTCTCCGGAAACCATATCCCTGAAAGTTAATTTTCCTGCCTCGAGCTCTTTTTCTCCGACAATGACCACATAAGAGGCATTGATGGTGTTTGCATAGGTAAGCTGGGCTTTGAAGTTACGCTCCATCAGATCTATCTGGACTGGAAGGTATTTTCTTAATTCATTTGCAATCTTTACGGCCTCTATATGAGTGTCGGGCTTTGAGACCATCACAAGGCTTTTTTGTGCAGGAGGCACGAGAGGACATATCTCCATTATCCTGTCAAACCCGATTCCAAAACCTGTTGAAGGCACATCTCCGCCTCCGAAAAGCTGGATAAGCTGATAAGAGCCTCCTCCGCAGACCTGCTTCTGGGCACCAAGACCTTCCGCATAGACTTCAAAGACCATGCCCGTATAATAGTCAAGCCCGCGGGCAATTCCGAAGTCAAGAGAGTAATTGACACCATATGCGTCAAGAAGCTTGAGTGTCTTTTCAAAGCTTACAAGTTCAGGGATATTCCCAACTATTTCTTTTACTTCAGGGAGGATATACCTGCCTTCCAGGTGTATCAGACGGAAGAGGTCGGACTTCAACTGTTCTTCTACTCCGATCTCATCAAGCAGGGCTTCAAGACCTGCATACTCTTTTTTGTCCACCAGCCGCATGACCTTGCTCACGATTTCGGGTTCGAGCCCTTTTAAAAGCGTGCGGATTACTGCAAGGTTTCCAAGCTTCATATCTCCCTTTATGCCCACCGCTTTCAGAAGGGCACTGGCAAGTGCAATAACCTCGGCATCAGAGTCAGGCTTTCCACTCCCTATAAGTTCGACCCCGAACTGCCAGAATTCCCTGAAACGGCCTTTCTGAGGGCGTTCGTAGCGGAAGCAGTTTTCGAAGTAGAATAGTTTGAGAGGTTTGGGGAAGGGCTGGAGTTCGTTTACATAAAGCCGCATAACAGGAGCTGTAAGTTCCGGCCTGAGGGTCATTTCCCTGCCCCCTTTATCCGTGAAGTTATAAAGTTCGCCTATAATGCCTTCTCCGGACTTAAGGGTAAAAAGGTCCAGATGTTCAAACGTGGGCGTAATGATTTCACTGTATCCCCAGTTGCGAACAACATTTCGCATAACGCTTTCCACGTACCTTCTCCGGGCAGTATCTGCTGGTAAAAAGTCCCGGGTCCCTCTTGGCCTGTTGACTGTCATTTTTTAATGCACCTGTATATCGAATTTGAGAAATATCGAGTTTAAAAACTATGCTGAAGATAGAATGTGTAATACATAGCTACCTGTTTGAATAAGTAACTCTATACATTCAACAAACAGGATATAAATTTTTGTAAAAATCTATGTTTTTATAATTTTACGGGATTTATTCTATCGCTCTGTTTATTCTGTTGCTCTTCAACTTTCTGGATGGTAGTTAAAAGCAAGCTATTTTACTTTTTCGTTATTTACGTTTTACGGAATGAAAATATACAATAAGAGAACGGTAAGAAAATCCAGTCCGGAAAGAGATAAAAGGCTTTAATAATATAATTATTTTGTAAAATAAAGTAGAATGGATTATTTAGTCAAAAGTTTTCGCAATCAAATAACCATAAAGCAAATAAAGAGAAGTTTGTACTGGCAAATATAATAAACAACTTAATATACAGGATTCACGCTAAATATTTGCGATCAACGTGTCAGACCAAAGAAGTGTACCTTTAAGGGAGCATCTGCTGGCCCTGAAGCCCTGCAGACATGGAGGGCTAATCCAGGAAACTTCGGAGACGTACGGGATCCCCGAAAACGAAATTCTCGACTTCAGTGCAAACTTTAACCCACTGGGAAGTCCTTTTGATTATCCGGAAAGCGGGCTAAACTTTGAAGATATTATTAAGAAGAGTTACGGGAAACTCCTGGAATACCCTGATAACAGGTATGTAGAGTTCAGGGAGGCTGCTGCAAAATTCGTAGGGCTCGGAGTAACGCCCCAGAGCATTATTCCTGGAAACGGCTCAACGGAAATAGTCCGGCTTGTGGTTGAATCCGTGATAGAAAAAGGAGATAAAGTACTTTTACCCTGGCCTACCTTCGGTGAATACGAAATGCAGTGCCGGATTATGGGAGCGGAACCTGTATACCCTTCGCAGGAAGAGATAGATACGCTCTCTGATAAAATGCTGGAAGAAGCAAAAATCCTTTTTATCTGCAACCCGAACAACCCTACAGGAAGACTCCGCAGCAGGGAAGAGCTCAAAGCCCTTGCAGAACGCTGCAGGGAACATAAAACCCTTCTCTACATTGATGAGGCTTTTATAGAACTTTCCGATCCTTCACAGAGCGTTGCAGACCTTCCCGCAGAAAACGATTATGTTTTTGTCATGCGTTCCCTTACAAAGGACTTTGCAATTCCGGGAATCAGGATGGGCTTCGGTATAGCTTCTCCGCTTGTGGCTGACATCCTGAACAGAGCAAGGCTTTCCTGGAACCTCGGAGCCATTGCAAACAATACAGGAATCGCACTTCTCAATATCGAAGGCGGAATTGACAGCTCTTACCTGAAAAAAGCCAGGGAAACGATCATGAAAGAAGGAGAGGTGCTCAAAGCCAAACTCGACAGGATAAGGGGCTTTAAAGCCGGAGAAGTGAATGTTAACTTTATTTTCGTTGATATAAGCAAGTTCATGCTTAACTCAAGTGAATTAACTGCACGCCTTGCAGCCCGGGGAGTCCTGATCCGCGACTGTGTTTCTTTCCACGGTCTGGAAAAAGACTACATAAGGGTTGCAGTCAGGAACGAAAAAGAAAATAACAGGCTCATTGCTGCAATCGGGGATGTTATCACCGAGTGGGGCAGGGAACAGGCAAAGAACGAACTGCAGCACGTAATAGAAAAAGCCACCGAAGAGGGCATAGGAGGAAGGAAGACCTGTGAATACTATCCCTGCCATTTCGAAGGCCAGAACTGTACCTTCTGCTTCTGTCCGTTTTACCCCTGCGAAAATGAGAAAACCGGTGGGAAATGGATCCAGAGCTCAAGAGGCGGCAGGGTCTGGAGCTGTGTTGACTGTCATCTCGTCCATAAAAAGGAAATCGCCCAGAAAATCCTTGACTGCCTTATGCACGAAGGGGACACTGAAGAACTCGTAAAAGTAGCCTGGAAAGAAGTGATGGAGCCTATCCTATGATTATTCCGGACAGCGGGCACCTTGCTCTGGTACTTCTGTTAGCTGCGGTCATAGACATAGTTTTCGGGGAACCTCCTGCTGTCGTACACCCCGTTGTCTGGATAGGAAAACTAATCAACTTCTTAAAAAATGCAGCTCCGAAAACCCACAGGAAACTCTACGGCACTGCGATGGCTCTTTGCTGTGTTCTTTTTGCATCTTTGCTTGGATATTCAGTTCTCTATATTGCAGCCCTCCCCGGAATTCCGGGAGTGTTAGCTCTCCTTATAGAAGCTTATTTCCTGAAAGCCACATTTGCAATCAACTGCCTGCTGAACCCTGCAAGGCAGATTTACAAACACCTTGAAGAAAACCAGCTGGAGAAAGTAAGGGAGCTGCTCCCTATCTATGTAAGCCGGAACACCTCCAAACTTACAAAAACCCAGATGTCTTCTGCAGTTGTGGAATCAGTATCCGAAAACTACGTGGACGGCATATTAAGCCCGATTTTCTACTATGCAGTCTTTGGAGAATACGGGCTTGTAGCGGCATATGCGTTTAAAGCCATAAGCACTCTGGATTCAATGGTAGGATACAAAACAGAACCTTACAGGGAACTGGGATATTTCTCAGCAAAATCCGATGATGTGTTAAACTGGGTCCCTGCAAGGATTTCAGTCATCTTTATTCTTGCTGCGGCTTTTACCGTATCTTTATTACCTAAAAAGGGAAGAAAAATAAATCCCTTTGACAGCGTAAAGGCTGCACTCGAAGACGGGATGAAAACTCCTTCCCCCAATTCAGGCTATCCGATGGCTGCTACTGCCGGAGCTCTCGGAGTCAAACTCGAAAAACCTGACACATATGTCCTTGGAGCCTCATATCCCCCTACAGAGATAAAAGATATAAAACGGGTATCCCAATTAATAGCAATTGCTTCAGGGTTTTCACTTGTCGCTTTTGTGGCAGTAATCCGGATGATGGGAATTTACTTTTACCCCTGATAAGTAAAAGTAGCCCTTAATTAACCTGCAATAAAAACCCGTAAACTCAACCCTTTAATTAAATTCGTTAACCTGAATCCCGGTAAAGCTTGCAATTTGGAGTTTTATATGAAAACCGGGACTTTGAGAATTATCAATATGCTTTGCAGGTAATGCTGGAGCAATAACCCATTATATTGCTGATATGAAAGCTTAAAACCAGGCGTAAGACCAGTTTTTTGTTTTAGGCCTGGCTGTTTCAGAATCGACCGTTTTAAGAATTTAAAAAGTCCTGAAATAACCGTTTCGACAACCCCCGAGTGATCATTATGAAATTATCAGACATTGAGGAAAGGGACCTGAAAGAAGGGCAGCCTGAAAAAATAGAGGAAAAAGCTACCATTGACATCCTTGACGTCCTGGCTGAAGAAGGTATAAGCGTCCAGGACCTTGCTGATACGGCTCTGGAAATGTATGTCCCTCACCCAGGACTTGAGACAAGGGAAAAAGCCGAAGCCCTGTTTAAAAGGGAACTCGGATTCGCTCTTTCCGACCCCAATCTCTGCCTTTTGATCTACTCCGGGGTCCTGCTGGAGAGAGAAGGCAGAGCCGGAAACCTTCCGAACCTCAGCAAAAAGTCTTACGAAAAAGACCTGAGTTTTATAATTGCGGATGAGGTGCTCGGCACAAGCATAGCAACCTATGTCAGCGGCTCCAAAGGTGCATTCGAGTTTGTAAGGTTTGACAAGCAGAAACCAGGGATTCTAGCAAGCCTGGGACCTTTTATGGACGATGTTATAGGAGGCCTCATAGGAGGAGTATCCTCCAATATGTATTCAAGAGGTATGGCAGAGTTTGAAAGAAAAGACTGAAAAACAGGCGGTACATAATGAATTCATATTTACTTGCATTTAAGTCGGGTTTTGGCTTCCTGACCACGATCCCGGTGGGAATAACCATGGAAGGGATCGATGAGCTCATGAAAAAGATATACTTTTATCCTGTCGTGGGAGCCGTACTCGGGCTTATCATAGGGATAATTGCATATATAGGGCAGCTTGTGTTTCCGGGACCGGTACTGGCAGCCCTTATCATGGGAACCGTATATTACTTTACAGGCTTTAACCACCTTGATGGGGTTACAGACATGGGAGACGGCTTTATGGCCCACGGGTCTCGTGAGAAAAAGATCAAAGCCTTAAAAGACACAACCCTCGGGACAGGAGGAGTTGCTTTCGGCATGCTCGTACTGCTTGCTTTTTACGGTTCTATAAGGTCGGTCCAGGGAGAAGGAATTACCGCTTCTGGCTCCAATCTCCCACTCCTAATGTTTGCATCAATGTTTATAGCTGAAGTCAGCGCCAAACAGTCCATGTTAACAATTGCAGCTTTTGGAAAACCGCTCCCACGACCTGAGGGACAGGCTTATCCCGGCCTTGGGGAAATGACAATAAACGGAGCAACCCGGAAAAATTTCCTTATAGGATTTATTTTCGGGGCAGTTGTATGCTTCCTGCCCTTTGGGTTGGTAGGGCTGCTTCCATACATGGCAGCATGCATTTCAGCTCTTGTACTTCTTAACAGGAGCTATGCCCACTTTGGGGGCTTAAACGGCGATGGAATCGGAACAGCTAACGAGATTGGAAGGATAATTGCCCTGATCGTTATTGCAGTTACCCTCAAATTTTCATTAAATGGATACTCTGGAGGTTTAGAATGGACGCTATTGTAATGGCAGGCGGGTTCGGGCAGAGGCTTGGAATGGGGGAAAAGCCCTGTGTCGAACTCCTTGGAAAGCCACTTATTACCTATGTAATAGATAACCTCAGATCTTCAAAAAATATAGACCGGGTTTTCGTAGCAGTATCCCCTGTTACCCCGAAAACCGAGATTATGATTCAGGAACGTTATAAAGGTGAGGTTCAGGTAATCCGGACTTTTGGCGGGAACTATGTGGGAGACATGATTTACGCAGTTGAAACCGCAAATACTACAGGTCCGGTAATGATTATCATGTCAGATTTGCCTTTAATAAATCCTGAGCTTATTGATACCGTAATTGAGAAATACAGGGAGGAAGGAAAGCCCGCACTTTCCGTATATGTTCCTATCAACGTCTGCAAAGGAGCGGGGACCAGGCCTGATACTGTATTCAATAAGGATGGAAAACTTATCGTGCCCGCTGGAGTAAACATCCTTGACAGTTCTCAAATCAGGAACGAACAGGAAGACTTTAATCTCATACTTGATAATCCCAGACTAGCAATAAACGTAAATACCGTTAAAGACCTGCAGCGCTGTAAGGATTTGTTGCAGTGCTCAAACTAAAACTTGCTAGAGGTGTCATAGATTCTATCCTTAAAAAACCTGATATTGAGCCGTGATGGGAAAAAGATTCTGCGTGGAGTCAACCTTGAGGTAGGGGACCGTGAAATCCACAGCATTATAGGCGCAAATGGTGCAGGAAAAAGTACGCTTGCCTACACCCTGATGGGGCTCCAGGGTTATGAACATGAAGAGGGCAGCATTATTTTTAACGGGGAAGATGTTGCAGCATTTTCGATAACCGAACGTGCAAGAAAAGGCATAACCCTTGCCTGGCAGGAACCTGCCCGTTTCGAAGGGCTGAAAGTCAGGGATTATCTTGCAATCGGGGCAAGAGGCAATGGCGGCATCACGGAAGAAGAAATAAAAGAAGCCCTCAGAAAAGTCGACCTGAAACCCGAAAAGTACCTTAACAGGGAGGTTGGCGAGGCATTAAGCGGGGGCGAAAGGAAGCGTATTGAGCTTGCCTCTATCATTACCATGAAGCCGAAACTTGCAATCCTTGATGAGCCGGACTCGGGAATTGATGTGGTCTCATTAAAGGAGATTGTTTCCCTGATCCAGACACTCAAAGAAAACGGTTCATCAGTACTTGTTATTACGCACAGGGAAGAGATTGCAGCCGCCTCGGACAGGGCATCCCTGATGTGCGAGGGGGCAATCCTCAGAAGCGGAGACCCTGTTGAAATAAGTGAATTCTTTAAAAACAGATGCATACCCTGTGACAGCCGGGTATCTCCCCCGAAGGTGGTCTGAAGAATGGCTCCGATCTCATTGAATACACTTTCCAGAGAAGCAGAAGATATAACCGCAGCTTACACGGCAGCCGGAGGAGATGCTTCAGTCCTGCATAACCACGATCTTGCAAGCCTTGTAATAAGCGGAAATAAAGTACTCAGTGCTAACGGGACAGAAGGCATAGTGCTTGAGAAAAAAGAAACCGAACACGGCGTGGACATTAAATTGACCATTAAGAAAGGTTATAAGATTCCCCTGCCTGTTCACCTCTGCTTCGGGCTTGTCCCCAAAGACGGACTTCAGGAAATTAAAATGGATTTCGTGGCTGAAGAAGACTCCGCTGTAGAACTTATTGCCCACTGTACCTTCCCTAATGCTGAAAAGGTGATCCACAAAATGGATGCCGAAATGCTTATCGGAAAGAATGCAGCCCTGAAATACACAGAAACCCATTTCCACGGTCCGTACGGCGGAATTCAGGTGCTCCCGAAAGCCCACATAAAGATTGAAGAAGGAGGCAGTTACTACACGAATTTTTCCCTTATTTCCGGGAGAGTCGGGTATCTGGAATTCGATTACAGTGTGGATGCCGAAAAAGACTCGATCTGCGAGATGGTTACCAAGGTCTACGGAAAAGCCGACGATAAAATAAAGATCCTTGAAAGGATTTCCCTTAATGGGGAAAATGCACGCAGTGTAATTAAAAGCCGGCTTGCCATAACTGACAATGCTGAATCCATGTTCAGGGGAATAACCGAAGGGCATGCCCCGAGAGCCCGCGGACATGTTGACTGCATGGAAGTTATCCAGGGCAATGCAAAAGCAGAAGCCGTGCCGATTGTAAGGGTGGACAACCCTCTTGCCAAAGTTACACATGAAGCTGCTATAGGCTGCGTGGACAAAAAAGAAGTAGAAACTCTTATGGCCCGCGGGCTTGAAGAAGACGACGCGATAGACATCATTGTAAAGGGAATGCTGGCTTAAATCTGCCGCATATTCCTTTATTATTTCAAACCGCCACCTTGATAAACGGGGGTTTCCATTCATAGTAACAAATATAAGGAAAACTCAAAGATTTCTAGGGATGGAGGTTAAATTTTGGGTGAAATAATAATTTTTGAGAAAAAGTATTCGGAAAAAAACCTGCAGCTAATTACAGGGAAAAAGGACATATGTTCGCATGTTAAGGATATTCCCGAAGAAATGTTGCTTTTAAGTGAAGTCATCGAAGATCCCAGGAAACTTCCTTACCTGCTGGAAACCTTCCATACTGCGCAGATAAAGAATGAAAAAGCTTTTCATTTTGCCCTGCTCAGGGTCCAGGTGGATTCTGATATAAGGATGCATGAAGATATCCAGAGATACCAGCAGAGAAAATACGTAGCCGAAACTCTTGAGAAACTGCTCTATGGAGAGCTCATGCTTTCAGTAGGAGAAAACTCAGGGATGGATGACGACTGATAAATTCCAGATGACTAATAAATTCCGGACGACTGATAAAATCCTGTCTTCTTTGAAAAACACTTTTTCTAAGAAACTTTTTATTCAACCGGCTTCTTTCCAATTTTTAAATTTTTTCTGCCGTTTTCACTAATTCAGGTTTTAAAGCAACTTAAATTAATAAATACTTTTAGTTCCCAGGCATTAACTCTTTTTATAATCCTTCTTCCTTTTGAACAGCGTTTATTTTCCTTAATCCTGAGCTTTAACAAATATCTCAGCTTTTTTCATTGATATTAAATCCAGATTACTACAGGGAACTATTATAAAATTTAAGTCCTATCTATGAAATAAATAAAAATGTAGTTAAAAATAGATATGTAAATAGTATAAATATAGATATGTAAATAGTATAAATATAGATATGTAAATAGTATAAATATAGTGATGTATAAATAATTAGTGTGGGTAATATATCCGGAAAAGCGTTATCTTCAGCCAATTTTTACGCAAACCGGTAGAGGGAGAAAAGAAATGAGAAAAACGGGGTTTCAGAGAAATCAATCTGATAAATTTCAAATTTCTGGCAGGTTTTGAACAGGAAATGATTACGGATTTTATTCTTGCTTAAGCAGTCAAAGTCATAAAAAAGGATAGCAGTAAGCAAAAATAATAATCAAAATCAATTCTCTATTGAAGGGGGAGTTAACAACGAGTGACGAAAAAGGGGAGGGTACGGAAGGAGCTGTTGACTGGAGCCATGCAGAACAATGCGTCAAGGTAGTCTGTGAGCCAAGCACGCTTGAGAGAACTATCGACTGGAAACAGGGGCTTGCGATTGCTATAGGCGTGCCTTTGCTAATATTGCCTTCTATTGGGTATTTTGCCAGCTGGGTCTGGTCATTTGCAATTATAGTCTGGGGACTATCGGTATTTCAGGGTTTCATGCAGAACCTTGCCTATGGGGAACTTGCAACAGCATTTCCTGAAGCTTCGGGGCTCCCGGGCTTCGCGCAGAATGTATTCAAAAACAGAGGAAAAAGAGTAAAATACGATAAAGGGAAACTGATAGGGGGGTTCAGCGCCTGGAGTTACTGGTTTGCCTGGAATCCCGTGCTTGCGATCTTTGCGATTCTTGTAGGGAGTTACCTGCACGGATTAATCCCTGCTCTTGCTGCAACATTTACGGAGTTTCAATTATCATTGATATCAGGTGCTCTGATATTTTCAGCGCTTATTCTTGTCAGTTACCGCGGACTTTCCAGCGGAGCATTTATTGGATACTTGCTGGCAGCTATTTCCCTTATACCCCTTACTATAATTACACTGGCTCCATTCTTTACAGGAAATTTTGTGCTTAACAACATTACAGGCACCTGGTTTCCGGAAGACTGGGCATGGGATATGGAGCATATTCTTATCTTGCTTGGGCTTTTTGCAATGGCCCAATGGAGCGCATGTGCCTGGGAAACCGCAGCTATTTATGGCCCCGAATATAAAAAGCCGAACTCCGATGTGCCAAAGGCGCTTTTCTCCTGCGGAGTAATATGTTTTTTCTCATATGTCCTGGTACAGGCATCAGTCACAGGAACTCTGGGGATTGAAGGAATTCTAGCAGAACCGATTTCTCCGATGCTTCCAGTAGCAAGGGCAGCTTTTGGTCCCATAGGCACACTCGCAGCTATCATTATGCTGGTTGCAGCTATGATACTGATTATACAGACCGCTTTCCTCGGCTCGGCGAGAGCAATGCACTCTATGGCTGTTGAGGGGAACCTGCCAAGGGTTTTTGGAAAACTGAACGCCTATGGGACTCCTGTGCTTTCAATGATTGTTATCGGAGTCTTTAATATGGCACTTATATTTTTCAGGACCCCTACGGCGATTCTGGCAGCGTCAGCCATAGGATATGTTTGTGCTAACGGAATCAGCCTCTTTGCGTATGTAAAAGCAAAGCTTGATCCAAACCTTGTCGGGCTTGAAAGACCTTTCAAAGCTCCGGGAGGCTGGAAATTCGTTGCACTGGCTTTTGGGCTTTTCAACCTGCCCCTGTGTTTTATAGGTATTGTGTTTCTCAACAGCCTTGAGATTGGATGGACATCCACCCTGGTCGGGTTCATCGTACTGGCTTTATATATCCCGCTCTGGTTCTACTCACAGCAGGAAATAGATAAAGCGGAAAAACCAGGGCAAAAAGAATTGAATGAACCGGAAGTTAGAGGTGCAATATGAATAAAGGGCTTTATAATAAAATATTGATCGCAACCGACGGTTCGGACGTTGCTAAAAAAGCAGTTTCTTACGGAATACGGTTTGCGAGATTATTCGGAGCACAGATTTATGTTGTCTATGTTATTGCAAATCGCTTTGGTTCGGGGAGAGCGGTGACTGAGTATTTAACTCAGGAAGGGGAGGAAGCACTCAAATCAGCCAGGGAAGCTGGAGAAAAGGCTGATGCAGAACTGGAAACAGAGCTGCTGGAAGGTATTCCTGGTGATGAAATAGTGAGTTTTGCAGAAAAAAACAATATTGACCTGATAGTTATGGGTTCTCTGGGAAAAACCGGACTTAGCAAGTTCCTTCTCGGGAGTGTAGCTGAAAATGTCATAAGGCATGCCAGAACACAGGTGCTTGTTGTACGATAAGGCTGCTAAAACCTACCTGCAAATTCGCTGGCAGAACCTGTGAACCACAGGAGATTGTTTCTCAAAAAACTTGCTGAAATACCTGGGAGGTTTTTGAGGATATGAAATTTATCGAAGCTACCAGGAAAAACTCAGTTCAGGTCCAAACCGGAAGATCTGCCTGTATATCCCAGGGGCCAGATCTTCCCATAGAAAGCAATCATTTCAAAGTTTAAAAGTTGCAAATTTTCAAACATTGCAAAATTATGGTCTGGTTACAGGGGGGTGAAAACCGGAGCGCAGGCATGTAAGATAATAGAGGGGATTATGGGGTTATTGTTCAGGAAATAACTTGATTGTTATTATACCGAACCGTTTCGTGAAGCTCGAAGGAAGCCTCTCGAATTACGGTTCCTTGATCATATAACTTATCGGTCATCCTGGCCTTCTGGCCTGGCTATGACTGAAAAAATCATATCTTCCATGACAGGAAGATTGTGAACTTTGTAAAGATTGGGAATAGTAAAAGGAATTCGGAGAAAAGGTGTTTAAAATGTCAAGTAAAGAAGAGTTACTTCAGGAACTCTCGGATGCAATAATTTCCTGTAAAAAGGATAGAGTGCTTGCAGCCGTAGAGAAAGCAAGGGAAACAATGGAGCCTGCAGAAATTATTGAAAAAGGACTTGCAGCAGGAATGAACCAGGTCGGAGTTTTGTTTGAGAGAGGAAAACTCTTTCTTCCGCATGTGATGATGGCTGCGGATGCAATGACTTCAGGAGTTAAACTCCTTGAAGCCGACATGCCTTCAGGGGCCGGAACAAAAAAACTGGGGGTTATTGTAAACGGCACAGTCGAAGGAGATGTACACGATATAGGCAAATCAATAGTCTCAACCATGCTGCAGTCCGCTGGCTTTGAAGTTTACGACATAGGCAGGGACGTTCCCATAAAGAATTTTATCGAGAAAGCAAAAGAAGTTAACGCAAACATGATAGGGATTTCCGCACTCATGACCACAACCCTGCAGGGCCAGAGGGAAGTTATAGAGCTTCTTAAAGAAGAAGGAATGAGGGACAGAGTAAAGGTCATGGTAGGGGGTGCCCCAGCAACCCAGGCATGGGCTGACAAAATAGGCGCGGACTGCTACGCCGAAAATGCAAGTGAAGCTGTTACAAAAGCAAAAGAACTGCTTGTAGGGAAGTGAAAAGAGATGGCAACCGAATATGCTTTGAGAATGGGAGACGGGAAGAGGATCTTTCTTACTAAAGAGAAGATTATGGAGGAACTGGAAGCCGGAACTGCAAACGCTGCTGATCTCGGAGAGATTCCTGCATTAAGCGGGGATGAAATAGAGAAAATGGCTGCAATCCTTATGATGCCCGGAAAGTCCGTAAGCGTTGAACACGGCATGGAAATCCCGGTAACACACGACATAGGGACTCTGAGGCTTGACGGCGACCAGGGAAATAGCGGTGTAGGCATTCCTTCCAGCCGCCTTGTCGGCTGCATGGTGCATGAGAGGGCTTTTGGCGCAGATACTATGGAACTCGGGCACATTGACTACAGTTTCAAGCCAGTAAAACCTGTTGTCGCAAACGAGTGCCAGGCAATGGAAGTGTGCCAGCAGAATATGATCATCCCGCTCTTTTACGGCGCAATGCCGAATATGGGACTGTATTATACTCCTGACGGACCTTTCGAGAACCCCGGAGACCTTATGAAGGCTTTCAAGATTCAGGAGGCCTGGGAGTCCATGGAACATGCAGCCGAGCACCTTACAAGGGATACCGTATGGGTTATGCAGAAACTCTTTGCTTCCGGTGCAGACGGGGTTAACTTTGACACAACTGCAGCTGCAGGAGACGCTGACATGTACGGAACCCTGCATGCGGTTGAAGCCCTCAGAAAAGAGTTCCCTGATATGTATATAGAAGTAGGAATGGCAGGAGAAATGGTGCTTGGAATGCATGGAAACCTCCAGTATGACGGAGTTACCCTTGCAGGTCTCTGGCCCCACCAGCAGGCTCCTCTTGTTGCAAAAGCAGGTGCAAACGTTTTCGGTCCCGTGTGCAATACCAACACAAGCAAGACCTCTCCCTGGAACCTTGCACGTGCAGTAACTTTCATGAAGGCAGCTGTTAAGGCTTCTCCAATTCCCTGCCATGTTGACATGGGTATGGGTGTCGGCGGAATTCCCATGCTTGAAACTCCTCCGATTGATGCCGTTACAAGGGCAAGCAAAGCAATGGTCGAGATTGCCGGAGTAGACGGCATATAGATCGGGGTCGGCGACCCTCTGGGTATGCCGATCTCCCATATAATGGCTTCAGGTATGACTGGAATGAGAGCAGCAGGAGACCTTGTTGCAAGGATGCAGTTCTCAAAGAACATGCGCATTTCGGAAGCTAAGGAATACGTGGCAAAGAAACTTAATGTCGATACAATGGACCTTGCTGATGAATACATAATGCGCGAGCTTCGCGAAGAACTTGACATTGGAGTTATCACATCAGTACCGGGTGCTGCAAAAGGCATTGCTGCAAAAATGAATATCGAGAAACTGCTCGGCATAAAGATAAACTCCTGTGAGTTGTTCAGGAAACAGACTAAATAAACCGGAACAAGAAAGATCCGGAAAGATAAAAAGAAGCCGTAAGAGAAGCAAGAAAACTGGAAAAAAGACAGGATTGTCAGGAAAATATATATAGAAAAATAATCAAATTAAAATAAGTAGAATAGTATAAAATATACTATAAAAAAGCGTTCGCAGAGGCAAAAAATGGATTGCTTCTAAAGCGAAAAATGGGGAGAAGTGCGGGCTTTAAGGAAGTGGGGGAAAGTACTGGATTTAATTTTTTGTTCAGGTTTTGCCTGTTTGACCGAAACAGGAATCAAAAATCTGAAGTTTATTTTGTAATTAGTTCCGCATCTACATGAAAAATCCTTTATTTCGTGTAAAAGTACTTTTTCTTATATAGTCTCTGCATCCTGAACTAAGATAAAAATGGACTCTAAGATAAAACGGACCTGCCCTGAGTAAAGTGAACTCAGCAAAATGAGAAGCAAAGCAAACCGAAATATATTCAGGAGAAGGAGATAGA
Source organism: Methanosarcina hadiensis (assembly GCF_046529725.1). Lineage (GTDB taxonomy): Archaea > Halobacteriota > Methanosarcinia > Methanosarcinales > Methanosarcinaceae > Methanosarcina > Methanosarcina hadiensis. The sequence goes on along the minus strand of NZ_CP136241.1, from coordinate 295,322 downwards.
GAATGGCAAAAAATAATGCAGTTGCAGGATTCCACGCACTTAATGGCGTAGAATTAAACCTTTTTACTACTGATGAACTCAAAGCTATTCATTATGCCACAATGGAAGTTCTTATGGATCCGGGTATTCAGGTTTCTGATCCCGAGGCAAGACAGATCTTCAAAGAAAATGGCTGTGAAGTTGACGAAAAAACAAATGTCGTAAAGATCCCCGAACACCTTGTAAGAAGAGCCCTGAAGCTCGCGCCTTCAAGGTTTGTTCTCTGGGGACGTGACAAAAAGAACAACACAGTCCAGGAAGCCGGGGGCAAAGTACACTGGACCTGTTTTGGAACCGGCGTCAAGATGTGCAAGTACCAGGATGGGAAATATGTAACCATTGATTCCGTCGAAAAGGATATTGCAGACATTGCAAAACTCTGTGACTGGGCAGAAAATATTGACTATTTCTCCCTGCCAGTGTCTGCAAGGGACTGGGCTGGAAAAGGTGCCCAGGATGTCCACGAGACATTCACTCCTATCACCAGCACCTCAAAACACTTCCACCACATTGACCCTGTAGGAGAGCACGTCGAATACTACCGTGATATTGTAACTGCATATTACGGCGGCGACGAAGAAGAAGCAAGGAAAAAGCCAATCTTCTCCATGCTGCTCTGCCCGACCAGCCCGCTCGAACTCAGTGTCAATGCCTGCCAGGTTATCATCAAGGGGGCACGTTTCGGAATGCCTGTAAATGTCCTGAGTATGGCAATGGCAGGCGGTTCTTCTCCTGTTTACCTTGCAGGAACCCTCGTAACACACAACGCCGAAGTCCTCTCGGGTATCGTTCTTGCCCAGCTTACCGTACCCGGAGCAAAAGTCTGGTACGGAAGCTCAACAACTACCTTCGACCTCAAGAAAGGGACTGCACCTGTCGGTTCTCCTGAACTCGGTCTTATCAGCGCTGCAGTCGCAAAGCTTGCCCAGTTCTACGGCCTTCCCTCCTACGTGGCAGGTTCCTAGTCTGACTCCAAGGTTCCGGACGACCAGGCAGGCCATGAAAAGACCATAACCACCCTCCTGCCTGCCCTCGCCGGTGCCAATACTATCTACGGGGCCGGAATGCTTGAGCTCGGAATGACCTTCTCTATGGAACAGCTCGTTATTGACAATGATATCTTCAGCATGGTCAAGAAAGCAATGCAGGGAATCCCGGTTTCCTCTGAAACCCTTGCAGTAGAATCTATCCAGAAAGTGGGTATCGGAAACAACTTCCTTGCACTTAAACAGACAAGGCAGCTTATAGACTATCCATCCGACCCTATGCTCATTGACAGACGCATGTTTGGAGACTGGGCAGCGGCCGGATCAAAGGACCTTGCTACAGTCGCACACGAAAAAGTTATGGACGTCCTCAAGAACCACGAAGTCAAACCGATCGATGGAGACATTCTCAAAGATATGCAGGCAATCGTTGACAGGGCTGACAGAGCTTTCAAAGAGGGCTAAGACCAGGGAGGAAAAAAGATGGCAAGCAAAGAAGAGATTATAGCAAAAGCAAAAAATTCGATTACCGAGTTTGACGAAGAACTTGCAGCAGAAGTCGCAGAGGAAGGTCTTGCTGCAGGAATTGACCCTGTAGAGCTCATTGAAAAGGGCTTTACTGCAGGCATGGAAGAAGTAGGGGAGAAGTTTGGGCAGGGAACTCTTTTCCTTCCCCATGTACTTGCAGCTGCTGAGGCCATGAAAGCCGGCATGGAAGTTATTACGCCGGAAATGGAGAAGCGTAAGTCCCAGACCAAGAACCTCGGGACCGTCATTATAGGAACTATCGAAGGCGACATTCATTCCATCGGAAAGGACATTGTAGCATCCATGCTTAACATTGCCGGTTTCAAAGTTGTGGACCTTGGAAGAGATGTTGCGATCAAGACTTTTGTAGAAAAAGCGAAGGAACTTAAACCTCAGGTTGTTGCATCCTCCGCACTTATGACGACTACAATGGTGAACCAGATCCAGGTCGAAGAGCAGCTCAAAGAAGCAGGTGCCCGCGACAAGGTCAAGACCATGGTAGGAGGCGCTCCTGTCACCCAGGACTGGGCTGATAAGATCGGCGCAGACATCTATGGTGAGAGTGCAAACGATGCGGTCTCCAAGGTAAAGGCAGCCCTGAAGGTCTGATAATCGTAAGAGCAGGCAGTCCAGAGAATCAAAAGAGACTACAAGGGCAGGCTCTGGACACCTGCCAGATAAATTTAGCAAAAGGAGGAGTGGGCATAGATCTGAAAGCTTTGAAAGAACAGGAAAGCAGGAGAAGAGTAAGTAAAGGGTATATGTGGGCTCTTTTCTGTGCTGTGTTCTGGGGGATCTGGTATCTGCCTGGAACTGTAATATGGGTGCTTAATCCTTTTGATGAAATGTTCGGAGCAATTGCTGAAACAAACGGAGATGGGGTTTCTCTCGTTGTTACTGCAGCCCTGATAACTGCATTTAATGCCCTGACTGTTATGCTTGCACTTATGCTCTGGAATGGAGTGCTGCAAAAATTCGGAGAACTTTCGAGAACACTCAAGGAATTTAGTCCCTGTTCCAAGTGGTTCTTCTTCGCTTCGATTTTCGGGGGACCTATAGCAATTCTCGGGTCTTTTATGGCTATGGGGTTCATAGGGGGAGCATTCGCAGCTGTTGCAGCTCTTCTTTATCCGGTTATAGGGTCCATACTTGCTTACTACTGGTACGGAGAGAAAATCACCAAAAGGGCAGCAACAGGGATTATTGTCATAATTATAGGCGGAGTTACGATCTTCGGAGGCGGACTGATTACCGAACTTGGGACAGGTAATGTCCCCTGGATAGGATATCTTGGCGGCCTTATGGCTGCAGTCGGCTGGGGAATAGAAGGTGCTATCGCAGGTAAAGGTCTGGACATAGCAGAACCGGATGCCGGCCTGACACTGCGTTTCCTTGGAGAAAACATTATCTGGTGGATCATTATTGTGCCTATTCTGGCAATTGTCGGTTTTCCGATGTATACCTATGCAATTCAGGCTTTTGAACCAATGGCTCTTCTGGTTTTGATCTTTGCAGGTATTACCTTCGGATTCTGCTATGTGTCATGGTATAAATCGTTCCCGTTGATAGGTGTAGGAAGAGGCCAGGGAATTGGAAACCTGTACGGGTTTTTTGCGGTTATTTTCATTTTCCTGTTCTTCGGTGATGTGCCTCAGTGGACTATCCTCGTTGGAGGGACTCTCTGTATCATCGGAAGTTTCGTGATGTTCACCGAAGAAGCTGCAGAGATCGAAACCCTGAGGGGATGATAAGAGATGGGAAAAAACCGCCCGATAAAATTCAGGATTCTGGAACTTTTCCTGGATGGGCAGGAGCACTGGAACTATGAGATCGTTTCGAAAATCCAGCAGGAATACAACATGCAGGGAGATTACGGCAGGGACAGCATCAACTTTGATATTATTGAGCTTTCTTCAGGAGGAATGCTCAAGGATCTGGAACAGAGAGTAGACGAAGAAGGGATCTATAAAAAAGGGTTTCTGCTGCATAAGTATGTAATTACGGATTTCGGAAAGGTTCGAGGTTCGGACGCCTGTGTGAGATACATGTAAGAGGAGAAAAAGATGGTACAAACGGAAGCTGCCATGGAAGCCTACAATGCATACTGGGAGAATTCCTTCATCCCAGGAGCAGACATAATGTGGATGGTTCTTATCCTGGTCCTTGCGGTCTTCGCCCTCTGGCAGGCAAGAACCTTTGTCTCAAAGTTCTGAACAGATAAGGAACTTCTGAACAGATAAGGAACTGAAGAGAAAAAACTTAACAGGAGAATTGAGCAGGATTAAAGAACGTACCAGTCGGTATCGTCAACAGAGAGATCTTCCTTTAAGCCTACCTCCATTCTTGGAAGCCCGAACGCATCAGTAATTGCATCGGAAAGGTCCTGAAGGTATTCTTTAGATGATAGGCTATTATAAATGAAGGCTTTATCAGGCTGAATCATCTTTTGAATCGTATCCTCCCTGGGGACGATATCAACTTTTATATCTACCATTTCAAGGGCTTTTTCCATTGCAGTCCGGAAATCCCCTATGCAGTAAGCTATCCTGTGCCTGTAGTTTTCCCTCGTTTTTTCAAGGTAAGCGGCAATCCTTTCGCTTTCAATTCTGATGAAATCCCTTTTGATCTTTGTCACGTTGCACTTGCCCATCATGAAAGTATAATTCATGAAAGGGTACTGAGTGTCAAGTTCCCTTGGAGCAATCCCGCAGGTTCCGAAGGTCACTATGTGCACATCCTCGGGCTTAAGAATTCCGAAAATTATCCGGTCGAATTTTTTATGGGACGGGCTCTCATGATACGGTTTCCTCTTGGCGCAGGGAACGAAAATACACACTTTCCTGAAAGGGGCTTCGTACTCTGTAAGAACCCAGTCATTGGCTCTTACCATATCAGGATGGTAAATTATTCTCTCGGTATCAAGAGGCTCCTTAGAACGTTCATTTTCAGGGATAATGGGCTTCATAAACCTCGAACTTATTGAGTCAGGGAATTATATATATAATTTCCTGACCAGAATATCCTGAAGCAGTTTTTAAACCTCCAGAAAAGATAAGGTGAAATGTTTAGCTGACGTTCTCTGAGAAAAATAACGGTATAAAAAGAGAGAAACAAGTTTATAAGTATATTCACCGATATTGGTAATCAAATAACACGCAATGAGAATTACATAATTGGGAATATGCTTTTAAAAGCAAATCTTGAGACCGGAGCAAGGTTTTCTGTTTTATGAGCATCCTCAGCCCATTTCTGTACAATGCCTGTAATTGCTGGCCGGCATCTCCAAAATTGAAATAAATAGTAAATCAACAGGGCAAACCGTCTCAAATAGTGGTTTTATGACGAATTCTATTCATGAAATGATCAGAGCAAGTTTCAGATGCGAAGACATGGTGAAATGCGTACTCGGTTTGAAGTCCCTCGACATCGATGCATACAAGGCTCTAATTATGCACGGACCTCTAACAGCAGAAAAACTTGGAGAAATTCTTAACAGGGAAAGAAGCACTGCATACCGCTCTCTACAGAACCTCATATCCTGCGGAATTGTCTACAGGGAAACAAAATCCATTGACGGCGGAGGATACTATTACGAGTATGTAGCCATCGAGCCTCAGGAAATGAAACAGATGGTTAAGAAAAATGTCGATGAATGGTACAGCAGGATGAACGATCTAATTGAAAAAATGGACGACAAAGTAAATGCCCTCGCCGCCCGGATGGATGATGACAGAGTCGAACATGAAAAACAAGAGTAAAAGAATGTCAAATGAAGGAAAAAACTAAATTGAAGAGAAAAATGAGGGATCAAAATGAGGGATCAAAATTAAGGAATCAAAAATAAAGGATTAAAATAAGGGATCAAAATTAAGGAATCAAAAAAGGAATCTAAAATAAGTAAAATAGACCGAATAAAGATTCGGCCAGACTCATTGTTTTAATCCGTCTACAAAATCTCCCATTCTTTCGATTGCTTTTCTAATATCATCAAGAGATGCTGCATAAGCACAGCGCAGGAAACCTTCACCTGCTTCTCCGAATACATCTCCTGGAATTGTAACAACCTTCTTTTCATCAAGGAGGCGTTCTGCAAAGTCAGAAGAAGAAAGGCCGGTCTCCCCTATGTAAGGGAAAGCATAGAAAGCGCCTCTGGGGTTGCAGCATTCAAGCCCTATGCTGTTGAAGCCTTTTACAATAAAATGCCTGCGCCGGTCGTATTCCCTGACCATCCGCTCCATTTCAGTTTTCCCATTGCGCAGAGCCTCAATTGCTCCTACCTGGGCAGTTATGGGCGCACAGAGCATGGAGTACTGGTGGATCATCATCATCGAATGGATAATATCCGGAGCTCCCATGGCAAAGCCAAGTCTTAACCCTGTCATTGCATATGCCTTGGAAAAGCCGTTCAGCATGACAGTACGGTCCTTCATGCCTTCAAGGGAGGAAAATGGGACATGTGTGCCTTCATAAGTCAGGCACTCGTAAACCTCATCAGAAATTACGAATAAATCGTTTTCAACAACAAGGTCTGCTATGTCCTCCATTCCTTCTTTTTGCATAATTGCGCCTGTGGGGTTGTTAGGGAAATTAAGGACGATTGCCTTTGTTTTATCAGTGATTGCAGGCTCAAGGGCTTCTGCAGTGAGGCTGAAGTCGTCGTCCCTGTGTGTTGAAACAATTACAGGTTTGCCTCCTGCCAGGATTACGGAAGGGACATATGCCACATAGGAAGGCTGAACCACAATTACCTCATCTCCCGGGTTTACCACTGCCCGGATTGCTATATCAAGAGCTTCGCTTACTCCTGTAGTGATCAGGATTTCGGATGCAGGATTGTAGTCCAGGCCGTAGCGCCTGTAGTATGTTCTCGTCAGTTCGTCTCTGAGTTCAGGAAGCCCATAGTTAGAGGTATATGAGGTCTGCCCTTTTTCAAGCGAGTGTATACACATCTCACGGATGTGCCAGGGAGTAATGAAATCAGGTTCTCCTACACCGAGAGAGATTATATCCTCTAATCCGGAAACCAGGTCAAAAAAACGGCGTATTCCTGAGGGAGGGATATTCTTTACAGCTTCCGCAACGAATTTTGAAGGATCGCATGGAGGTCTCAAGCAAACACCTCTATAAAAAATTATTTAAGTCAGATGAAATGTAAAACGGGATAAAAGGGATAAAATTTAGAAGTCCCGCATTAAAACGAGACCGGGAGTCTTTGAATTGACTCCGGTTCATGAAGGATTACCCCGTCTTCTTTATAGGTCTTCAGCACGAAATGCGTGGACGTACTCTGAACCTGGTCAAGAGTAGCGATTTTTTCTGCCACAAAAAAGGCCACATCCTTCATCGACTTCCCCCGAACAGTAAGGGAGATGTCATAGTCCCCGGACAGAAGCCTGACAGACCTGACTTCCGGGAATTTATAAATCCGTTCTGCAATTGCCTGGTAGCCCTGGTTACGCTCGAGAGTAACCTTCAACTCGATTACTGCGTAAACGTAATTTTCCCCAACCAGGTCCCAATCAACTATGGTTTTGTAGTGCCGGATAACTCCTGTTTCTTCAAGCTTTGCGATCGTCTGGGAAACTTCCTGTGCAGACATTCCTGTTAAGGTTGCAATTTCTTCAGGACTTGTTCGGGCATCGTTTTCAAGAATTTCCAGTATATGCTGAATTTTTTCGTCCATATTGACCACCGGCACAAAGTATAGGAAGAATTGGCACAGAACCCCGGAAGGGGTCAGGGCTCTCTTCAATTATTTAATTTATTCAATTAATACAGCGTTTATAACTCCATCCTGTCCGGGTCTGCTTGTAACTCTGGCAGTGCCCACGGGAGTCCTTATAACTGAGCCTTTTGTCAGAATGTTACGCCTGACATAGTGCTTGTTGGCAGTATTGTCAACTACAGTCTCGATTGTTGCGGTAACTGTCTTTCCGTCTTTAGGGTTGGTTATGTTTGCAATGTTAGACTGAAGAAGTCTTACTTTCCTGTTGCCGCCCATAGTATGAACGTTCTTTCTCTTTACGTCGCTGATACGGGTATCCGCAGATTCGCGGCCCATTTCAAATTTGCGCTTTCCGCGGGAAGCAATAATCTTTCCACCGGTAGCTTTTCTTCTGGAACTGCCTTGCCATCTCATTATTAAAACCTCGTTATTTTATTGAAATTTAAGTAAGATTTGTATTCAATTTTATCCCTGATGCTATTCAAGCCGATATTTAACGTAATTTTGAATGATCCGGAGAGTAAATATTCTGTAATCCTGGTGATCCTGATCTGGTGATCTAAATCAGGGCATAAACATACCTGTCAGTAGCTTAATTGCTCTGCTAATATATTAATGTATTAACAGGAGTCCTTTAATTAGCATATTTGCTATGGACTTAGCAATACGAATAGAATTGTATATGAACTTTGCGATCACATCACCAGAAAAATCCGGGTTTACGGTCTCATCCTGATACTGTTAACTGTAGCTGGGAAGTAGAATCTGAAGTTTATAAAGCTATCTGGGTAAAGAGGGAAAGAGATCGCCACGGAAAAATATATATGCAAAATTAAATAAAAAAGAAATGGAAAAGAGTTTCTGGTACCTGTAGAAAAGAAATTTACTGGCAGAGGAATAAAAGCGCCATTTAGACTTCGGGCAACTGCACTATAAGGAGCATAGAATAATGGTCACTGAAATTTCACTCAATACTATATGCGGACATACAACAAAGATCATCGCTACAAAAGAAGGAAAAAACACCCATATACATATCAAAACAACCTGCGAAAAACTCAGGAAATGGGGTACAAAATTTGATATGGGCATGAAGGATCTTATGGGCGGCCCCGATACGGTACTTGCCCAGAAATCAGCTGAAACCCCTCTTACTCCCACATGCCTTGTCCCGGCTGCGGTAATGAATGCCTGCTGGCTCGAAAATGGAATGATCTCCAAGAACCTTGCCCGGGAAATGGGAAAAATGGAAATTATTTTTGACAAACTTGAGTGAGAATACCCCTTCAAACTTTCCCTGTTTGATTCCTGAGCAAGGCAAAAGATGTCAGGGGCAGGGAAGTTGAAACAGGAATACTTATTAAATAAATAAGTGTACTGCGAGAAAATTCCTTTGGGAATCGGAACTCGAGAATATTTATATTTGAGTGGGTTGTGTATAATTTAGTCAAAACTTAGCAAACACACTTCAAAAAGATGATAAGATCGCTTAATTTTCCAGAATCAGACTTAATAAAATTAATACCCTAAAATTAATACCTGGAGTAATAAACATGGAATTAAAAGAAATCAATACTTACGGACAGGAAATGGTAGAATGCCTCAAACTTAAAACGTCTCCAGTTGCGGTAAAATTGATTCCTAAAGGAGAAAAAGTTCCGGAAGGGATTAAAAAGGTGGATGAGGCTATGAGACATTGCCAGCTGGTCGATAGAGTGAGAAGGACAGGGGAGGAATTTTATACTCTGGGAGAAGACCAGGCGTGTAAAGGTGGAGCTGGTGCCATGGGCCTTGGAGCACTGCCCCCAAAAGTTGCCAGTGGAGAATTCTACTATAAGGGCTTAAAACAGTTCAGCAGCCAGGAAGCTGCAAAACGCACTATAGATATGGTGCCTACCCTTGCCCCTGACTCTACAGAGGCGGTCCTGTACGCACCTCTTGAAAAGACCACGTTCGTTCCGGATGTTATCCTGGTCATCTGCAACCCCAAACAGGTAATGTTACTCACTCAGGCTTATATGTACAAAACCGGAGGCAGACTTGAAACCAGTTTCGCAGGCAAACAGAGCCTCTGTTCCGACGGTGTGGTGCAGACATACAAAGAAGGCAAAATAGAAGTTACAGTAGGATGCAGCGGCAGCAGGGCTTACACCGAAATCGCAGACGAAGAAATGACAATGGGCATCCCGATTGACCTCCTCCCCGACGTCGCAGCCGGCCTTAAGGAAATCTGCCCCAAATGAAGTATAAAATCAAAATCTGCATCTTCATTTCAGATATTAATATTAATTCCTCCATGTTCAGCCCGTGATTGGGTGAAATTGATCAAATATGAAATAATGGACACAACCTGTTTATTATCTCATATTTGAAAGCTATTTTTTTCGTTTCTACTTTTACATTAACTTCATGAGCCGCACTCCGCTGGTGCATATAAGGCGTGAAAAAATAAACCCGTCAAATGAAAGCGCCAAAAACCTGTGCTTTAGCCAGCCAATCCCCCTGCAAAACATCCCCTTTTGCTGTCACACTGGTAGCTATTAAGACACCTCTATCTTCCCATCTCATATAATCCGCTGTCTGCCTGTAGGTATCTATGGCGCCACTGAAAAATTGTTCTTCTTCGCCCGCTCCGCACATAATCAAAGCAGTTTCCTTTATGTTAAGCGGTTTTTTACAGTTATCCACACAATATGTGCAAAGCCTGTCAATTACAGCCTTTAACTGCGCTGAAACTCCGAAGAAATATAAAGGAGAAACCAGTACAAGCATATCCGCACTTTCGAGCAGTGGCTCAATTTCTGCCATATCATCACGCTGAACACAGGCTCTATCCTTTGTCCAGCACATATCACATGCCGTACATCCACATATTGAGTCTTGCCACTTCAATTTTATTTACCATATGCCCTTTTTCCTGTGCTCCTCTCATAAAAGCATCTGCCAGCATATCACTATTCCCGTTCTTTCGTGGACTACCGGCAAGTATCAGTATATTTTTATTCATTACACAACATCTCCAAAAAACTACTGCATTAATCCGTTCTCTGACTAGATAAGAGTCACTAACTTAAAAACGAATAATGTAAGAATACATAGATTTTGAAACTTCACCGAAAATTAGTCCTCTTGAGCGGAGCGAAAAGGACTGCGTACTCCCGAGGCGCAATTCGGGCGAGACGGAAATCGGGCGAGACGGAAATCGGGCGAAGCACAATTCGGGCAGGAAGCCAATGAATTATATACTAACAAAGAAAAGAGAAGGAAAATGACCTCTTACATAGCAGACTCGGCAGTCTTTATAATGGGAAACTGCAGTGTGGACAGCTCGCTACTTATCACCGTCCCTTCGGTTGTGGACGAATTAAAGAGCAGGGATTCCGCGCTCCGTTTTGACCTTGCAAAAGAGGGAGGACTCAGGGTAGAATGGCCAGAACCGGAAATGGTAAAAGAGGTTCGGAAAAAAGCTGAACAAACCCGGGATTCGGAGGAGCTTTCAAAAACGGATCTGGAAATTCTTGCAAAAGCCCTTGAACACAGGGAGACGGCTATACTTCTCACAGATGATTATGCAGTCCAGAATGTTGCAGTGCAGCTGGGCATTCAGGTTAAACCGATTGCTCAGAAAAAGATAAAAGATGTTCTTATCTGGCAAAAGCAATGTATTGGCTGTAAAAAAACCTTTGAGAAAGGAGATGAATGCCCTATTTGCGGTTCACCCCTCAAAAAAAAGAGGAAAAGAAAAATTAAAGGCAAGGCTTTTCAGGAAAGCTGAAGAAAAAGATATAATGCTTGATAGTCTAATAATGTTTTTAACTGAGAAAAAATATACTTGAATTAAATTTTTCAGGCAGTATTCCAGGCAGTATTCGTAAAAAGAGCTGCAAAATCGGCCGGAAATACCGCCAGACAAAAAATTTCAGGTGGGAATGGAGGCATGAAGAACATAGAAGATCTCATTCAGAAAGCTGTGGAACTGCAGAACAACGGGCTTGGTAACGGCCAGATAGCCGACGAGCTTAATGTATCAAGAGAAACAGTCACATGGCTTTTAACCCGTTCGAAAAAAGAAGTCGCAGCCCCTGCTCCAAAAGATATATCCGTAAACTGGAGCAGCATAGGAAAGAGCGCTACACGGCTTCACTATATCTCGCTTGCACTCTGCGACATGGTTCTTGAAACGCTGGAAAAGACAAATACCGAGGTAGATGTGGTAGTTGGCGTTGCAGCAAGCGGCATTCCCCTGGCAAGCATGATGGCAAATGAGCTGGGAGCAGACTTTGCCCTTTACCATTCCCGTAAAGGACAGGACATGGTCCAGCCCGGTCAGAAAGGTACCATCAGCAGGAACTTCGGAAGCGTTGCAGGCAAAAACTGTGTAATCGTTGACGATGTAATTACCACAGGTTCCACCACAATGGAAGTAATTGAACAGCTGCGCGAAATGGACGCAAAACCCAGGGCAGTTGTGGTTCTTGTGGACAAAAAAGGCGCGGATACAATCGCCAATGTTCCTATCCAGTCCCTTGTCAGGATAGTTCGCGTGGACTGAAAGCACTGAAAGATAAAACGGAAGAAAATTTCTTTGATATGGAAAGCCCTTTAGAGGAAGGTTTTCCAAAAATTACTTTTTTGTATTTTTTGTAATAACTGCACTTTGAAATTTTCCTGTAATATTTAAGCTTTTAACTCTTTTTCATCTGTTCGTTTTATCTTAAGGCATTTTTTGAACTATTGCCTTTAACAGAGTCTCTTTTAACAGAAACTCTTTTAACAGAATCTTTTTTAACAGAATCACTCTTTAAAACAGAACCATTTAAAAAGCAGGAATTATTAGCTGCAGAATCAGGAAAGAGAATTGTGAAGAAGGAAGATTAACAGGTTATTGAAAAGGCCTGTTAATGTACAACTTCCGCAGATGCAATCTTTTCTGCAAGTCTTGAGAGAACTTCAGTTCTCATTCCTTCAACAAATTTAATGCTGCCGACAACAAGGTGTCCGCCTCCGCTGACGCCTGCACCTTTCATTTCTTCCCGGAGCTCCCGGACAATTCTGGGAATATTCATGAGCACTCCTTTTGAGCGGATAACAGCAAAGTCAGGCCCGTAGCCAATAGTGACAACAGGTTTATCCGGGTTTCTTTTGGTAAGCACATCATGAACTTCCCCGGAGGTCTTGCCTGGTGGAGGGAAGGTAAACTTCTGGGCATAGTTTTCGACATCTATCACGTTCATAATAGCGCCATTTGCCAGCTTCTGGGACTTGACATTAAAAAGGCAGGTCTCAAGCTGTTCTTTTATCATGGCATTTGCCTGCTCGCAGAGCAAAGACACAAGGTTTTTGTGGATTTTGTGGTCCCCAAGATCCAGGATGTCATCAATAAGGCCTTTTCCACTGCTGAACTTGAGCCAGAACTGCTCATAATCGAGAGCCAGAGCCATGTCTTTTAACTCCTCAAGCGAATAGCGGTCAGAAACAAGGGAGATATATCTTCCAGCTTCCGGAGCCTCAGAACGGTCACCTACTGCAGAAACGGCAGGAAGGTGCTTTATCGTATCACTGATGGATGGATTGATCATACGGGCAACCTCGGCACACAGCATGCCTGCAGTGACCCCGAAATCTCCTCCTACATGAGCAGGGTTAACATGCCCTATAAGATACTGGTCAACGATGTCATCCGGATGATGGTGGTCGATTACAAGCATTTGAATGCCGTAGACATTCGCCTGTCGCATTGCAGGCACATCTTCTTCGGTTGAGCCGTTATCTACCTGGATGACAAGAGGCATTTTCTGTCCGTGCCTAGCATAATCCTCAAGTGCGAAGGAAATATCCCTTGTAACATCGGCAAGTTCGTAGAAAGGAGCCTTTGAAGGAGCACGTTTGTAGAAATAATACTCCGCGTCCGATCCGCCGATTTCAGTGATAAGAGGGAGAATCGCTCGCTCAATAGCGATTGCAGAGGTAATCCCATCGGCATCTGCATGGTGCCTGAGAAGAATAGGAGTTGAATGGAGAATTGCCTTTTTGATCTCTTTAGCTACATGAAGCATTCTCGGCCTGAGTTTTTCCATTACCTCGCTTTCAATCAGAAAAGAAATATCGGCAGGTGCGGCTTTTTCATCTATTACCTTCTCAACCCTTGCCTTAACAACAGCTTCTTTTTCTCCGGTCAGCTGTTTCATGCTCATGACTTCAATCTGGACCTGTTCGTCTCTGGGAGTCACTTCCCCGGTAATCGAGACAATCATTCCCACATCGATATGAGGGTAAGACCGCTTCCCTGCACTTTCAAAAGCCGCGCATGGAATAAAGCCTCCTTCATCACCTATTGTGAAGATTGTCGGTCCGCTGGTCTGCTTTACCTGAATAACTTCCCCTTCGATCCGGATGAGCCTGCCTTTCATGCTGGTATCGATTAGGGAGGAATTCTTAAGCGGGAGTTCTTTCTCAAGTTCGATGGTTTCGTATTTGGCAAGAGTTTTCGGGATAAGATCCAGCTTTCCTCCGGCCTTAACACTCTTTACCAGGACAATAACGGCATCCCCAACTTCAGGCTGGACCCCGACATTGCTGGAATGCATAAGCCCCCGAACGTGAGGATTCAGGTCTACAAAGACTCCAAAAGAAGCAATGCTGCTTACAATGCCGTGATACATTTTTCCTGCTTCCACATCTTTAAGGTCGCAGGATTCGTCGAGAGCATAAACATGCTGGGAACGCGCACAGGAACTGCAAATTTCTTCCTCTGCGTCATCAGGGTTATGAATTCTTGCTCCGCAAACCTTGCAGGTGTAGATTTTTCCGAGCCCTTCACAGGCTTCACAGGATCTGGTAATTTCAATACTTCCCTTGCCTTTGCATTTCTCACACGCTGCACCATTTTTCAGGAAACTGTTAATGTCTTTTTCTGAAATTTTCATGAAATCAACTGATTTTGACTTGCCTTTTCCCTTGCAGAGAGGGCAGACTTCAGTTGAAATAACTTCGTAGCCACGTCCGTGGCAATCTGGACATTCCTTACTCATTAATATCAACACCAGTGGTTCTTCCGAACCTGCGTTTTCTTAACCTAATAACTTTATGAAATCTCACATTGAACTTCATACACTTATTATATCCTGTGTATACCCTCAGTCTACTGGAAACTGTACGGTCTTCCCCGGACCCGGAATCATTATCACGGACTCGCTCCTTTCTGCATAGATCCTGTTATTAAGTTCAATATCTTGTGTACGCAAGATATAAGTGTTTGTAAGCATGATATTTGGCACAGTGTCTGCAGACACACGGAACCTTCGGGCTTATGAAGTGATTCTGACAATTTTCGTATTATTATATGATTGAAGACATGGCTGCAATCCAGTGTAATCAGAACTAAGGATCATGTGAGTACTTATATAGATTCACAGATATTTTAGGTAGACGTCAGATGTAAAATTTTTTAACTTATGACTGCTTACTACTCTACATGAGTTTTTCACAAATTCCTCAAATAAAGAACACTTAATTATTATCAAGCTCAATTTTAAGATTAATGGATAGGAGGGAATAAATTATGGTTGATTTCATCAGTGGATCATTGCTCCCTGTATTAATAATTGTGATATTAATACTCTCACAATCCATAAAAATGGTTAATGAGTACGAACGTGTTGTAATTTTCAGGCTCGGCCGTCTTAGTGGAGTCAAAGGACCGGGTATATTTTTAATCATTCCTATTATTGATAAGGCCATAAAGATTGACCTGAGGGTGGTTGCAATCGATGTCCCCAAGCAGGCAGTTATCACAAAGGACAATGTCACGGTTGAAGTGGACGCCGTTGTCTATTATAAAGTTGTGGAGCCCGGGGCTGCAATAACACAGGTTGAAAACTATATGTTTGCAACCTCAACCCTTTCCCAGACCACACTTAGGGACGTAATGGGGCAAATGGAACTTGATGAACTGCTTTCGGAAAGAGAAAGCATCAACAAACAGATTCAGGAACTGCTGGATGCTTACACTGACCCCTGGGGGATCAAAGTCACAGGCGTAACCATCCGGGATGTAGCCCTGCCTGAAACAATGAAGAGAGCAATTGCAAAACAGGCTGAAGCCGAAAGAGAAAAGCGTGCCAGGATAATCCTTGCAGAGGGAGAATTCCAGGCAGCAGAAAGAATGAAAGATGCTGCCAGCCTTTACCAGGGGGTTCCAACTGCCATCAAGTTAAGGGAACTCCAGACCCTTGCCGAGATTGCCAGAGAAAAAAACCTTATTGTAGTTACACAATCTCAGGCTCTCGAAACCGGAAACGTAGCCGCCCTTTCTCAGGCTATGTCCGAAAAGAAATGACACTAAAATAAGATTAAAAGTGAGAAAATCGTAAAAGCTTGTAAAGGCGAAAAAGGATCAGTGATTATGCAAATGAAAAGGGCCTTCCGCGCCCTCTCTATTTTATTTTTCTGTATCGCTCTCACAGCTGCTTTTATGCCTTCAGCAGAGTCAGCACCTGAGAACAAAGTGCTTGTACTCGAAATAAACGGAGCTATAACTCCTGCATCCGACAATTTGATAGCTGACGCAATAGAAAGAGCTGAAGACGGGAATTTTGAAGCTCTTGTAATTACTCTGGATACTCCGGGCGGGGGGCTGGAAGAGACTCAAATAATCATAAAGTCAATTGAGAATACAACTGTTCCTGTAATCGGTTTTGTTCCTGAAAGCGGAAAAGCCTGGTCTGCAGGGACTCTGATCCTTATGGGCACTGATATTGCTGCAATGGCTCCTTTTACAGTTATAGGGTCAGCACAGCCTGTGCAGATATCTGCAGAAGGGACAGTGCCTGTCGAAGACGAGAAAATAATAAATGCCCTCGTAAAATTTTCTACCGAAACGGCAAGGAAGCATGGGAGAAACGAGACTTTTGCAGAGGAAGTAATTACCAAAAACAGAAACCTGAATGATGAAGAAGCTCTGGAAGAGGGAGTCATCGAATACAGGGCATCTTCCGTTCCTGATCTGCTGGTCCAGGTTGACGGAGAGAGGGTAAAGGACAGAACACTGCAAACCGCAAATGCAGAAACCGAAACCTATGAACCTCCCCTTTCCTTATCCTTCCTGCAACTCATTTCGAACCCTATCCTTTCGTCACTTCTGCTGACAATAGGACTGTATGGGATTATCTTCGGAATTTCAAACCCCGGAGCCGGGGCAGAGCTTTTAGGGATTATTGCTATCGTGCTCGGGCTAATAGGCACAGGGTTCGATATTAACATAGCAGCGTTTTTCCTTATTATTGTAGGAGTAGGACTTATTATTTATGAACTTCATTCTCCGGGATTTGGAATTTTCGGGCTTGCCGGACTTCTCAGCCTGGTTATAGGTAGCATCTTCCTCGTGCCTCTCGGAAGCGAAAATATTTACACGCCCGAGTTCATAAGGTTGCTAATCCTGACAATTGTCACTCCCACAATCGTCTTCGGATTATTCCTTGTATATGCTGTATACAAAGTAGCCGAGACCAGAAAGAAGAAGCCCGTTATTGGAACTGTTATAGGAGATACTGCCCGAACAATAGATCCAATAAGCCCTGAGAGAAAGGGGTTTGTCCGGTATAAAGGAGAATACTGGAAAGCCAGATCCGAAGAAGAAATAGGAGTGGATCAGGAAGTTGAAATTATTGGAAAAGAGATGGAAGTACTTGTAGTAAAAAGAAAAATATAAACTTCCTTTCTCTTCTTTTTCTTTTACCTTTTAATTGATTTGTTTATTAACTGATTTCTCTACTAGCTGATTTATTTCTTAACTGATTTATTAACTGATTCGTTTATTAACTGATTTATTTATTTATTTATTTATTTATTTATTTATTTATTTAGTTAGTTAGTTAGTTAGTTAGTTAGTTAGTTAGTTAGTTATTATAGCTTACTTTCTTCTCCCGCTATTTATCTTATCAAGAATTCTGTATTTTTTATTGATAGCTTCTTCAGCCGCCCTATCAATTGCAGCCCTCATCTCTTCAAAGTCTCGCGGATTTTCTTCCCCATGCACTTTTTTGACAGGAGTATAAGCTGATTCTCTGAACCTCGGGGCAAAGTCCCGGGTTTCTCCATTAGCAATGATCTCAGCTCCACTTCCTTCTTCAACGCGGCCTATGATATCTATCGCGACCCCTGCAGCCCTGATAGTTTCAAGAATTTCATCAGCGTATTCAGGAGGAGCAATTACCAGGAGAGCATCGAGAGAAACCCCAAGGTAGTCAATTTTAAGGAGCTCAAGCATGGAGAGTACCTTTGGGTTCACAAGGGCTCGCATTTTTTCTTCTTCAAAGACCATTTTTACACCTGCAGTCTTTGAGATTTCCCGGGCATCTCCCCGTATTCCACCATTGGTAACATCAGTCATGGAGTGAACCTTTTTGTACAGCTCCGACTTCAGAAGGACTTCGCAGGCTTCTAGGAAACGGATATTAATGGTCTCATCCACAACATCATGCATCCCGTAGTAAAGGGCAGTTGTAGAGATAGTTCCTCCCCCTGCGCCCTCGGTCATAAGGATAAGGTCACCTGGTCTTGTTTTATTACGTGAGGTGAGGGAAGAAGTAACACCAACAGCCCCTACACCTCCGGTCATCCTTTCGCCTATGACCATATCTCCTCCAATCCTGAGCGTGCTCCCGGTGATAAGAGGAATTCCGGTAAGCTCTGAAACCGTTGTTATCCCTGCAATATGGTCAAAGATTTTTGCCACGTCTCCGTCGTCTGCAATATGAATATCCGAAAGCATTGCAAGGGGCCGGGCTCCCATGGAATAAACATCACGCAGGGCTGCCCTGGCTACATGGAAACCGGAAAGGAAGGGGAAATCACTGAGGCGGGAATGTATGCCATCAATTGTGACCACAAGGTATTCGTCCCCCAGTTTCACAACACCCGAGTCATCAAGCTGGGAACTGTCAACTACCGCGTCGGTTTTGCCTATGACTTCCCCAAGTTTGGAATGAACGTAAAAGTCCCCTGTACCTCTCGAACCTACGCCGAACTCTCCCATAGCAACTCCTGAAACAGTGGGGTTTAATACGTCTCCTTTGGTATGGAGAGTAGCTTTTGCCTCACAGATGACTGCAGCCGCAATCTCGTGAGCCCTGTCAGAACTTATATTTTTGATTTCAAGTATTCTTGAAGCAAGCCGTGCTTCAAGTCCGGTTTCATCTGAAGGGTCCTTCCTGAGAGCCCGTTTTGCATAGCCTTCTATATCCATAACAACCATCCTCTTGCAGATCTCTGCCACTGTTTTACGGGTACAGGACAGAATAATTCGGAATTACAATACTGGTTATTTTGTTTAAATTCTAATTTAATTGAACTCTAATTTAATTAGATTCTAATTTAATTAAACTCTAATTTAATTAAACTCTAATTTAATTAAACTCTAATTTAATTGAACTCTAATTTAATTGGATTCTAATTTAATTGAATTTTAATTTGATCAAGTTCTATTGAATTTCTAATAATGCAGGATACTTCAAAACCCAGATTCAGCAGCCTGAAAAGTGATGATAAAGGTATAACTAAAAATCAGAGCATATCTATCGCTATATCTGTGTATCTACCCTTTCTTATTTAAACTCTCCAAACTTTTTAATGAACCTCAGCACATTTCGACGAAATTTTTCAAAATCTTCAACCCGGTAGCTCCGCTCTTTTCAGGGTGGAACTGGGTCCCCATAACGTTACCTTTCGAGTTCACAACCGAAGCCGAGTATTCCAGTCCATATTCACATGATGCAAGGGTATTTTCTGCAGCAGTATCCACATAGTATGAGTGCACGAAATACACGAAAGAACCGTCTGGAATACCTTTAAACAGAGGGTGATCCTGTGTGATTCGGATATTATTCCAGCCCATGTGGGGCACTTTCAGTTCAGATTTTGGAAAACGGAGCACTTTGCCCTGAATGAGATCAAGGCCATCGGTCAGCCTGCCTTCCTCAGAAGAACTCATTAAAACCTGCTGCCCAAGACAGATTCCGAGCATGGGCTTTCCCGAGTCTGCAAATTCCGTAATAGTCTCTTTAAGAGGAACCAGGCATTTCATCGCATCTACAAAAGCACCGACTCCGGGGAGAATAATACCATCTGCTGCCAGGATATCCTCAGGGTTCCCGGAGATTGCGGGACTTGCCCCAACGTGTTCAAGCCCCTTTTGAACACTCCTGAGATTTCCAAGCCCGTAATCGATAATCACGATTCGCTTCATAGCTCTAACAAACAAAGTTAAGATAGATTAAGGTTACGAACAAAGAATTTCAGGAAAGAGGAGAAACTGAAAGAAACGAAGCAAAGAAAAATAAGAAAAATAAGAAAAATAAGAAAAGTAAGAAAAATATAAAGAGAAATATACCTGAAAATATAAAAATAAAAATTTCAGGTTAATAACTGTCTGCAGAAAGGTTACAGGGGTATTTTCTCCTGCTCAAAAATCACCTTGTGCTTGCCACAGCGAACGCATTTATAACGTTTTTCGAGCACTTTGGGCAGAAAATAGAGTGCTCCGCTTTTTCTTTTCCAGTCGTGCAGTCCTAAAAGACACAAAAAATTTTGTCTATGGTCCGATTCACTTGGCTCATCAGAACATTCTTGAGTCAAAAACCTCTTTCCCTCGCTATATGTTAGTAAGGTTGTTTTGCGGTATTAAGGGAATTTATGCGTAAAAGAACTATATAAACATATACTTATTAAGAACAAATATAATCGGCTTTTTGATTTAATAGAAAGTATAGGTAAAATATCAAAAATCTATAAATAGAAAGATTAACTATTTTTAAAATATTACAAAGTTTATAAGTTTTAAGAATTAAAGTAAGGGGGGAATGTTATGAAAATTCATTTATTCAGAAATAACGAGAAAGCAATGGAATTACCCATTAATATCGTCGTTATGCTCGTTGTGGCAATGGTCGCTCTTGCAACGCTTATTTCGATAATACCGACTCCTACAAAGGAAATGTCGGTTTTTGTAGAAAGAACAGCACTCGGGACAGGAAGCCTTCAGCCAGGAAATTCAATAATAGTAAATGCTGCTACTGCGCAAAACCCGTTCTCCGTATCAGCAGAAATAAGAGTAACAGATAAAGACGGAAATCCTGTAAGGAACGCAAACGTTATCCTTAAAGGGCTGGGAGGCGTGGCATCAAGCACAACTGACATTAATGGAGTCGCTGTGCTGACAACACCGGCATCTGCGCGCGTAAGGCTTGACCCGAACCAGAATGAAGGGACAATGGACCTGAAGATCCTGGCAGAAGGTTTCTATGATTACGAGAAAAAAGACGCAGTTATGATTGTAAAGACTCGCTAATAAACTGATTTGCAAACAAACCAAATAAACCTATAGTAAGAGTAAAACTGGGAGAAGCCGCATATGCTGCCTGAAAGCCTGAAAAAGAACGAGAAAGGGACTGCAGGGCTTCCTATAAGGATTGTAGTTCTTTCGATAGTCGGGTTTATAGGTTTTTGTGCGATTCTCTCAGCAATTTCGGATGCTCCCAAACCTCCGGAACCCATGTATGCAACATCAGATTTAAGCACGTTTTCGCTTGGTTCCGGAGAGGAAAAAGCCAATTTTAATGTCCGGATAAGTGTGCTTGATAGAAAAAGCCTGGGAGTGGGAGGAGCAAATGTGATTGTCTGGAGTCCGGACAGGAAGAAAGCATATTCAGGAATCACGGATTCCAACGGAAACGTAATAATAGCGATTTCTGACGCTCAACTGCCTCCCGGAAAAGTAGAAGGGTACATTTCAATAAAAGTTATGAGAAGTGGGTATACGGATTACGATGAAAAATACTTCATAAAGATAAAAAGAAGTTAAAGGCCCTGTTGAGTAAAAATTTCTAAAACCATTTTAGAAAATTAAGCTTTAAAAGTTAGTTTTCAGCAGTTTAGTTTCATAAAAAGTTAAGACATCAAAACAGCTCTTTTTTTAATTATCTATTCTTTTTTAGATCCTCAGATTCGTACATATTTAGCTTATATTATACCAGAATTTCGGTGTTAACAGAATTATAATAAGATATTATTGTTATTAACCATAAACCAGAGCCCACAGAATGCCATAAAACTTCCGCAAAGGTATACCAGTTTCCGGTGGGTAGGCTGTGAAATTATTTCAGTTCCGCGGGAGAAAGAAGTGGACAGAGATAAGAGAAATCCAAAGTCTGCAATCCAGTGCCCGACAACGAATGAAATTACTGCAAGGATACCTATCAAATACTCCTCAAGGAGAATCGCACTGCCTGCTGTTAACCACCATGCAACAAAAAAGGGATTCAATGCTGAGGTAATAATTCCTGCGGATACCGTACCAGAGAAAGGATTCAATGCCGAAGTAATAATTCCTGAAGACGTGGGACTCGAGCAGAGGTTAAGACTGCTAGCTGAAATAGAGATATCCATTGGGGAGGCTTCTTTTGCTTTTATAACCATTAAAATTCCGAAGGCTACCATTATGAAGCCGCCTGCAATAGCCAGATACGAGATAATTGACTGCCTGAGAAAAGATGATGCTCCTATAAGAATAAACATGAAAAAGATGAATTCTACCAGGGCGTGGCCCATGAATATAGAAGGTCCTGCTCTCCAGCCTTTATGAAAAGATGCCCCGATTGTTGCAAACATCATGGGCCCGGGAATGATGGCTGCAGATATGCCTACAGTGAAGCCGAGAACAAGAGCTTTAATTAATTCAATAATTGTACCACCCCGGAACAAATCTTTTTATAGAAATGTATTAAGTAATTATATAAAAATGTTTTGGGACTGATAAAAATTTGGTTATAATATTAACCAGAATAAAAGAGAGATCGTTTATACCAGCAGGTACTACCACAATCTATTTCCTTAAAATTTACAGGTTTTGCTGCCTGTGGTTAAGGCAGAAACTACCCCAAAAAGATAGAATTTGTTATAAATATATTAAAAGTTTTACTCAATGTAAATATTAATCCATTAGCGATTTTTGCTTTCTGTTGGCCATGAAGAACTTCAGGAATACAGCTCCCGCCATAACTACAGCAAGTCCGATTGAAAAGTAAGGAGACCTTATTATATCCCATCTGCCAGACCAGATAAGAAGCCCTGTAAGGAGAAGAACTGAAGACCCGGCAATTCCTGAGACTTCTACAGGAATTTTTATAGAACCCAGGGTAAATCGATCTCGATTTTCAAGAAACTCAATACGCGATTCAAGTTTTTGTATATATTCTTCCGAAGTATTTTCCCGGACCTGAAAATTTCTGACCTCTTTACCCAGTTTTTCAACCTCCATATCAAGGTTGCCGTGCACAAAATCAGAAAGTTCGGAGATTGCAGCCTGTAAAGCTTGAATGCTTTTGGAAATGCTTGAAAAAATGGGACTTATATCTTTTATTCTGTAACTGACTCCTGAGACCTCGGAAGAACTGTCCAGAGAAATCATGGAAACGTTTGAAGAGCCTGAAGAAGGGAGTACAGAACTGAAGGCAAAATTTGAAGTATTCTCCTGTGTTATTAATGGAGCAGACTCTGAAAGCAAAGAATTACAAGGAAGAGGGAAAGGAGCCTCAGGAGAGATAGAGGGACCAGGTGGAGCAACCGAAGTACCTGCAGCAAGCTTTGAAGAGTTTATTTCCGGAAGAAAGTCTGAAGAATCACCGGAATAAGCCTTTCCAGCCTGAAGGTTTTGAGGCATTTCAAGGGATAGGCGACGCTCAACTGCTCTCAATCTTTTCTCAAAACTTCTGATGTTCTGGTCAAAAATTTCTATTCGTCCCTGCAGATCAGCCCTTATTTCAGGCTCTGCCTGATATGCTTTACTCAATTAAACCATAACCCCCAAAAAATTTCTACTAAGAAATCATATCCGAACAGTATATAAATATTTTTAATTTGGGACGAAAAATATAAGAGAAAATTAAAAAGAAAAAGAGAAAGAAAAAAGAAAAAAATTCCAAATTAAAAGAATTCCAAATTAGAGGAATTCCAAATTAGAGGAATTCCGAATTAGAAGAATTCTAGATTGGAAAAACTCTAAATTAGAGGATTAAATAGGCCTGACCTCAACAAAATCTCCGCTGTCCTGGGCTTCCATAATTTCCAGTGCGAGATCGGAATTTATCCTGAGTTTTACATCTCCGTGTCTGCTAACAGTTGCACTGAAAAGGTATTCATCTTCAATAAAGATCTCCACATCCCTTCCTGCAAGCTCGGGAGCCCCAAGAATAAGGTGTTTTTTGGTCCTTTCGATGATAGGATGGACAGGGGAAGCAGGAGGAAAACTTTTCTCAGGTTCCTGTTCCCGGGCTTTACCCGGAAAAGTTTTGCGTTCAGCTCCTCGCTTCAGGCCCCTCGAGCTTTTTGGAGCTTCAGCCTCGATTTCCCTGACATCGATATGGAGCCCAAGTATATTTTCTATCCTGTCAATAACATTCCCGCCTTTGCCGATAACCTTCCTCATATCTTCATCGAAAACTTTTACGATTGCACTGTCATCCGAGGTCATTTCCACTTCAACAGGACCTGTAGCATACCTGCTAATAACATTCCTGATCTCTTCTTCGGCAAGCCTCCAGGCAGGTTTACGACTTTCCCGTGAAGGTCCGATTGGCATGACCACAACCTGTTCTCCGTATGTGTAGATCTCATACTCTACTTTGCCGGTTTCGAAATCTGCGATAGTAATTACCGGCCTTGCCAGATCCTGCTCGGTCATCCCGTGAGGAACCTTAACTGTAAAAGCAAGCACCAGAACCTTTGCAACCTCTCCTTTATCGATGAAAATTACAGTATCAACTACCTGCGGGATGACACCCAGTTCTACCCTTCCAATGAGGCGCTGGATTGCATCCACAGCGCGGGTTGCATGCACAACTCCGATCATTCCCACTCCTGCAAGCCTCATGTCCGCAAAGATAAGAAAATCCCCTGTCTTCCGGACTTCATCATAAATAGTATAATCCGGCCTGACAAGGAGCAAAAGGTCGGCAGTGTTCTCCATCCTTCCATTGAGGGGAGAATACTGAGTAATCTCAGCAGGAACCTGCAGGTCTCTTGGGGATTCCATAGTCTTGACCACCTGCCCGTGGTCGTTCAGGTAACGTGCAACTCCGGCAGCAAAAGTGGATTTTCCTGCCCCAGGAGGCCCTGCAATAAGAATTCCACGCTGGCTTATTATGCGCTCTTTAAGCTTATCGCTGAGGCGGTAATGCTCGAGGTCAACAACAACAGTAGGCCTGACAATTGTTATTTCCGTATCATCCGAGAAAGGAGGGTGTGCGATCGCAATTCTCATGTTCCTTATCTGCAGGACCGTAGCCCCGCTAGAGGACATCTCTATAAAAGACTCAGGGTCAAGCCTGGCTCTCTCAATAAGCTCTTTTGTGATGCTGGAAAGCTCCTGAGAACTTGCAGGTTCTTCTCTGATCCGCACATAACGCACCTGCCCAACAGGGCCTTTCTTGGCCATTGGAGATACGCCATTTTTGAGATGCACAGACATTGTGTCATCAGTAAAAAAGTGCTCTACTTTAAGAGAACCGAATTCCGATGGGTCCTGAACTTTGGGATGCATGTACTCAACATCAAGTCCCTTTGCCCTGGCTATAAGAGACTGTACCCGGTCTTCGCTAACGAACAACCCGCCCGTATCGAGGGCTGTCTGCCGGATAAGGGCATCCACCCTTCCTTCCCTTGATAGCTTAATCTCTTCAAGACTGGGCTGAACCCCACTAAACTTAAGTTGAATATCCCCCCTATCTGCCAGCTTGCGGAGTTCAGAAAGCTCTTCAAGCCCTTTGAAACCTATTTCTCTGCCCTTGTTTGCCTGGGCTTCAAGTTCCGATACAACAGCCTCGGGAATGATAACTTCAGCGCTCCCGAACTCACCGCTTTTAATTCGGGACGAAAGCCTCCCGTCAATAATCACGCTTGTATCCGGAACGATTCTCCATATCCGCTTCTCATCAGCCATATAAAGGGATATAGAGTCAGAAAGTATATAATAAAACTTCTGCTGCTTTTTTTTGGATGAATGAAGTTAGAAAAGTACTATTTGTAAAGAAATAAAATTTAGAAGATCTGAGAATATAAAGATTAAAAAATTGAACCGGAGTTCAATAAACAATTTAATGAGCACGGTTATGATATGAATTACACTCCATCTTTGAGGTTCAGTAAACGTCCTCAGGCTCAAAGACCTTTTCCCCAACTACCTCTCCATCAAGGTTTCGGTAAAAACATGATCTATACCCCATATGGCAGGCACCTCCAACCTGTTCCACGAGCAGGAGAACTGAGTCCATATCGCAGTCAATCCTTATTTCCTTTACTTTTTGCAAATGCCCGGATGTTTCACCTTTTTTCCAAAGACTCCGCCGGCTGCGGCTCCAGAAATGAGCAATTCCTGTTTCTGCGGTTTTTTCAAGGGCTTCCCGGTTCATATAGGCACACATTAAGACCTCTTTGCTTCTCTGGTCCTGAACAATGCCAATAATCAAACCGTTTTCGTATTTCAAAGTATCAAAGTCAATCATGCGAGATAAATTGACAAACTAGTATAAAAAGGGGGGTTTAAGAAAAAATTTTTGAAGATAGAGGGGAATTTAGAGAACAAAAAAATGATTTTTTTAGGTAAAGAATATGATATGAAAAAACCATAATCTTTTTTAAAAAAACGAAAAAAGCAATTTAAAGGCATTTTTATCACCATTCTCTAAGAATATTTCTCTATATACATTTAAAGTATTGAAATTAAATCTCATCCTGGAAATAATATCCTACTCTGCCAAAAGATGATAATATCTCAATTATGTAAAATAAGCAATAAAATTTACAAAGATATATATATTTTAGTTATCTAAAATGTTCTGGAAGAGACAAATTTTAGCCTTTGTGTCTAAAAAAAATATAGATGGCAGCAAATTATTGAATTTGTGGGTGAGAAGAATGAGTTTCAAATTTAGAAGCATGATTTTGCTTCTCGTAATACTGTGTGGATTGTTAATAGGGCTGATCATTCCAGTTTATGCAGTGGATAGCGAATCTTATGATATCTTTGAAAAATCAACAGTCGATGTACCCGGTGACCAGAGGTATGTACCAGGAGAAATCCTTGTGAAGTTTAGCCCGGGAATTTCTGAAGAAAAAATAAAGAGTATTAACGGTGGGTATGGGGCACAGGTGACTTATACCAGCCCTTACGCAGGGTTCAAGATATTAAAAATCCCAGCAACAAAAACTGTTGAAGAAATGGTAGAGACCTACAGCAAAAATCCGAATGTTGAATACGCCGTACCGAATGCCGTTACGAACGCGTTTATGGTACCCAATGACTTATTATATAAGTACCAGTGGAATTTCAAGTCATCAGAAACAGGATCCGGTGGTGGAGTTAACCTTGAGCCTGCATGGGATATTTCCACAGGAGACGGAGTGATCGTTGCAGTGCTTGATACAGGAGTTGCATACGAAGACTACTCCATATACAGAAAAGCTCCTGACCTTGCGAACACAAATTTTGTTTCAGGTTATGACTTTGTCAATAATGATGCTCACCCAAACGACGATAACTCCCACGGGACCCATGTAACCGGAACCATAGCCCAGAGTACCAATAACAATTATGGTGTGGCTGGTATGGCTTATGGATGTTCCATAATGCCCGTAAAAGTCCTTAATAAACAGGGAAGTGGTACACTCCAGCAGCTCGTTGATGGGATATATTTCGCAACAAATAACGGTGCAAAGATTATAAGTATGAGTCTTGGATATCCCCCCGGATATTACCCGGGCAAGGTTCTTGACGATGCTCTCTACTATGCATATAGTAAAGGAGTTACAATAGTTGCAGCCGCAGGGAATGATGCAACTGGAACGGTCAGCTATCCTGCAGCCTATGAAAAATGCATCGCTGTTGGGGCTATCAACTCTGAAAGATCACTGGCAGATTATTCAAATTACGGAGGTGCTATTGATGTTGTGGCTCCTGGGGGCGATGGGATTGACAGGGATGGAGATGGATATGGAGATGGAATCCTCCAGAATACATTCAACCCCAATACTAAAAACCCTAAAGACTTTGGTTTCTGGTTCTTTTCAGGCACTTCCATGGCAACCCCACATGTGTCAGGTGTTGCCGCCTTGTTGATATCCAGAGGAGCAAACGAGCCCGATGAAGTAAGAGCTGCAATTGAGTCTACAACAAAGGATTTGGGAGCAAATGGATGGGACACAAGTTACGGATACGGGCTAATTAATGCAAAAGCCTCACTTGATTACATCCAAGGTCAACAACCTGTAAACAATCCGCCAGTAGCTGAAGCTGGAGGTCCCTATACCGGTACCACAGGGACTGCAGTAACTTTTGATGGTTCAGCTTCGTATGATTCTGACGGAAGTATTGCATCATATAATTGGGACTTCGGGGACGGAAGCACAGGTTCAGGTGCAACTACAAAACACATATACTTAGCTACAGGAACCTATACTGTCACCCTCAAGGTAACAGATGATAAAAACGCTGTGGGAACTGATAAGGCTACTGTAAGAGTTGCTAAACCTAAAAAATGAGTCAAAAATATAATTAGAAAAGTAAGTTAAAAAATTTAAAAATTCATGTCCTTTAAAGGACAAAAAATTTCTTTTTTTGAGATATTTAAAAAGCAAAATCCATTATGGTTTAATCCCCAGGACATCCTCCACATATGCTCTTAGAATCTCTGCAACGCTCCATGCCTGGGCTATGCAGCCTCCAGGAGAGTAAGGGAAATCGCCATCGAAAACTTCTGAAACCGTACCTATACCTGCAGTTTCAAGATGGGGGTCAAAGCCCTGGAGAAGGGCACGCATATCCTCAAGGCTTTTTTTTGAATAGTTGTGCACTTTCCGGTAAGCTTTAACATAGGGTCCGAGAAGCCATGGCCAGACCGTCCCATTATGATAAGCTGAGTCTCTGGATTCAGATCCGCCCCTGTAAAGTCCTGTATAAGAAGGATTGTCCATTGAAAGTGTCCTTAGCCCGAAAGGAGTGAGCAGATCCTTTTCCACTCTGTCCACAATAGCTTTTTCTTTTTCAGGAGATAGCATTGTGTAAGGGAGCGCAACTGCAAAAATCTGGTTCGGACGGATTGAAGGATCTTTAATCTGATTTCCTGCCCCATCTTCAGATACGGTATCAAAGAGGCAGTTAGCTTCAGGGTTCCAGAAGACCATTTCAAAATTAGAGGCTACCCCGGCTGCAAGAGATTCGTACGAAGATGTCTCTTTGCCGAGGAGATCCCCCATTCTACAAGCAGTTCTGAGAGCATTATACCACAGAGCATTAATTTCGCAGGCTTTACATGCCCTTGGAGTCACAGGAACATCATTTACTTTAGCATCCATCCAGGTAAGTTGAGGACCATGCCGGATAAGATAATCGGAATCCATCCGAATCCCGAAATCCGTCCCTCTGCTATAGTTATCGATTATATCCTCGACTGTCTTCCAGATATCTGAGAGGAACAGAAAATCTTCCGTATATGCAAAATAACGGCTCAGAGCATGAATAAACCACAGCGATGCATCGACTGTATTGTAAATGGGCTCTCCTCCGAAAGCCGGGAAATTATTGGGAATCAAACCCCGCCTGCAGTTGCTGGCAAAATTTTTAAGGATTGATCTGGCGTCCTCAAAACGGCGTGGGATCAAAACAAGGCCAGGCAAAGAGATCATTGCATCCCTCCCCCAGTCTGAAAACCATGGATAACCTGCGATTATCGTTTTTTCACCTGTGAGAGGATGTTTTACGATAAAAGGGTCGGTTGCCCTGAGAAGCTTGAGGGCAAATGGTTCGGTAAGCCTTGAGTTGAAAGCGAAAAGGTTCTGTCTATAAATCTCTCGGGTATAAAATTCTTCAGCTTTTTCTAGAGTTAGTGAAGAAATGTTCTCAGTTGAAGCGGCAATAAAAAAATAAGAGGTTCCCAATTTAAGTTTACTCTCAAAATAACCCGGATTGAAGTTATCTTCCTGGAAAGCAAGCCCCCGTTCTTTTTCAATATCATATTCGAAGTTGTAGTACCATTTTGGATCGGCATGGTAATGAAGATTGGACGAGAGCCAGAAAGTAAAACCATTGGAACTTTCCAGTTTCACTCCATTGGTTTCGGTCCTTTGAGAAAATGAAATATCCTTAGAACGGGTGGTTCCGTGGAAACTTCTTGCGTTTACCAGAGGAGAGATCCTCAATAAAGCCCCTTCTCTGCGGCATCTGACCTCATAAAGAATACAGGTCATATTACTATTATGGACCATGAAAATCTTTTTTTTCATGGTAAAGTCTCCGGGCTGGTAAACCCAGAGAGGAGCAGGTGCAAGAATAAATTTGGAAAGATAGGTGAGCCCTTCTGGATAAACTGTACCTGGATATTTATGGGTTGCAAGCTGGTAAACCTCTTCATTAAGAGAAAGCTCTTCGTCCAGAGAGGAAAGCAGTAAGACCCTGCCAGGTGAATTCTGCGGAGCTGCTACAAGAAGCCCGTGATAAGTCCTTGCCCCGGCTCCTATGACTGTAGATGAAGCATATCCTCCAATCCCATTTCCTATAATCCATTCTTTTTTTATTCCCTCTTCATAGGTATGAAACGAATCCCTTCCAAGCCGTATCCCACTCATACATACCTGTTTAGGATTTGATTTCTTATATAGTTGTACATTTGGAAGGGAGAATTTAAACATAGAAGGAAACATACGGTATAATAAGTCTTGAGATAATTATATTTAAATTGTAAACAAAAACTATTTTAGCTGTGCAGGACATAAGAAAGTGAGAATCATGAAGCAAGACCTTTTAGACCTCCTTGTTGATATTTTTAAATCATCCGGATACAATGTTATAATATCCAGTCAGTACGACATTCTTGTAGAGAAAAACGGGCATAAGGCGTATGTCATGTGTGCCTTGACGCCAGACTGTGAGGAAATAAAAGCTTTTTCTGAAAAGATAAGAGGTTGCACAGGAATTTATGTAATAACCCAGAAAACGTCTGGAGAACTAACCGATTATGCTGCAGAACTCGGGATATACATCTGGGACAGGGATGAACTGGCCCTTCAGATAGGAAGAGCTGTCCTGGCAAATATGGAAAGAAAATCCAAAGATTGTCAGACAGAATCCGGACTGTCCTCTATGGATTATCAGGACCAACCAGCTTCTGCTTCTGAGCTTGCCATAGATAGCTGGGAGGAGGAAAGCTTCGAACAGGAGCCCTGCTCTGCTGGGGGACTTGTATCGCTTCAAGAAGTGCAGAGAGAAGCAAAAAGAGTTTATTTTGAATCAAGAATTGTGCCCCCGGTTGAGGAGAAAAAGCCCTTTAGAAGACTGGAAGAAAATGAAGCTTCCAGTGTTGAACAGTATGAAACGCTTAACATTCAATCTGTTGGACCCAAAATTTCTAAAGATCAGGCTATTGTTATCGCAAAACCCTACCTGAGCAACCCTAAAGATGCTATATTAAAATTCGTGCCTTTCTGGAAGTATTCTTACAATGTTGAAGCAGAAAAAAAGTTCAGGTCAAAAGTTGTGTGTATCACAGGGGAAGGAAAAGGTTTTCTCAACGCTCTGAACAAGTCAAAAGAAAATATGGAAATAGAGGGGCTTGGAATACCGACCAGAATTCCAGCAGTAGAGTATGAGGTAAAACGGCCGAATGTAGATAAAAAGCAGGCAGAAAAGATAGTTCTCGATTTAATTATACAGGAAAATACACGCGAGATGCGCTTTAATAATCTTGAAGGGCAGGCAGTTATCTATGAACATAAAAGCATTAGCCCAAAGGCTGATGAAATAGAACTCAGTATGGATCTTGTTTATATCCCGGTGTGGGAAGTAAAAGGAAAACGAAATTCTCTTGAGATCAACGCTTACAACGCCAGTGTCCTTGAAGAGCCTGTGGATGAAGATGCTGAATTCCTGTAAGGAAGAGCCAGAAAATCTATCAGAAGAAAAATATATAATATAGAAAATATATTTACATATTGGGAGAAAAAAGGACTTTCATGAAAAAGTCCGCCATCTGCTTATCAATACTTCTTAATATGGCTTTTTCAGGGGAAAAAAGATGCCATTTCACACAAGCATTATATGTTTTCGATGCAAGATTATATAATGCTTGGGAGTTATCTGTAAGCTGTAACGGATGGCATTCTTTAAAAACTAAAATAGTTCAGGTTTTAAATTTATCAAAATAAAAAAAGAGGTGCATATAAATGATCGAAGTAACAGAAAAAGCTGCAGCAGAACTCAAAACACTGCTGGAACAGGAAGGCAAGCCTGACCTTGCGCTCAGGATCTTTGTTGCTGGAGTAGCCTGCAGTGGAATACAGTACGGACTGGCCCTCGACGAGGAAGTTAAAGAAGACGACGTCACTATGGAAAGCAATGGAATAAAGCTGGTAATGGCAAAGGATATCGAAAGAAGCTTCTCTGAGGGCAGCATCGACTACATCGAAGATGAAAACGGAAAAGGTTTCCTTATCCGCAACCCCAGCGCAGGCGGCGGATGCGGTACATGTGGCGGCTGCCACTAAATAAGCCAGACTGCGCTGAATACATAAAGTACCCGAACCTGAAGAAGCAAATAAAGAAATAATACAGAGGAGAAGGGAAATCTATGTTTCCAGGAATGGGAGGCGTGGGAGGCCGGGGAATGAACCCGGCTAAAATGAAGCAGATGATGAAGCAGATGGGGATTGATGTTAAGGAACTTAAGGATGTTGAAGAAGTTGTTATAAAGACTGCAGACTCCAACATTATTATTGAGAACGCAAACGTCACTATAATGACAGTCCAGGGTTCGGAAACATATCAGATTGTAGGCGATGCAAAGGAAGTCCCCAAATCTCTGGAAATCCCTGCCGAAGATATTAAACTTGTAATGGAGCAGACCGGCGTCTCAGAAGAAGAAGCCAGGAAAGCCCTGAAAGACTCAAATGGAGATCTGGCAGAAGCCATTGTGGCACTCTCTTCTGCCTGATTCCTTTTCTTCATTTTACAAAGTTTGATTTTATATGCCTTATTTTTGAGTTGTTTTGTTTGATCTTAATCTTAAAAAAGCTGTTATCAACATTTTGTTCTCAAGATACCTTTTTCAAGGTATATCTTAAAATCTCGCAGGAAAATATGTTGTCAGAAGCATTAGAATTTTTTAGCTAATTTATCCAAGAATTCTACACTAATATTATCTTCACAAAAATAGAAAAAAATACATAAGTTAGATTATATTTTATAAGCTTATACTTAAATTAGTTTTATGCCTAGATCAACAAAAGTTTTAGCCATTTTTTCATTATTTGGAAGATGGTTATGAAGTTGAGAGTAAAATACTATATTTTGGATCTAGAATTAGCTCTAAGATTCTACAGACCACTTTTTTGTTAATGTCTAAAATAATATAGTAATATCCTAATCCTGTATTTAGGTTGCATGAAGTCTCCATACAGGTTTTACTTCTGTAGACAATCTTCTTTCTCTTTAGTTGTTAAGCAAGAACCATCTGCTACAACAATATAGAGATCCCCAATTCTTTTACCGATTTGTTCAGCATTTTCAATCGCACTAAGAAGCGGTCTAGAACTAATGTAATTCGGGTCAAAGTATACTCTATGAGTTTCTAAAGTTGAATTAATTAAGGGATATCTTTTTTAAGATAACTAGAAATTTCATTGTCTCTAGGGATTATTTTTATTAGGTCGTGAAGAATTGCAGCTCCATATGAAGCTATGAATAGTTTCTCCTTTGCATCTATTTCTTTACCGTTCTTTTCAGCCAGATTCTGAAATACAAATATAAGATTTCCAAGAAAGAAAAAGCTACTTACACTTGAATCCTCGTAATCCTTATAGAATGGTTGTAATTTTGGGCAAACTGTGCTTAGTCTCGCAATGACAAGAGTTGATCCACTGTATTTCTCAAGATTTAGTCTTGCAATCTCAAAGAAAGAGACTATGCTGGAAAGGTCTTTAATGGAGATATCTGCTTCATTTTTGGGAACACCAATATCCATCAATGTTTTAGATATAAAAGATAATTTTCCATTAAATATCGAGGCCTGCTCTTGGATACAATAATTTGAAAACTCATCTCGCAAAACATTTTTAATTGCTTCCTCTACATCCCCGATCTTCTTAGATAGTATATATATCTTTTTGTACACTTTGAGGGCTTTCTTGAGTAACCATTTTCTCTAGTTCATCCAAGTCTCCTATTGTTGCATGCTCTAAGCTAATACCATATGGATACAGTGCACTGATAGAAACAAGTAGATTACTGAATAATTTTATAGAGTTTGATGCTCTTTCTTCCAAGAAAGCAGTGCTATCTCGTAACTCTTGAGCTTTTGATATTTCTAATCCTAGAGAGGCAGCCTGTATGGTGGCAATTGCTCCTCCAATCGCCGCAGCTGAGCCAAACAAGAGAGAAAGAAAAGAAGTTAAAGCTTGAACTTTATTAAGCATATTTATTGAACTGCTAGTTTCTAAATAATAATAGAGTATTATGAATATTAAAGTGAGAACGCAAATTAAAGCTACTGAAATATAACCAAATAGTTTTAGAGTTTTCATCTTTTCCTTACCTTATATTTGCTTGTTGTACTGAGGCAACCAAATCATGAACATTTATAACAATTTGTGCATAAATATAAGTGCTCGGGTTACATTTGTATCAAAGTTTAATACATTTAATATATCTTGTGTAAATTGGAGTACACTCAGATTTATTAACATTTCCTTTTTTATTAATATTTAGAAAGTCTATGACTTAAACGGTATTAATTTCTGAACAACTTTGAGAAAAGTCCTATAACTTTTTTAATAATCAGCAAGTAGCCTTCCAAATAGAGAAAATGTATCCCATTCCAACCTTTCAATGTGCCGTTATTGGCTTTTTAGATAGATTTTAACATTAAAAATTAGTTAACTTTAGCAAAAATAAGATTAATTTAAAGTTTGGTGCGAAAGGTGTGATCAGAACGTGCGAACTCCTACTAACTAGACTTTGAATCTAATACTTTTAACTCATTCCCTTTGCCGTAACTCAAAATAATGTAGCAATATGTAGAGTTTATCCTAAAATAAGTCTAATGTCTCGATCAACAAAAGTTTTAGAGCCTATCCGAAAAGCCATTACTGTATGTAGCTTTTACAATATGCAATATGCAAAACTGCAACGGATACCCTATTATGGATTTATTATGGCTTTTCAACATGCGTTGTTGACTTTTCGGATAACTCTTAATACCGTTTTCATGAGTTTGAGATTGGGTGGTTAATGAAGCTGAGAGTAATTGAGAATATCACGGCCTTTACAATTGATGAATGGAGATAGAAAAGAAAAAAATTGTCTAATAAACAGGATTGGGATCTTCATCCGATCTCTTCCGTGTGCACTTGGTTTCGGTCCCTGGAGCAGTTTTTCACTTTTTGAGGAAGGCAAATTAATTCTTGACCTGGAGGATTTCGTCCTGAGCTATAACCTTCTTCCGATAGGAGCCATTGTCTTTGTTCTTTTCTGTACCAGAAGGTCAGGCTGGGGATGGAATAGCTTTAGGGAAGAAGCGGATGCAGGGAAGGTATCAAGTTTCCAAAATGGCTTAAACCTTATGTGAGTTATGTGCTTCCCCTGATTATACTTGTAGTATTTATCAAAGGCTGGATGGATGTATTCTAAGAAAAAATCTCGCTTCACTAAAGGGCTAATTAAAGATATTGATACTAAGCTTCGCTCAAGTAGACAAAGTAGATAAAAAAAGTCAATGGGATTATGATCAGAAAGAAAATATCAGAAAAACAATATCAGAATAAGCAGTTAAAATCAGTTGAGAATTAGGAAAATTATAAGGTGAGCTTGGCAGCGATCCAGAGTTGCCGAACCCGAATTGCGCCTCGGGAGTACGCGTCCTTTTCGCTTCGCTCCCCGAATTGCGCCTCGGGAGTACGCGTCCTTTTCGCTTCGCTCAAGAGGACTTAAACAAAAAGCATAGAAAATAGAATTTAGAACTAAAGGATTCTTGAAAAATATCAGAAAAACGTTCAGAAAAGTAATTTAAAATTGATTTTAAAATAAGGTATTATAAGGTGAGTCTGGCAGCGATCCAGAGTTCCCGAAGGCTCGCACACTTCAGTACAGTAAGGAACGTGGACAGGCTTATCTTCTGTGTTCGGGATGGGTACAGGAGTTGCCCTGCCGCTATGGCCGCCAAACTCAACATATAAAATGGATTGTGGAATAAGAAAGTCGTGTTTAGTGCTGCATACTGAATTTCGCCTGGACCTGAATTAGGTGAAGGAACGGATAGTTAGTTAACGCGGACTGAACACCTCGTTGCCTTGGTGCTTACATCCCGTTTCTATCAAACCGGTCTTTTACCGGAATCCTTAATGAGGTCTCTTTTTAGGTCAGAGTTCGAGCTTAGATGCATTCAGCTCTTATTCCTTAGCGCGTAGCTGCCCGGCGATGCCTTGTCAGACAACCGGTACACCAGTGGCGCCGCTGCTTGGTTCCTCTCGTACTAAAAGCAGCTTACCCGCAGACCTCGTGCACCTCTAGTAGATAGTAACCGACCTGTCTCA
This sequence comes from Methanosarcina hadiensis, assembly GCF_046529725.1. GTDB lineage: Archaea > Halobacteriota > Methanosarcinia > Methanosarcinales > Methanosarcinaceae > Methanosarcina > Methanosarcina hadiensis. The sequence continues at coordinate 259,418 of NZ_CP136241.1, read as the reverse complement.
CGACGGTCTAAACCCAGCTCACGATCTCCTTTAATAGGCGAACAACCTCACCCTTGGCCGCTGCTGCACGGCCAGGATGGAAAGAACCGACATCGAGGTAGCAAGCTGCCGGGTCGATATGTACTCTTGCCGGCAACGACTCAATTATCCCCGGGGTAACTTTTCTGTCATTTTTGGCCCCCACCAAGGAGGCACAAAAGTTCGCTAGAACCGACTTTCGTCTCGTCATCCACTGCTATGCTGAATAACGTCAGGCTGACTTATACTCTTACACTCTTCAGCGAGTTTCCGACCCGCTTGAGTCAACCATTGCGCGCCCTTGATATCTTTTCAAGGGCGTCCCGCCCCAGGCAAACTGCCCACCTATCGGGGTCCTCTTCGCAGAGTTAGGGTCGTAGTCCCAGAAGGGTAGTGTCCCAACGTTGGCTCCACGGATGCTGGCGCACCCGCTTCGACGCCTCCTACCTACTCTGTACATCCAGAACCACAACCCAGCGACAGGCTGCAGTAAAGCTCCACGGGGTCTTCACTTCCCCCTAGAGGTCTCTAGACTGTGCACTAGAATGTAAGCTTCACCGGACTCCAGTTAGGGACAGTAGGGCTCTCATTGATCCATTCATGCAAGTCGCCAATTAAGCGACAAGGTACTACGCTACCTTAAGAGGGTCATAGTTACCCCCGCTGTTTACAGGCCCTTCTTCCCGTTGAACCGGGGTTTCAGGTACCTGCACTGAGCAGGATTCAGAAATTGTACTAGTCCTTACGGATTTGCAATTTCCTATGTTGGTATTAGACAGTTAGAGCCCCCTGGTCACTGCGACCTGCTGTCTTCACAGCAGGCACTCCTTATCCCGAAGTTACGGAGCTAATTTGCCGAATTCCCTTAACTGGATTACTCCGACACGCCTTAGCCTTTTCAGCTAGGGGCACCTGTGTCAGTTCTCGGTACGGACATTTAGCTGCCTTTTCACGGGTCCCTGGGTGCAGCCGACTGTTGCCATAACAGATTCGCCCGCTTCTCGCCATTACGGCTCTCCACAGGATTCGCTGCTTAGACGGCGCGACGACGCCGCTCGGCCTGCCCTGAGACGTCAGACTCAGTGCTAAATGGTACAGGAATATTAACCTGTTTCCCTTTTGGCGTACTCGAATTACGGTACGTCTTAGGACCGACTAACCCTCGGCTGACGAACATTGCCGAGGAAACCTGGCCCCTTCGGCGGCAGGGATTCTCACCCTGCTATGCTGCTACTATTACCAAGATTTTCGTTTGTGAACGGTCCACAGGACTTCACAGCCCTGCTTCAGTCCGAACACAACGCCTTCCTACGAGATTACCTTGCGGTACTCCGTGGTATCGGTGGTCGACTTGAGCCCCGTCAATTTTCGGGGCCCCAAACCTCGACTGGTGAGCTGTTACGCACTCTTTGAAGGGTAGCTGCTTCTAAGCTAACCTTCCAGCTGTCTTGGGCTTGGGACGCCCTTTAGCGTTTACACTTAGTCGACACTTGGGGACCTTAACCACGGGCTGGGTTGTCTCCCTTACGGACTACAAGCTTACCCCAGCAGTCCGGACTCCGACTTTCTTTGATGACGGTGGGTTTGGAGTTTGACAAGCGGGCGAGGGGTTTCCCCCCCGGAACCGCCAATCAGTGCTCTACTCCACCGACAATCTCCAGTCAGGTCATGCTGCGACATGTTTCGGAAGGAACCAGCGGATGCCAGGTTAGATTAGCATTTCACTACGAGACGCAGGTCACACGAATGATTTGCAGATCAACACCGCTTGCGGTCCTCCACGTAGCTTTCGCCACGCTTCAACCTGCCCACGCCTAGATCACCTGGCTTCGGGTCGTACCCCGATGACTCCACGCACTTGTATACGTCGTGCCTCACCCGAGGGTTGCGCACATGTTGCTTTCGCTTCGGCTGCCCAGGTAAAAGGTTAGCCATTGCCATCAAGATACACTCCTTGGCCCGTTCTTCAAAACGTAAGATACGACACTGGCAGTGATACTCGTACAATACCCTCGCGGGTACTTCCTTCGTATCAGAGATCCTTTCATGCCGTATCGTTCCATCACTATCAGGTTTCAGGCACTTTGCACCTCCCTTCTCGGGGTACTTTTCAGCGTTCGGTCACCCTACTATTTCGCTATCGGTCTCAAGTAGTATTTAGTTTTGGAGGTTGGTGCCCCCCGGATTCCCGCACGATATCCGACGCACGGTACTCAGGGACATGTTCCCATCTGTTGGCTTACACCTACGTGACTGTCACACTCTATGGTCTGCCGTTCCAGGCAAGTTTGGTTTTGCCGCGAGACTTTTGAACAGCCCTACAACACCACATTTCCCCGAAGGGATTCGGTTTGAACTGTGCCGGTTTCACTCGCCGTTACTTACGGCATCTCGTTTGATTTCTTTTCCCGCTCCTACTGAGATGTTTCAATTCGGAGCGTTCCCGATCATTACTGATCACTATGGAGAGGTCCCATTCGGAGATCCCGGGTTCATTGGCTCCATGCACCTACCCCGGGCTTATCGCAGCTTGGCACGTCCTTCATCAGCTCTTGAGCCGAGCCATCCACCTGATAGCATATTTCCTTGTATACCTAACCAGGTCCAGTTAGCGTTCAATATACAGCACCTATACACGACTTCATGTGCCTGCGTTTCCGCACAGGCTATCCATCCTTCCCCGAAAAATTACTTTCCGGGTGCACTTGATGATTTGTAAAATTTGTTATTTGGAATAACAAACTGTTATAATGGAGAAATTCATCTGGATTCAAATGAACCATTTGAATTTCTGATTTGAGGATTTGTTCGGTTTATCGGCATCCGGGTGATATTGTTATGCTTAGGAGGTGATCCAGCCGCAGATTCCCCTACGGCTACCTTGTTACGACTTAACCCCCCTTGCAAAGCACAGGTTCGAACACGGCACAGAGTCCGTGCCCTCACCCATACCTCACTCGGGTGGTTTGACGGGCGGTGTGTGCAAGGAGCAGGGACGTATTCACCGCGCTATATTGAAACGCGATTACTACGGATTCCAGCTTCACGAGGGCGAGTTACAGCCCTCGATCCGAACTACGAATGGGTTTGTGAGATTACCAGCCCCTTTCGGGGTAGGGACCCATTGTCCCATCCATTGTAGCCCGCGTGTAGCCCGGGAAATTCGGGGCATACTGACCTACCGTGGCCCGCACCTTCCTCCGATTTAACATCGGCGGTCCCCACAGAGTACCCATCGTCCCGGAGGACATGCTGGTAACAGTGGGCACGGGTCTCGCTCGTTGCCTGACTTAACAGGATGCTTCACAGTACGAACTGGCGACGGCCATGCACCTCCTCTCAGCGATTCAGGCAAGGTCTTCAGCCTGGCCTACATATTGCTGTCGTCCCCGGTGAGTTGTCCGGCGTTGAGTCCAATTAAACCGCAGGCTCCACCCGTTGTTGTGCTCCCCCGCCAATTCCTTTAAGTTTCAGCCTTGCGGCCGTACTTCCCAGGTGGCTCGCTTCACGGCTTCCCTGCGGCACCAGACACGGTCGCGCCATGCCTGACACCTAGCGAGCATCGTTTACGGCTGGGACTACCCGGGTATCTAATCCGGTTCGTGCCCCCAGCTTTCGTCCCTCACCGTCGAACCCGTTCTGGTAAGACGCCTTCGCCACAGGTGGTCCCACAGGGATTACAAGATTTCACTCCTACCCCTGTAGTACCTCTTACCTCTCCCGGTTCCAAGTCTGGCAGTATCCCCCGATAGCCTAATAGTTGAGCTATCAGATTTCCCGGAGGACTGACCAAACCGGCTACGGACCCTTTAGACCCAATAATCACGATCACCACTCGGGCCGCCGGTGTTACCGCGGCGGCTGGCACCGGTCTTGCCCGGCCCTTGCTAACAGGTGTATTTTACACACCTGGACAGCCAGCATATGATGCTGACACTCGGTGTCCCCTTATCACGGTTTCCCGCATTGTAAAGTTTTCGCGCCTGCTGCGCCCCGTAGGGCCTGGATTCATGTCTCAGAATCCATCTCCGGGCTCTTGCTCTCACAACCCGTACCCGTCGCTGGCTAGTAGGTACATTACACCCACTACTACCTGATAGGCCGCAGACCCATCCTTGGGCGGACGAATCCATTTGACGCATAAAGCATTCCAGCACATATGCGTTATCCGGAATTATCCCCAGTTTCCCGGGGTTATGCCGGTCCAAAGGGCAGGTTATCCACGTGTTACTGAGCAGTACGCCATGTATTGCTACATATGACTCGCATGGCTTAGGCGAACACCGATAGCAGTAACCTCTGGCAGGATCAACCAGAATTGTTAATGTATCGCACACTTCAAAATAAAGGTCTTGGTCGCAGAAACTTGCACTAACAACTATCAATTCAGTTAATAGTCCGTTTCGCGATAATTGTTTAGAAACAACTATCACCCGGAATTAACCGAACCGACAAATCCTCGTCAGACAGAAAACAACTTCTGTCTCCATTTTTAATGATTAGTAATTCTGCATTTATGATGCAGGAAGTTAGAGTTACGCACTCATAGTATTTAAAGGTATTGACTCCCTGTTGAGCAGAGAGGACCTTCACCAGATCACTATGAGAAAAAACTGCCTAGCATGTATAGAACCATACTAGATCAGGAATATATATGTATGCATCCATAGTATTTAAAGATATCTATTTCGCCTTTTCAAGAACGAAATTTCAAACCAATTAACTATGAAAAAACCAACCAGCACAAAGAAACTCATGCTGAGACTGGAAACACATATACATCAGTTTTAGTATATAAAGCTTATCATTCAGAGAATTTTGTAAAGAAAAGCAACATAACAGACGATTATATCTTGCTTTTTAATTCCTGAACTTCCACTCCGGAATCGATAATTCGAGAGCGGTGCACGCTTGTCTTGCGTGTGAGACATACAAAGGCACATCCATTATATATACCTATCGCTCCATGGACTACTTAGAAAAAAATAATAATAAGAAGTGCTTAAAGGATAGCAGAAAAGCGCAGCATTAAAATAACAGCATGAAGTTGAAAGCTGCACGACGAATAACCTTAAAACCCGGAGAAAGAGATATAGGGATATTTAAGGTTATAAAAATAAAAAATGAAATAATAATTACAAAAATAATAATTACAAAATACATATAACGAGGTATCACACTGGCAGACTTAAAGAAACCTACATCAAAAGCAGCTCCCAGTACAGAGGAAACGGTAACAAGAGTACGCACTCCACGCAGGGAAAATAATGAGATCCTGGCAACCGTTGAAAGCCTCCTTGGAGCAAACAGGCTCAGGCTCCGCTGTATGGATGGAGTTGTCCGCATGGGAAGAATTCCGGGCTCGATGAAGAAAAAGACATGGATTAGAGAAGGAGATGTCGTTATCGCCGTGCCATGGGAATTCCAGAATGAAAAGGCAGACGTAATATGGAAATACACAAGGCCACAGGTAGACTGGCTTGAAAGGAAAGGATACCTGAAAGGATAATATGAGCAGGGATCTGGACGAAAAAGTAAAGCGTATAGATAGCGCTAAAGACAAAGCACGGGCAAGAGAAAAAGACTCTGACCGTCTGAAAGTAGAAGAAAACGTATTTGATGTCCCTACCCTTAAAATCCTTTATACCCTTTCCAATAAAGGCATCATAAAATCAATGGGAGGAGCCATCAGTACCGGAAAGGAAGCCAATGTCTTCTATGCAGAAGGCGAGGAAAAAGAACTGGCAATAAAGATATACAGGATGGCCAGCAGCACTTTCAAGGCAATGGATGGCTATATTATGAAAGATCCTCGCTTCACGAACATCCGAAATAACAGGCGAGATATTATTTTTGCATGGACGCGTAAGGAATTGCAAAACCTGAAGCGTGCAAAGAGCGCAGGAGTACGGGTGCCTGAACCGATTATTGCTGAGAAAAATATTCTTATCATGGAGTTCATGGGAAAAGAAAAGACACCCTATCCTCTGTTGAAGAATATGCCTCTGGAGGACGATGAGGTGAATAAAGTATACAACCGAATCGTCGAATACATGCGCCTTCTCTATAAAGAAGCAAACCTTGTTCATGCTGACCTGAGTGAATACAATATTCTCATTGACCCGGCAGATACGAGCCCTATCTTTATTGATATGGGACAGTCCGTAACCCTGGAACATCCTAACGCCAGAGAGTTTCTCTACAGAGACGTGCTAAACATACTCAGGTTCTTCGGCCGCTATGGGATCACGGATAAACCTGAAGAACTGCTTTCAAAAATACAGGCGGAAACACCATGACTCAGTATGTCAAAATCCCCAAAGAAAGAATCGGAGTAATTATTGGTCCGAAAGGAGAAACAAAGAAGTTCATCGAAGACAAAACCGCATGCCAGCTTGAAATCGATAGTGACAGCGGAAAAGTCGATGTTACCTGCGAGGGAGATCCATTAAAAGAATTCAGGATTCTTGAAGCCCTCAAAGCCATAGGAAGAGGTTTCAGTCCGGAAAAAGCCTTTGAGATCCTTGACGACGAGATGCTGATGCTTGAAGTAATTGACCTTTCAGATGTCGCCAACACTCCAAAAGAGCTCCAGCGCGTAAAAGGCAGGATTATAGGAAGAAACGGACGGACCAGAGAGCTTGCTGAAACTCTTATAAACGTCAAGATTTCAGTTTACGGAAAAACCGTATCCATACTTGGCTACCCTGAACAGAACACCATAATCCGTACAGCCATAAAGATGTTGCTCGACGGAGCCACTCACGGCGCAGTCTACAAATTCCTCGAAAAGAAGCACCAGGAACTGTTGCGCTCACAGCTTGACTCAATTGACTTATACTAAAAATAAATTAAAAAAGAAAGTTCCGGAACCTTAATCTGATCCGGTCTCCTCTCAGTCTTCTTCATCTTCTTCTAACCTTTTCCCGCTTCCTTCAAGGAATTTGCCCCTTCCAGGCTTTGCATTAATGGATTCTTCCATCCATATTACCTCGCCTCTTGACAGAGTATACTCAGGGAAGACCGCATCCATGCCTTCGAAAGGTGTCCAGCCAGCCTTGCTGTGCAGCATATCAGCCTGTATGGGTCGAAGGTTCCTGGGATCCACAATCATAAGGTCAGCATCGAACCCGACCTCAAGTCTTCCTTTACCCAGGCAGTCCAGCCCGAAAGCCTTTGCAGGGTTCCAGCTTGTAACCATTATCATCTGTGCAAGAGGCAGGATATTTTTCCTGACCGCCGCAAGCATAAGAGGCATAAGAGTCTCAACTCCGGGAACTCCCGACGGGGCAGCCCTGATATCAACATCTTTTTCAGATTCCAGGTGCGGAGCATGGTCAGAAGCTACCATATCAATAGTCCCGTCATTCAGCCCGTTTACAAGTGCTTTGATGCTGTGGCTTCCCCTCAGAGGTGGGTTCATTTTGCCAAAGGACCTGAGCCTTTCCCAGTCCCTTGTTGAAAGGAACAGATGATGAGGAGTGACCTCACATGTAAAAAGGGTTGCTTTATTTTCTCTCTTAGCAAGATACTTTTCTTTCCGGATCATGCCCACAGCTTCAAGCGTGCTCAGATGACAGAAATGTGCCTTTACTTCGAGCCTGGAGATAAGCTCAAGAGCACTCTGGACAGCCGATGCCTCACATGCATTCGGGCGCACCTTTGAATGGTAATCACAGGAAACCTCCCCTTTCAGCAGCTGCTCCAGTTCAAGACGCATCTTTTCATCCTCAGCATGGATAGTTGCAAGGGCTCCAAGCCTTTTGATCTCAGCCAGAGCTTCTTCAAAATCTTCCTCATCGATGTTAAGCCCGCCAGTAGACTCAGCCATGAAAATTTCCCCAAAAGCAGTAACACCCAGCTTCCAGAGTTCTTTGAGCCTTTCGATATTTCCTGTTACTCCGCCGTTGATACCGAAATCTACAATGGATTTCTTCTGGGCGAGCTCAAGCTTCTGTTCAAAAGAGCGTCTGTCAGTCGTAGGAGGTATGGTGTTAGGCTGATCAATAACAGTAGCAATGCCCCCGGCAGCTGCAGAACATGAGCCTGTGTACCAGTTCTCTTTCAGGGCCATGCCCGGTTCCCTGAAATGAACATGAACGTCAATTCCGGCAGGCAGGGTAAGTGCTCCTCCTGCATCAATTACCATATCCGAACTTGAGATACGGAAGTCTTTTCCGATTTTTGTAATCTTGCCGTTCTCAATAATGATTTCGGCAGTCTGAAGAGAGTTATTATAGTAAATTCTTGTATTCTTGATGTGAATATCAGGCATGGGCGTCTATATGCTTAAAACGTACTTAAAGCATATACATGGGTTGAATTTAAGAATAAGGAACGAGAAGGAAGTCGAAACAGCATAAAAGAAATGACTTCCAAAGTTTTAAAGTAATGGTTTTAAACTAATGATCAGAGCAGAGTAAGAACCAGGCATAGGATAAACAGAACACAAAAAGAAAAAGGAAAAAAGGGGAAGAAATGGGAAAAAAGTCCAAAAAAAGAGAAGAAAAACCTTTTTCAATTTAGCTTGATGCGTTCAGCGGTTGCAAGATAAACAACGCTTTCACAAACATTACAGCAGTGATCTGCAATCCTTTCAATATAACGGATCAGGAAAAGCAAATATGTGGCTTTGGAAATAATGCTCGTGTCTTTTGCCATCATTTCTATCAACTCAACCCACACAGAATAGAAGAGCTTATCGACTTCTTCATCCCGGGCTGCTGCTGCTCTCGCAAGTTCGACATCCTGGGCCTCAAAAGCCTTGAGGGAATTCTCAAGCATATCTGCTGCAATATCTGCCATCTTTTTGGTATCTATAAGTGGCTTTATATGACCGCCTTCAAATTTTCCAGGGATTTTGGCAATATTAATTGAAAGCCCCACTATTCTTTTCAGGTCTGCTGAAATCTTAAGTGCAGACACGACAAGCCGGAGATCGCTTGCCATGGGTTGCTGAAGTGCAAGCAGGTCAAAAACAGAGACCTCAATCTTTTCCTCGAGTCTGTTTACTTCAGGCTCAAGGGCAAGAGTCCTTCTGGCAAGCTCCACATTAAGGTCTATAACTGCCTCCATTGAGTCACAAAAGATCAGTTCGGACATTTCCCCAAGGGAGAGTACGGACTTTTTAAGCAGGTCCAGCTGCTGAAGGTATCGTTCTCGGACCATTTTTATCACCCGAACCTGCCAGTAATGTAATCCTCAGTGCTCTTTTCCTTCGGGCTGTGGAAGATCTGTCTTGTCTGACCGAACTCAATCAGTTCTCCCATAAAGAAAAACCCTGTATAATCCGATATCCTGGCTGCCTGTTGCATATTATGAGTTACGATTACTATTGTATAATCCTTTTTAAGATTCATGATGAGATCTTCAATCCTTGAAGTGGAGATCGGATCAAGAGCGCTGGTAGGTTCATCAAAGAGAATGATCCTCGGTTTTACTGCCAGGGTCCTGGCAATACAAAGCCTTTGCTGTTGCCCCCCGCTAAGAGAAAGAGCTGGAGATTTGAGCCTGTCCGAGGTTTCTTCAAATAGAGCAGCCGAACGAAGGGCATTCTCAACAACTCCGTCAATATCCTTTTTATTCACTCCATGGATACGGGGCCCATATGCCACATTCTCAAAAATTGACATTGGGAAAGGGTTGGGTTTCTGGAAGACCATGCCAACCTGCTTTCTGAGCTCAACAACATCGATATCTGATCCGTAGATATCCTCATTTTCGATTAACACTTTACCTTCGATCCTGCAGTTTTTGACAAGATCGTTCATCCTGTTTAAGCATCGGATAAAGGTAGACTTGCCACAGCCTGAAGGGCCTATAAGAGCAGTTACACTATTTCGAGGAATCTTGAGAGATATGTCCTTAAGAGCCTGCTTTTCCCCGTACCACAAATTAAGGTTTTCTACTTTTATATGAGGCTGAGCTATGTTTTGAGTGATTTCAGTCATTTATTGACTCCAATTATTATGTGAATCTGGTAATTTTAGAGATTCTTTACTTGAATGGATTCATGGATTCCAAACTGAGATTTTATTCAAAATTTAATCAAATTTTCAGTTTTTGCCTGTAATGCCTGCGGATCATGACCGCTACAATATTTAGCCCCAGCACAATTGCCAGAAGAACAAGAGCTGTCCCGTACTGGAGGGGCCGGGTCTGGATAACATTTGTCCCTGAGGTAGCAAGCACGAAGAGGTGGTATGGAAGAGCCATAAACTGGGAATAAACCGAGTCAGGCAGCCTTGGAAGGAAATAGGCGGCACCGGTTAGAAGAATAGGAGCAGTTTCCCCTGCAACTCTTCCGATACTCAGGATTATTCCTGTAACAATTCCCGGAATAGCCGCAGGAAGCACAACATGCCTTATAGTCTGCCATTTGCTGATCCCGAGTGCAAGTGAGGATTCACGATATTCATTAGGAACTGCGATCAGCGCTTCCTGAGTGGAACGTATAATTACCGGAATAATAAGAAGGGAAAGAGTGAGGCAAGCCGATAGTAAAGAAGAGCCGAGCCCGAAATACTTAACAAAAAGTGCCAGCCCGAAAAGCCCGAATACTACGGAAGGGGTTCCTGCAAGGTTGTTGATTGCCATTTCTATGAACCAGGTAGTACGGTTTTCTCCTGCGTACTCGTTCAGATAAATGGCAGCCATAATCCCCAGAGGAAGAGCTGCAGCCATTGACCCTATGATAAGATAAACAGTACCCACGATTGCCGGGTAGATTCCACCCTGGGTCATTCTCATGCGGGGCATTTCAGTAAGAAACTCAAGGCTGATTGCACTGTAGCCGTTGTAAATAATATAAGCAAGGATAATTACCACAAAACCTGCTACCGTCATTGCTGAAAGGGTGAGCAGGGTAAAGGCGATTTTTTCACTTGTTCTTGCGTTTAATCCTATATTCAATCCACCCTGCAACCGAATAGATTTATGATTGCTTTCATTTACTTTTGAATCAAATTCCACTTTCAGTCCACCTTAAACCTGTATCGTTTTTTGATTGAATCCGCAATCAGGTTAACCAGGAAAGTTATTATGAAAAGGACAGACCCTACTGCAAATAAGGCATGGAAATGAGCACTTCCCTGGGGAACTTCACCCATCTCAAGTGCGATTGTGGCAGTCATCGTCCTTACAGGATCGAAAATACCTCCCGGAAAAGAGGGAATTACTGCTGTGTTCCCTGTTACCATCATTAGAGTCATGGTTTCTCCTATAGCCCTCCCTATGCCCAGCATTACTGCGGCTGAAATTCCGGAAAGAGCTGCAGGGACTATAACCCTGTATATGGTCTGCCATCTCGTAGCTCCAAGAGCAAGAGAGCCCTGCTTGATAGTGCTGGGGACCGAACTTATGGCATCCTCAGAAATGGTGATTATCGTAGGAAGAGCCATGATTCCAAGCATAATGGAACCTGTAAGGGCGGTTTGCCCGGTAGGCAGATTAAAGAAATCTTTTACAAACGGAACAACGATAACAAGCCCGAAGAACCCGAATACGACAGAAGGAATCCCGGCAAGGATCTCTATAAAGGGTTTCAGGGCATCTGCAACCTTTGGGGGTGCGATTTCAGAGATGTAAATGGCAGAAGCAATTCCCAGAGGCACTGCAAAAATAATTGCTCCGGCAGTAACAATAAGAGAGCCGAAGAAGAGAGGCAATAACCCGAACTGCCTGTTCACGGATGTTGGGTACCAGAACTTCCCGGTGAGGAAGTCCAGAAGGGACGTGTCTTTAAAAAGAAGCAAACTGTCCCTGAACAAAAAAAGGCATATAAGGAAAAGGATAACGACAGTAAGGGCACTTACTGAGAAGAGAACGGATTCGATTGTCTTTTCCTTATAGTTCCTGTTAAACATGTTTTTCCCTTGAGCAACTTTTTGCGTCACTTATGTTTCATTTATTCTTTATCGTCATTACCTTTCTACAGGGAAGTATCCTACTTCACTGACCAGGCTCTGCCCTGTCTCGCTCAGTACAAAATCGGTGAATTCCTTCGTGAGACCTGATGGTTCGCCGTTAGTATAGAAGTAGAGAGCTCTGGAAAGAGGATATGCGCCGCTCAGGATGTTTTCAGAGGTTGGGGCTTCGGAGCCATTTCCGGCATCCAGGTTTAAGGCTTTTACACTGTCATCAAGGTATGCAACACCAATATACCCGATTGCATTGGGGTTCTGGGAAACTTCTCCCACAATCCCGCCTGTTGCAGGCTGGGTAAGTGCATCAGGCCGGTATTCGTCTCCCTGCAATACTTCTTCTTTGAAGTATTCGTAAGTGCCTGAGCTGCTGTCCCTGGAGATCACAACAATCTTCAGATCCTCGCCGCCAACATCTTTCCAGTTGCTTATGGTCCCATTATAGATGCCGCGAAGCTGGTCAAAGGTAAGTTCGGAAACAGGGTTCTCGGGGTTCACAACGACTGAAATGCCGTCGTAAGCAATGGTTGTCTCAACAGGGTTGATGCCGTTTGCCTGAGCAGTTTCTATTTCTTCAGCTTTAATTTCCCTTGAGGCTGTAGCAATATTCACCTCACCGTCAATGAGAGCTGTAATTCCAACACCGGACCCGCCACCGGTAACGGTTATACTTTTATCAGAGTTTTCAAGCATGAATTCTTCAGCTTCAGCCTGGGCAAGCGGGAGGACAGTGTCTGAACCTTTCAGGGTAATGCTCTGTGACCCGGCGGCAGAAGTCCTGGTTTCAGGAGCTGCATCGGAAGAGGCTTCCCCAGCCTGAGAGCTTTCACCATTTTCATTTCCGGTACATCCGATTCCCAGAAATACGAGTCCAAGCACCAGTAACGTGAGGACGGTATATGTTTTTAAATTATTAACCATGTTACACATACTCCATTAAATAAATAATAATAAACTAACAATTTACAGTTAACAGTATCATTTTCAGGATAGAAGATAATAAAATGAGAGAAATATATAAGGATTCGCCATATATAATATGAAGAGGTATATACAAAAGAGAAATCCTTAGGAAACAAAATAACTATATAGTAAGTATATAAAGCATATAATAATTAACCAGAATCTTCAAAACTGATAAGCGAGACGCTAAAAAGGGAAAAAAGCGCTTAAACAAAAGAATATTTTTAGCAATCAAATATAGGGAAAATTGTTTTTACGGAAAGGAGTAATTATCCTGGTTTAACTCCAGGCAGGTCCATTCGGATTTAATCCTGAGCAGGCAGATTTAATCCTGAGCAGGACCAGGCTGCCGGAAAGGAAAAAACAGGAATATAAAGGGCATCCTTGAAATAACGCAAATCGGTTTTCGGGAAAAACCAGCTAGCCGGAGCTAATAATATTAAAAGTCAAAAAGGGAACGCTGCTCAGCACGCCCGTTTTCCTGGCACGGGACTTTTTCTTCCTGTGCAATTCCTAGGGCCTTTCTTTGAGAGTAAACCTTTTGTTTTTCCTGTTTTTTTACTTCTGGTTTTTTAGCTTCAAAATCGAAGAGCCCTTTTTGTTTCGAGTCAAAGTCAAGGGACGAAACATTGACCCCGAAAACTTCCAGTATGCGTTCAACGGGAGGAAGGATCTGTTTCTTAACATAATAATCAACATCTATAGGCACATTATGTTCCCTTACGTAATCAGGGTCTTCGGCGCGGTCTACAAAGAGGCCTTTCCCTGCAACGATAACAAAGGGAATCCTTGTCCCTATCGTAGGCATGACTCCTGTCCGTTTTTTAAGGTTTTCCGCAACTGTCAGGTGAGGTTGCTTGTTTTTATAGCTGTCAGTCTTCCGGGTAAGTGTCCTGGTAAGGATAAGTTTTTCGACAATTTCGGTATCTTTTCGGGGGTCAAGATTCCTGACATCACTGACCACTTTACGGACGTGTTCAACAGCCCGGTCAACGTTACCCTCTACGAGCACGAGTTTAAGAACTTCATTAAGAGTAATTGATGTCAGTTCGCACCAGTCCCTGCGCACGGTTTCCATGCCTTTGACTTTGATTTTGTCTTCCCATCCGGAATTTTTGGGTTCAAAAAGCCAGAGCGCATATCGTTTTTTTGCAATGAGCACCGCGCGTTTTGCAATAGCCTCAAACTCAAGTTCCATAGGGTCTGGAAGAGAAGCCGAAACAATTTTTGAAATCCGATCCCCTATAAGGCTGATCTCTTCAAGGGAAAGGCCTCCTTTTGACCTGCAGTGCACAAAAACACTATCAGTATCCCCATAAGCAACTGAGAGTTCAATGATTCTATCCTGAGAAGAAATTTCTCCTGCTTCTTCAAGAAGTAAAGCTGTCGAATCCCTGAGTATGATTTTTCCTATTCTATTGTTAATGAGGTCACGAGTATTGAGAATATTATTTCTTCCAAAACTGGTTACTGCGTTTGCAAGCGTCAGGCTGTAAAGCCTCGCCCTGGCATATCCCGAATAGCCATAAAAACTGTTCAGCAGGATTTTTATAGCGAGCTGGGTAGCATCAAGTACGCGGTATTCGTTTTCGTCCGAGGCCTTTCTCATCCTCTTCTTTGTTTCTCCCCTCTTATTAAGAAGGTCTTCAAGAATGGAAGGCACAATTCCCCTGAAAACTTCCGGAGGCACGAATTCTCCACCTGAAGGAGGCTTTATAGTATCCCCATCAGGACGGTCTCTGGTTACAACAGTTGTGTAACACAGGTTGTGAGCCATCATAATTGTCGGATAAAGGGACTTATAGTCAAGGATCAGCACGTTTTCCAGAAGCCCTTTTTTCGGCTCAAGCACTTCCCCGCCTTTCAGATCAGAACTCATATCGTACCTTTCTGCAGACAGTTCGTCCCCTGGTTTTGGAAGAATTACCCTTTCTCTTAACCCGAATTCCCTGAGAAGAAGGGTTTCAACCATGGAAGTCTGGCCCCCGTCAACAATCTCCTGAAGAAGGCTCCCGCTTACCTGGGCAAGGGCAATATACTTGTCAAGAAGCCTCAATTGATGGACAAGCTCAAGTGCAAGCTCGGCATCCCTGCGTGCATAATCAACGAATTTAATGAACTTCTCTCCGGAGTCATTCCAGTGCTCTTCCATTTCCAGCGGAGGGACATCAAGTTTCTCACGGTTCAGAAGCTCTTTTGAAACGGCTCTCAGCGTATATTGCTTCAGGCTGAAAGCTCTCCTTACAAGCGGGAGGGCGTCCACAACCACCCTTCCTTTAAACTCTGTCCGCGTAATGAGCCCGAACCTTCTATAGCCTATATGGCTTCCGTCCCTGCCGACAACAGGACTGATTGACTCACCTTTTGCGCTCAGGGCTTTGACCCTGTCAGTTATGTAAGGAATATCGAAGTCCTGGTGGTTATATCCTGCAACAATATCTGGGTCGTACTCGCAGAAGATTTCGAAAAAGCGGTTTAACATTTCAGTTTCGTCTTTACAGGGCCAGACATCCCCGTTCATACCATCAGCAGGTTTTGCCAGCAGGATAAGGGTTTTATGTCCTTTATACTCAGGCTCGAAAGAGAAACTGATCATGATTATGGGAGAGACATCCGGAGAAGGCATTCCACCGTCAAGGGGAAGACACTCAATATCAAAAGAAAGGTACCTCAGAGGAGCAATGGCCAGGTTTTCAACTCTTCTTAGCTCAGAGCCGAGGATTGAAGTATCACATGCGAATTTCTCGCAACGGGAGTTGCCCCCGGAACCCGCCTTCAAATACCTGACAGGATCAACCGTTTTTCCTTCTGCGGAAATCCAGACCATGCCTCCAAGGTCCCTGTCAATTAAAAAGCGGTTTCGGAAAAGGATATCACTTTCATAAACCTGCCAGTAGCCTTCGGCTTTTACAACATCCTGGACTTTCAGAATTTCGTCCCTTATCTCAGGCACATCCCTCGGCAGGTTAGTAGTAATCCTGAGCATCTCTGTTTTTTCTTTTTGGTAGCCTACAGGCTCGAATTTTTCAACAATCTCGACTTTTTTGACCTGCTCAAAAGTATCTTTGATAATTCTTGCTACAGCGTGTAGGTCTCCTGAGGCCTTGAGATAAAAGTAAGGCTCAAAATCCGGGACAAAGCAGCATACACTTTTTCCGTCGGCTCCCCTGCCAAAGAGGCGGATAACAGGGCTACTGTCAACGATTTCGTAATCTGCATCCAAGATCTGAAAATCCATAGGCATGGTTTAAAGCTTAAGGTAGACATATAGCTTTTGTTGTATTTTTGGGAAATGAAGCCCTATATTGAAAAAGCCTGCCAGACACGAAAAATAGCCAGCCCTGGAAAACTCAAACCGAAAAAGCGCCTGAAGGTGACACAAGGTCAAATGGAGCTGAAGCTCTAACAGCATTAACTATAGAATCTGCTTTTAAATTCTCAAGAGTCAGGTAAGTGGCTCCAAGAGCTGTAGAGATTTGCTGTGCAAGTCCGAACTTTATCATACTGCTTTCCGTGTCAATCACGGCAGACTGTATGCCTTCTTCCTTTAGCATGGAAGCGACTGCAGTTATCTCCTGAAGAGGAGACTCTCCGTTCATGCTTACATTTGCCCTGCCGTCAGAAATCAAAACCATGAAAGGACATGTATCAGGATCACGCCGGAGTTCTGTTTTTATGACCTCATACCCTTTAACAAGCCCCCTGGATAGAGGAGTCTTTCCGCCCGTAGGCATTTCTTGAAGATATTTTTGAGCCAGTTCGATGCTGGACGTCGGAGGTAGCAGCACTTCTGCACTATTTCCTTTAAATGCAATAAGTCCGACTTTGTCCCGTTTCTGATACGCGTCCATAAGCATCGAAAGAACCGCACCTTTGGAAGCAACCATTCTCTGCCTGGCTCCCATAGAACCGCTGGCATCCACCACAAAAAGAACAAGATTACCGATCTTTTTCTCCCTGACCTTTTTTCTGAAATCAGATTTGTGAATTATTACGGAGTTCCCGTTCTTTTCACGTGTGAGCTGATAGGGGGCAGCTGCCCTCAGAGTAGCATCAAATGCAAGATCCGTAGTTTTTTCGTGAGGAATTGTACTTTTTATATATCTGCCCTGTTTGGAGCTTGTAAAGGTTTTACTGCGCCTTCCTGACCCTTTCCGGTCAGCCCTCAGGAACTCTGGCGTCAATTGCTTTACCTGATAGCTTTCCCCAGTAGAAAAAATAGTTTCTGAGGAAGCGTCAGGCTGTCCCTCAGTTTGATTCTGTTTGTTTTCCGACTGATACTCTTCAGGATGCTCGTGAGTTTTTTCAGTGTTTTCTTTACGTTCCTGTTTCTGTGGTTCCTGTTTATTTTGATCTCTATTTTGCGCTTTCTCTTTATTTTTCTCTTTCTGTTTCTCCCTGTGATTTTCAATACTCTCGTCAAGTTTATCCTGCTTATCGGAATGTGAATCAAAAGGTTTCCTGCGCATTCGGTGAGAGAGCACAAGCTCTGCAGCTTCTTTCACGTCTTCTTCACGGACATCTGTTCTGCCATTAAAAGTTGCAAGGGTTATCGAGGCTTTCATCATTGTTATGTCCGCCCTGTGCCCGTCAACCCCCATATCAACACAGATCTGACTGATCAGCTCAAGCATATCATCGGAAATCCTGACTTCGGAAAGCAACTGTTTCGCATTGAGAATCTGTCCGCATAACTCAGTTTCGGCAGCCTGCCAGTTTGATGCAAAAGTTTCAGGATCCGCCTCGTAACTGAGCCTGTATTTTATAAGCTCAACTCTTCTCGACACGTCACTGATACCTTTTACATCCACGCATAAACCAAAGCGGTCCAGCAACTGAGGCCTCAATTCTCCTTCTTCCGGGTTCATGGTGCCTACGAGCACAAAATTCGCAGGATGGGAATAAGAGATTCCTTCACGCTCGATGGTATTTACTCCCATTGCAGCAGAGTCAAGGAGCACATCTACGAGATGGTCATCAAGGAGGTTGATCTCGTCCACGTATAGAATGCCCCTGTGCGCCATCGCAAGCACTCCAGGCTCGAAACGTTTTTCCCCTTTCCTGATGGCATGTTCGATATCAAGAGTCCCGACAACCCTATCTTCAGTGGCACTTACCGGCAGGTCCACAACCTTCATTTTTATCCGGGAAACCCTCAGGCTCTCGTCTTTTAGCTTTTCAAGGCATTCTTCACATAATTTGTTTCTGTTTTCAGGATTGCATTTGAATTTACAGCCTTCAACTACTTCTATTTCGGGCAGGAGGTTGGCAAGAGCCCGCACTGCAGTTGATTTGGCAGTTCCTTTTTCCCCCCTGACAAGAACTCCGCCCAGTTTAGGGTTGATGAGGTTTAAGATCAGGGCTTTTTTCATTCTTTCCTGCCCGACTATGGCAGTAAAGGGATAGACAGCAGTGTTGTGTTTTCTCATGGTTTTACCTCAGTGGGTTTTCAGGCTCCTGTCAGGTATTCTTCAATGCTCATAGCAGGTATGGACCAGCCTGAAACGGAAGGAAGGATAGACTCAACAGTTTCCACTTTATTCATGTAAGGGTAAAAGGTGACTGAACGCTTCCCAGAAGTCGTTTTTTCAAACATGCCGATCCAGATATCTTCCGTTACATTGATATCCGAACCGGACCAGACAGCATGCTTATTTTCAAGCCTGAGTTTCGGATAAGTCTCAACAACGGTAAGCTCTCCATATCTCTTTCCATAATTCAGTTCAAGCGGGCTGTCAGAAAAATGCAGGAGATGTTTCAGGTTAACAGCAGAGAGTTCTTTGCCCTGAATGACGCTGTCAACATATACGGAAAAGAGGGGGACCTCAACACCATTTAATTCTTTTTTGTAGAGGAAGGTGTGAGTGCCCAGATCTGCCGATTTACCCGGAGAGATTATACTTGAATAAACAGGAAGGTTGTTCCTGGAAAGAGTAAGGCATGCATTATCTGAATCCAGATCCGTGACTTTCAGGGTATATCCTTCTTTCAGGTCATATTCTTCATCAGGATAGAGAATCCTGTCATCTTCTTCCAGAAGGATATTTACAATCCCTTTATCGGCCCCCAGATGCGCATATTCTTTACCGTTCCAGCCTAGCACGGAATATCCCTGATTGAACCACTCAACTTCGTAATCCATCATTTCAGGATTCTCATATGCTACCTTAACAGGCACGGATTCATAAACTAGGTTCCCTTCGGAGATCCAATCATTTTCCGCATCAAGAGACATCTCAAGTCTTTCAGTACTGAGGTCGTATTCAGAGTCATAAAAAAGCATGCCAAAAGAGTCTGCTGTCCAGATGCAGGAATCAGGAGAGGAGTCAGAACGGTTTACAGTTAAGGATGTCCCCCTGATCTTGTATGATTTTATGGTATCTGCTGTCATGTTGTAAGAACACGCCCGATACACATTATCAGCAACTCTGAGATCAATAAGGTCGTCGAGAATGGTTATATGGTCTTCAGGCTGCATCCTTATAGGTGCGCTGTTTTTCAACTCGATGCTTTTGTTCGTAACTGCAGTGACTTCAAACCTGCCGTATTCGTCTCCCTTTTCGATCTTAATGGGCGTATCCGAATAATGGTTTACACTTTTAAGGCGCACAATGGGATCCTTGCTGTCGAGGACCTTTTCCAGAGTACCTTCAAGCATCACATATTCCGTGCCATCGACCTCTGTAGTGAAGTTAAATTTCGAGCCTTCTTCTACGGTTTTGTTAGTAATGGATATGGAATTTTTTTGAAAGTCAAGCAGGGCGTAGTTCCCATTCACACCCTCAAGAACCAGTTTACGGCCGTTTCCCAGATCAAAATCATTTCCCCGCTGAAGATCCCTGCTGCCTGAACTGATAAGGCTTTCAGTGATTAGCCCGTCCTCAAGAACCTTATATTTCTTCCCGAAAAAAGCAGTTGAACCGGAAGTAACTTTACAGGTATATATTGCATCTCCAGTCTCAATAAACCCGTCTTCCGAAAAGGTAAGTTCCAGAGACTCGTAATACGTTCCGGAAGTAGTTGAATAATAAAAACCCGGGCAGTTTTCTGCATTGAGAATATGGTGATCTCCTGCTGAAATATTCAGTATCTGACCCCGCTGTTCAATAGCACCTTCCGCAGGAATGGTAATAAATAAAACCATTAGTAAGAAAAAAATTGTATGCATGAGTCGCAAAATATAGTGATTATTTTGAATATTGTACATAACAATGGCAACATTAGTATTACTAAATAATCTTTTCGTTTTTTTGAAGCTTTCAAGAAAACAAATGAATGCAAAAAAGAGCTGAAAAAATAAAGCGATTTTTGGACTTCATCATTCCACACTCATAATTCTATTTAGATAGAAGCCATTAAGCATTGAAAATATGAAAAAAATAAGCTGGAAAGTAAAATAGCTCAATTTTGACCAGATCTAAGATTCATTTATCTACAAATATATTTTTTAAAATTAGTTCTAATAAGTAGCCATAATTTTAATAAAAGTATGATTATATTTGTAAAATTTCAGATAATTTAGAAATATTTATTAACCGGGAGATTAAGAACATTTTTTATGTCGCCTGGAAAAAAAACTGTACTGATATTCATATTCCTGCTCTTCGCAGTTATGGCGCTATTGTATTTTCAAACAGCTTCGACTGAAAAGATAATTTACGAGGAAACTTTTGAGGACATCTCCGGGATTGGAGGAGACTTCCTCAGATGCGAAAACAGCGCACTCTATCTGGACACTCAAGACTCTGCACAGACCGGAGAAGGAGTATGGAACAAAAATTTAAGTCTGCATCCCGGAAAGATCTCCTGGAGATGGAATGGGCAGGATACGGATAACTTCAGCCTCTGGTTAAAGGTCTCGTTCAGTGACCATAAATCCATTTACTATGTTGCAGCAGGGAGCAGAAATCCGCAGTCTGAAGGCGAATTTTACCGTGATGAAGAAAACAGGCGGCGTTTTTCCCCATCTACTATAATCTCCGGAATCCCGATGGGTCCGGTTGAAAGAGATCTAGCTGCGGATTATACCAGATACTGCGGCCCTGCTGAAAATATCAGGGTTGTAAAAGTGAGTGCAGGGCTCGGGGACAACAGCACCGAGCACATGAACCTTTTGAGCATATCAGGCCTGAAAGTCTATAGTCAATAATGAAATCAAAAGAGCCTGAGAATCAGAGAGGACTTAAAATGAAAAAGAGGATTATTTCACCGGCATTTACACTTACAATTATTTTTTTAATTTGCTCAGGATGCGTATCTTCCGAAATAATATCTTCCGATAATATATCATCGGATGAAGGCGATGAAAACACAGTAGAAAACTCAAGCAGCGAGTCTAATCATGGAAATGAGATATCCTATGAAAAGTCTTCACCCTACCTTTATTGGGAATATGAGCTTGGAGACACAAATCCTGAAAACATAAGTGAAGGACGTTCGAACGCTCATGACTGCATAAGTTACAGTCCAGACGGAAAATATGTAGCTGTGGGGACAGGAAAAGAGCTTGCAGTTCTTGATGTGGCCGGTAAAAGCGTGTCCTGGAAAAAGGGCCTCAAAGGGAATATTTCAGGCCTCTCTTTTTCAAAAGATGGAAAATACATGCTTGCAGGGGAAAGGAGTTCTGACGGTTATATATATTCCTTTGATGCCAGCACGGGAGACGAGATAAGCAGCTACAGGACTGCAGATGACCTGGGAACCAGCACGGAATTAAGAAACCAGCCCTGTGTATACAAAATAACAACTGCTGATGACTCTGTGTATGTTGCAGCAGGAAGATACTGGAAAGATTCCGGATATAAACTGGCTTCAAGGGTTTACAGGTTCGGCCCTGATGGCACTCTTTCCTGGAAACTCCCGGAAATGGGGAATTGTCCTTTGAGTATAAACTGGATTGATTCAAGCCGGGATGGAAAAAATATCGTTTTTTCAACAGGGGACTGGACAAATTCTCTTGAAACCAGTGCTGTTATTTACTCAGTGGATGAAAGCGGAAAAACGCGCTGGAAATACGAAATCCTGCCTCTAAGGCCTTATTTTGTTTCTGCAGCTGTCTGGCACGGGCTTGATGTTTCAGACGACGGCTCCATGGTAACTGCCTATACAGGAGACGGAAGGAAATACCTGTTTTACGACTCAAGGATAAAAGAGCCCGGAGATAGGAAATCCGAATGGTATTCTGAAAAATACCAGTCCAATGTGACAGCTCCGGAAGAGCTTGAAGGGAGTGTCATCTATGCTTATGGGGAAAATGCAAAAATCGCATCGGAAAATGAAATACTCTACCTTACCGGAGCTACACTTCCTGCATATTACCCCGGAAATGTCCCTATGGCACATCCCCTTGATAACTCACTCGTATCCTGTGATGCGGAAACAGGAGAAACTTCCTGGACCTACAGCCTCGGAGGGCGCTGTTCAGGAATTTTTTTCTCTCCTGACCTGAAGTTCTTTGTCCTGCCAGTTGGAAAAGACACATCATCAGGCAATACCCATGCCCACGGAATCCATGTATTCGATTCCCAGAAATCAGGAAATGGGAACTCAAAGCTTCTCTGGACTTTCAATACAGAAGGAGTCGTTGTGAATGCTGCAGTCTCTTCGGACTGTACAGTAGCTGCAGTTGAAGTCCCTCTGAAGCTCGAAAATGGGGATGTAATCGGAAAGCACAGGCTAATAATTGTCAGGTGAGAGTATGAAATGGAAATCTTTGATAGTCCTTATTATTATCTTAATGGCTTCAGGATGTGCTGAAAACACCCAGGAGTCAGACAGCAGTGCATCGTTTGAAGATTCTAAGTCAGGGATAGAGGATGTACAGAAGATAAGCAGTTTCGCAGAAGGAGTTCCCATAGACTCAGTAGTTTTCTCAAGGGCTGGAGCTCTGCTTACCCTGAAAAGTGCGGCAGATATCACGGAAATAAGGGTTTACTCTGATAATGCAGAGATAGCTTCTCAGGAAATTGGAGAAACAGCAGACAATGTCTTTGCTTCCTTTGACTGGACCCCAGAAGCCAGATACAGGTTTGAAGTGATAACAGGCTCCCAGGCATCCAGCATTATTGAAGCATATGCCCCGTCAAAACCCGCTTTGAAAGAGGAATATACCATAGAGCTTGAAGATGTAACTCCAGGAGATATCGAAAAGACGTCATCAAATGTAGATGGTGCAACAAAATTTTCTCCTGACAGCAAGTATCTTGCAATCGGGACCCAGGGAGGCTCTCTTGAGCTGATTGAGGTTGCAACGGGTGAAAAGTTATGGGAAAAGCAGCTTGTTAAAGGAATAGCCGATGCAAGAATCGCTGATATAGAGTTTTCAGAAAATGGAAAGTACCTTTTTGTGGGAGAAGAGAGCCCTGATGCTTTCCTGTATTGTTTTGACCTCAATGGCAATGAGATCTGGAAATTCGGGGCAGGTACTGAACTGGGCTCAGACCTCAAGTATATGCCTGCCATGAAAAAGATAAAACTTGATTCAGAAGGAAATATTTATGTCGCTGCCAGCAGGGCATGCGGTTACATTGGAGAGAAATACAAATACCTGGCGAAGGTGTATTCCTTTGACCCGGAAGGCAACTTACGCTGGAAATTCCCGGAATCCGAAAACATGGACTCCGGAGTTACATGGATTGATTCTACCCCTGATGGGAAATATGCTGTTTTTGGCACTACCTGCTTTACAAAGGCAGATAAATGGAAAGAAGGAGCTGTCCATATCCTGAACGGAAACACGGGAGAAGAGCACTGGAGCTACCAGATCCAGCCGGTTGAGCCGTTTTTTGACTATTCTGCAATCTGGTACAGCACACAGATCACTCCTGACGGGGAAAAGCTGATAACAATGACAAGCGACGGAAGGGCATTTTTATTTAATAATTCCGAGATTGTCGAGACCGGAACCCCGGAAATCGCATGGGAACAGAATATCTCAACCCCGATAGTCGTGAGTGGAGTCCCCATCTACGGCAGTGCAAATTATGCTTACATTGTCAATGATACCCTGATCTTTTCAATAGGCAGCACATTCTCCAAAGATAAAAACAAGGATGCTCCTTTTGAACACCCCAGCGGGAACACTTTCTTTGCCTATGATTATGACGGCAATTTGCTCTGGAAATGGAGAGTGGACGGCTATGCAGGAGAATGTGCACTGAACGACCGTTATCTTGTAATTCCGCTTGCTCAGAACCTGGTAACCGAGGACAGAAGCGTACATGGGGTATACGTCTTTGACGTATCAAAAACAGGAGGCGCAAGTTCCAGGCTCATCCAGACTTACAGCACAGAAGGTATTACAATATCTGCCGATATCTCACCTGACGGCAGGTATATTGCAGCCATGGAAGCTCCTGCAAGGCTTGAAGACGGCACAGTGCTCGGAGAATACAAAGTGCATATTCTGACCTGAGGGGGAAGTATGAAAATCGTTTCAGTAACGTGGAACTCATACATTCCCACTCTTCTCAGAGTAGCAGAAGAACTTGGAATAGAGCTTGAGGCATACTACTCGAAAATCCTGGAAGAAAATCCCGAGGAAGCCGAAAGTGTGCTTGCCGCGTGTGAGAATGCTGATGCTATCTTCCTTTATCACATAGCCAACCCTTTCTGGGAAGATTTCTATAAAAGGCTTGAACCGCTGAAAGCAGATAGACCCGTAATCTGTGTCGGCAGCAACCCTTCAAGTTTCACCCTTTCTTCGGTTAGACTTGAGATTGCAGCCACATGTTTTTCATACATGATCTACGGAGGGGAAGAAAACTTCAGCAACATGCTCAGATACCTTTTAAAAGAGGTCTTCGGGGCTGAGATAGAAGTAAAGTCTCCAAAAAAAATTCCCTGGGACGGGCTCTACCACCCTCGTGCCGGAGAAATGTTTTCAGGTATTCAGGAGTACCTTAAATGGTACGGACCCCTGAACGATAAAACTGTGGGGCTGCTCATGTCAAGGACTTCCTGTGTAAATAACGAGCTCGAGATAGAGAAAGATCTGATAAGGAATTTTGAAAACCTGGGGCTATCCGTTATTCCTGTTTTTGCATATTCTCTGAAAGATGAGGAACTTGGAAGCAGGAGCATGGATGAGGTCGTAGAATCCTACTTTATGCAAGAGGGCAGACCCATTATAGACTGTCTTGTAAAGCTTTCTCCTTTCTTTATTGCCAGCAGTAAAGCAAAAGAGAGGGAAGCCTCATGTGCAGCAAAAGGTGTCAAGCTGCTGAAAAAACTCGATGTCCCTGTTTTCCAGCCTGTAATTTCGCACTATATGACCATAGAACAGTGGAAAGAGTCACAGGGTTTAAGCACTGAGATTGGCTGGAGTGTTGCTTTGCCTGAGTTTGAAGGCGGAATTGAACCCATTATAATAGGTGCAGGCAAAGTGGAAGAAAATTACATGGGACGTTTTCCTATCCAGGAACGCTGTTCAAAACTTGCATCCAGGGTTTTTAAATGGATAACTCTTCGGAAAAAAACTGTTGACGAGAGAAAAGTTGCTTTTATCCTTCACAACCGGCCATGTACGGGAGTTGAAGGCTCGGTAGGAGACGCTGCCAACCTTGATTCCCTTGAAAGTGTGGCAGGAATCCTGAAACGGATGCAGGAAGCGGGCTATAATGTAAATCCTCCCCGGAACGGCAAAGAACTCATAGACACCATCCTGAGAAAAAAAGCAATTTCCGAGTTCAGGTGGACTCCCATAAACGAGATCGTAAAAAACGGCGGAGTTCTCGCTTTTGTGGAAAAGGAAGAATATGAGAAATTTTTCAATACACTGAGCCCTCGCGTCAGGCAGAAGGTAACTGAAAGCTGGGGAAAACCGCCTGGGGAAGAAGTCAATGGCATTCCTGCTGCAATGGTCTACGAGAATAAAATCGTCGTCACTGGAATGCAGTATGGAAATGCTGTGATCTGCGTGCAGCCAAAAAGGGGATGTGCAGGCGCCAGGTGTGATGGAAAAGTCTGCAAAATCCTGCATGACCCTGAAGTACCTCCAACTCACCAGTACCTTGCAACCTACAGGTACCTTGAAAATACCTTTGGAGCCGATGTGCTTGTGCACGTAGGGACTCACGGAAACCTTGAGTTCCTGCCCGGAAAAGGAGTCGGGCTTTCTGAAGACTGCTACCCTGACATATCAATTGGGACAATTCCCCATCTTTACATTTATAACTCTGACAACCCGCCCGAAGGTACAATCGCCAAACGCCGGAGCCTTGCATGTCTTGTTGACCACATGCAGACCGTCATGACCGCAGGCGGGCTTTATGAAAGCCTTGACGAACTTGACAGGCTGCTCGGGGAATACGAACAGGTAAAACACGATAAAGGCAGGTCGCACGCTCTAAAACACCTGATACTTGATGAGATTAAAAAATCGAACCTTGACTCAGAGATAAAAGCCGACCATGAAACTCCTTTTGAAGAAATAGTAAAAAAGGCTCATGAAGCACTGGGCAGGATAAGAAACAGCCAGGTCCATCACGGAATGCATATTTTTGGGCAGATCCCTCAAGACGAGAAAAAAGTTGAATTCATAAACTCGATTTTAAGATATGATGACCAGGAAAGTGTGGGAAGCCGGATTTCTATCCGGAGGCTGGTTGCAGAAATTCTGGGGCTTGACCTTGATGAACTTATTTCTGACCAGAGCCGGATTTCAGAAAATGGGAAATCAAACGGGCAGAGGCTTGAAGAGATTGATTCACTCTCAAAAGACTTCATCAGGACATTTATAAATGACCCGGAAAAAGAGCCTTCCTCAATAATCAGGGAGATTTTTTCAGGGCAGAAATTAACAGAAAAAAATAATACGGATAAGGTTTTGACGGAACAGATTTTGGCAGAGCAGAGTTTTGCTGAGCGGGATTTTACGGAGCAGGGTTTTAAAGGTCAAAGTATTGCAGAAGAAAGTTTTGTAGAATTAACAATCACAGATTCCGGATTTGATGAGGAACAGAGCTTTTCGGAGCAGAGAATAAACCCGATATTTTCTCAGGATGCTGCTGCAATCTGTGAAAGGATTCTTGACCTTGAATCAAGAATTGATGCCTCTCTGGAGATAGAATCTCTTCTTCACGGCTTTGAAGGAGGATACATCCCTTCGGGTCCTTCAGGCCTTATAATTCGCGGAAAAGACGATGTACTGCCTACAGGCAGGAACTTCTATTCTCTTGACCCGAGGCGCGTCCCTACAAAAGCTGCATGGAGGGTTGGACAGCAGCTCTCAGGAGTGCTGGTCAATAAGCATCTAAAAGATGAAGGCCGTTACCCTGAGAACGTGGGCTTTTACTGGATGGCAAATGATGTCATGTGGGCTGACGGAGAGGGAATGGCACAGATAATGAGCCTGCTAGGAGTCGAACCTATCTGGCTCAGCAACGGGCACCTGAAAGGGTTCTCTGTTATTCCGCTTAAAGAGCTGGGCAGGCCCAGAATTGATGTTACCGTAAGGATTTCAGGAATCCTCAGGGATAATTTCCCGAACTGCCTGGAGGTAATAGATGAGGCTATCCAGGCTGTAGTTTCTCTTAACGAACCTGAAGAAATGAACTATCCTAGAAAACACAGCCTCAGGATGATTGAAGAAGGAGCTGATGCAAGAGAATCTACATTAAGGATCTTTTCAAGCAGGCCCGGAACCTATTCGGCAGGGGTGCAGCTTGCGGTTTATGCGAGTGCCTGGAAAGATGAAAAAGACCTTGCAGATATTTTCCTTTACTGGAATGGCTATGCATACGGAAAAGATGTAAAAGGCAAAGTGGCTCACGCCCAGCTTGCTTCAAGCCTTAAGACCGTTGACGCTACCTTCAATAAAGTGGTCAGTGACGAATACGACCTCCTTGGCTGCTGCTGCTACTTTGGAGTCCATGGAGGGCTCACAGCTGCCGCAAAGCAGGCTTCAGGAAAGGATGTAAGAGTCTATTTAGGAGATACGAGAGAGCCACAGCATGTAGAAGTCCGGGATATGGCTGACGAACTTCGCAGGGTGGTAAGGACGAGGCTTTTAAACCCTAAATGGATCGAGGGTATGAAACAGCACGGGTACAAGGGTGCACAGGACATTTCCAAAAGGGTTGGAAGAGTCTACGGCTGGGAAGCTTCTACGCAGGAAGTGGATGACTGGATCTTTGACGATATCACAAAGACATTCGTACTCGATGAAGAAATGCGCAGGTTCTTTGAAGAGAACAATCCCTATGCCCTTGAGGAGATGGCACGCCGGCTCCTTGAAGCGCAGTCAAGAGGCCTCTGGGACCCTGATCCTGAACTTCTGGAAGAGCTGAAAAACTCTTATCTCGAAATTGAGAGCTGGATGGAAGAGCTGGCAGGAGAAGGAGAGTTTCAGGGCGGGAGTGTGGATATCATGAGCTTTGAAGATGTTCCTGACTGGGATAAAAAGATGCAGGAAATCCGGAAAATCCTCAAATGAAAAAGGTTGCGGAATGAAAAACATAGCCTTTCTCCTTCTTGTACTGGTGTTTGTCTTACAGCCGGCAGCAGCCCGGGTACAGGAGGACTTCGAACTTGAAGAAATGACTGCATTCATACTTCAGGCTCCGCACGGTGTGGAAGGCAGCGGACTTGCAGCAGGAGGCAGTAACCTCTCAGCATATGTGTTTTTTGAGAGCTATTATCAAGGAAACATGAATGTGACCCTCGATCTTGATTTACCCGAGGGTTTCGTCCTCAGAGACACTCCTGTCCATTCATTTTCTCTCCAGACCGAGTATGATGACTGGTACAGGCTAGTGGATATTTATATTCCAGAGAATTTGCCTTCCGGAACCTATGATATCACTGCAACCGCAGTTATTGACATAGAAGGGAATAATCATACCATTGTGCGCAGAACCCGGCTGAGGGTTGCTTCAAAAGAGGAAATTGCAGATGAAGTCTCAATCTCCGCACTGATAATACCGTCAGATGAGGACGGATATGGAGACCCGAGCCACCTTTCCAATACCCTGGTTATCCGGGAAACGTCGCCTGCCCTTAAAAAGCTATTAAAAGCCACAGACCTCCAGATCGACAGGAAAGAATTAACTTCAACCTTTATGGGAGTAGAAGTTTCCAATAAAGGCGAAAGTACAGTCCCAGTTGTAGTTACCTATGATATTCTTGATATCAAGACCGGAGAGCCTGTAAAGGCATTCAAGCCCACAATAATGGGAATGAAAGCAGATACCTTCTGCTATGCTGCAATAACACTTCCTCCAGGCTCAAGTTCACTGGTAAGCCTTCCCCTTTATATCTCGGATAATGCGATGGGAGGAGACTATCTGCTCAGAGTGGACGCTAAACTCACAGGCAGCGACTGGGTTGCAGCAACTCAGAGCCAAAAAGTAACAGCAATCTCAAGAAAGTGGGGGCCCATAATGATCACATTTGCCTCCACATTGCTTGGAGTGACTGCAGTTAGCCTTTTCTTCATAAAGTCAAAAGAGATAATGGACAGATTCAAGACCCGCAACCTTGTGCTGATTTCCCTCTTCGGCACCGTTTCCTTTGCAGCCATAAACCTGCCAATGACGGTCCTGTGGGAGCTGTCTCATGCGATATTCGGACCTTTCAGTTTCCTGTTTACCGGGCTCTTTTATGAGATCCTTCTGTACATGTTGATTGCCTCCCTTGTTGTCCTGATCCCTAAACCAGGAGTTATAAGCCTTTTTATGATGGTCAGGTTTCTGCTTGGGGGCTTTATAACCGGGAGTTTCACCCCTATCACTTTTATAACACTGTCTATGAGTGCAGTAATTCTGGAGGTTATGATGTATGCTGCAGGCATAACCGGCAAAAACCCGGACCCTGAGAACAGGTTCAGGGTGGGGGTTGTCTGCGGAATTGCAGATATGGTCAGCGGGTATACATCCTTCAGTGTCTGGATGGTGCTTTATCGGCTGTTTTACAGCAACTGGTACATAACAGCGAATATCCTGATCGACGGATTTCTCTATACTTTCATAGGAGCCTGGTTCGGAATAAGCCTGGGGAACAGGCTGAAAAAGGTGGCAGAATAAGGCGGGAGAAAATAGAATTATCAAAATCAGAGCTGTGCAGTGGGAGATGGTAAAATGACAAAGAATAAGAGTAGTACAGTAGTAGAGATCAAAAATCTGTGGTACACCTATCCGGGGAGATTGGAACCGACTTTAAAAGGGGTCAACCTGAAAATAAAAGAGGGAGAATTTATCCTCCTGACCGGGCCTACGGGCTGCGGAAAGAGCACTTTACTGAAAACACTTAACGGCATAATTCCCCATGAATCCGGAGGAGTGTTTTCTGGCAGCATAAAGATTTCCGGGATAGAGACAGGAAACTCAAACCAGATGGAACTTTCAAGAAGAGTCGGCCTTGTGTTTCAGAATCCAGACGATCAGATATTTTCTACAACCGTTGAGGATGAAGTAGCTTTTGGGCCTGAAAACCTCTGCCTGGAAAGGGAAGAGATTGATAAAAAGATAGGAGAGGCTCTCAGGATGGTAGGGATGTCAGGACACAGGCTGAACTCAACGAATGCTCTTTCCGGAGGACAGAAACAGAGAGTCTGCATTGCGAGCATGCTCGCGATGATGCCTGAAATTCTTGCCATGGACGAGCCTGTAAGCCAGATGGATCCTCTGGGCACCCGGGAAATCCTGAACACTGTCAGGGAGCTCAACAGGAAAATGAAGATAACCATTATGCTGGTTGAGCACAGGCTGCACGAACTCGCACCTTTTGCAGATAGGGTTGTCATAATGGAAAGCGGAAAAATAATCTTCGACCAGCCCGCCTCAAAAGCTTTTGACCATCTTGAGATCTTCCACAGACTTGGGCTTCGGGTTCCGGAACCGGTTGAACTTTGCCACACCCTGGGAATAAAGGCAAGCCCTTTCAGTGCGGAAGAAACATTTCCCCTGCTGACCACAGGGGGCTTTAAAGAAAAAACGAGGAGATATTTAACGCGTCCTGACCCGGAGAGAAAGATGGAACTTCCTGAATACTCATTGGAAGATACCGAACCTTTGATTTCAATCCGGGATTTGTGGTCCGGATATGAGAAAAACCGGATGGTGCTCAAAAGCATAAACCTGGAAATCCGCAGGGGTGAAAGGGTTGCGGTTATGGGTACGAATGGCTCGGGCAAATCAACCCTGCTTCTGAACCTTGCAGCCATGCTCAAGCCGTATAAAGGGAGCGTAAAGGTTTTCGGGGAGGACACAAAATCAAAAACCCCGTACTCTTTTGCAGGCAGAATCGGATTCGTATTCCAGAACCCTGATCTTATGCTTTTCTGCGATTCGGCAGAGGAAGAGGCAAAGTTCGGACCTCTCCAGTTAAAATTCGAAAATATAGAGGAAAGGGCAAGAATTTCCCTTGAAGCGATGTCGATTCTAAATCTTAAGCAGGATCTTCCCCAGTCCCTGAGCAGAGGGCAGAGATTAAGGACAGCTGTTGCCTCGGTAATTTCCATAGACCCCGAGCTTATTCTTCTTGATGAACCTACAACAGGGCAGGACAGAGTGAATATAGAGCAGATGATGGACTATTTTAAAAATAAAGGCTCAACGCTTGTGTTCTGTACTCATGATATTGAAATCGCAATGCTCTATTCCACACGGATTCTTGTGATGAATGAAGGGCGGATTATAGCGGATGGAAAGGGGAGAGATGTTATAAAGAATATCGATGTCCTCAGGAAAGCATCTCTTACCCAGCCACCGGTTGTTGAAATCGCTAACTATCTGGGGATTGATGCCTTTTCTATTACAGAACTTGTAGAGACCCTGATCCGCAGAAATCCCGAAATGAGAGGTGCTGAGGGAATAAAGTGCTGAAATAATGACCCGTAAAAATGAACGCAGAGACTCTGAAATGAGAATATGAAAGGCAGCTCAAGTAATACATAGCTCAAGTGATAATATGATAGGTGCCAGATCAATTGCTGAACCGACAATAAAAGACACGATAATTCACAGGATGGACCCCAGGGCAAAGATCCTGATCCTGATCTCAACTGCTTTTGTAGCTGTAACCCTGGACAATCCCGAAACCATGTTTTTGTTGTTTCTGACCATACTTTCCGGGTTTGCACTCGCAAGGATGCCTGCAATAAAACTCAAAACTCTTGCTATTTTGCTCACACTTTTGATCTGGGGAACTATCTATTCCCAATCCCTGTTTTATTCCCAGCTCCCGAGGACTGTGATTTTTACCTTAATCAGCCCGGATTTTCCCGTCCTGGGCTGGCTGACAAACGGAGGGCTGTTCGTATATGCAGAAGGGCTTCAGCACGGTGCAATTCAGGGTTTAAGGTCTGCTTCAATCCTGTCCCTGGGATTATTAATGTGCTGGACCACGGATTCCAGAGATATGTTAAACGGACTTGTCGGGCTTAGAGTCCCTTACAGCGTGGCTTTCATGGTGGTTACAGCAGTCAGGTTCCTTCCGATAATAATTACCGAAGTGGCTACCGTAATAACAGTCCAGAGACTCAGGGGCTTTAATCCGAAAAGGTTTGGATCAGGGATAATCAAAACATCGCTTAATATACTGACCCCGACCCTATCAAACTGTGTAAGGAGAACCGGCACTCTTGCAGTCTCCATTCAAAGCAGGGCTTTCCGGGCAAATACGGAAAGGACATACCTCAAAAAACTCAAGTTTTCGGAATTTGATAAGACAGTTGTCGCATTCTGCATTTTTGCTGCACTGAGTATTGTGATCATAAAACTTCTTTATAACATGTACACGAGTGGAATTTATTACACTTCAGACTTAAGACCTGTTTATGCAATCGCCAGGGGATACCTGTGATAGAAATTAAAAAATTATCCAGATCTTTCGGGAACCTGCGTGCTGTTGATAATCTCGACCTTGACGTGGGAAATGAGATTTTCGGGCTTCTGGGCCCCAACGGAGCAGGCAAAAGCACTACGGTTATGATGCTTACGACCCTGCTGAGACCCAGTAGCGGCACCGCAAAAGTCTGCGGGTATGATATTGTGAAGGACTCAAAAAAGGTAAGGTCAAAAATTAGCTATGTCCCCCAGGATATGGCAGTGGACAGAAAGCTGACAGGCAGGGAAAATGTAATGCTTTATGCAAAGCTCTACGGGATTCCGAACAGGCACTCAAAAGTAGATGAAGTGATTGAAATGATGGGGCTCTCGGACCGTGCAGATGACCTTGTAGCAAAGTACTCCGGAGGGATGAGAAGGCGTCTCGAACTTGCCCAGGCGCTTGTACACGAACCCGAAGTCCTGTTTCTTGACGAGCCCACCCTCGGCCTGGACGTAAGCGGCAGAAGAAAGATCTGGGAACACATTAAGATGCTGAAAGCCGAAGGAATGACTATTTTCATGACCACGCACTACCTTGAGGAAGCAGAAAAATACTGCAACCGGGTTGCTATAATTGATAAAGGCAGCATCGCAGCTGTCGGCTCTCCTGAAAACCTTGTAAATTCAATAGGAAAAAATGCCTCTCTCAACGATGTTTTTCTGGAGAAGGTCAAAACCCCTGAGGAACAGGCAGGGTTTAACTCAACGCAATTTAGAAACCTTCTGAGGCGCAGATAATGAGAGCAATATACTACTACTTTGAAAGGGACCTTGTAAAATGGCTTAGAGGAAGGGTAACTGTCATTTCTTCGCTTGTAATGCCTGCAGCCTGGCTGGTATTTGTCGGGCTTGCCCTGCCCACAAAGTTTACAGATAATTATCTTCAATTCATTACTCCGGGTATCCTTGTAATGACAACTCTATTTTCCTCTCTGCAGGGAGGTTCACTTATGATTTTTGACAAGATACTGGGCTTTTTGAATAAGTTCCTTGCAATGCCGTCCCCGCGAGAGAGTATGCTGTACGGGAAAATCCTTTTTATCAGCGTAAGGGGCCTCCTGCAGGCAACAGTAATCCTCCTCATAGCCACACTGCTTGGAGTAAGGATATTGAACCCGGTAAACATAATTCTGATATATCTTACACTATTCCTGTTTTCAGTGTTTTTCTCGGGTCTCTCAACCATGATAGGATTGTATTTGAGCGACCATGACAGTTATGCTGCTGTGAACAGCATGATTAGCATGCCTCTGTTTTTTACGAGCAGCGCACTTATGCCCTACGATGTTATGCCTGCATGGCTAAGGACACTGGCAAAGCTCAATCCTGTGAGTTATGCAATCGATAGTGCGAGAATGCTGTTTGAGGGAGGAATACCTGTTTACGGGATCACCGGCCTTGCGATAGGAGCCGGAGTTATTTTGCTTATTGGGACATACCAGTTCAGAAAGGCTGTCGTGTGAAAACAATTTGCAAATTACAGGATTAGTCCAGGCCAGTACAATCTCAGCATAACTAATTTAAAATGCTGACAAATTAATGTGAAGAGAACAGCCTTTTAACGAACAGCCTTTCTGGGGAATGGTTAAAATATTCGCTCTGGAGATCGAGGCATTAAAGGGTAATAATCCATTTTTTAGATGGAATATTTTAATTATATAAATTAAATAATGTAAAAATTTGCACATATAAATCTAAAAGGGCTCCAGATTTTTTATTGATAGTAAAGATTATATTACATACGCTAATTTTATAGATAGAAAGACTGTTAATCGAATCTTCGATTTACCGGGTAAGTTTGGTTTTATTTCATTTTTGAGTAAGATATCAGGCTTCGCATGTTTGCCCAATATTTACGGAAAAATATCCGGATATAAAAATTGAGGAGAGCACAATATGAAGAAGTTGCTGGCTTTGACGCTACTTGTTCTGGTAATCTGTATATCTGGCTGTGTATCGACGACAAAAACAAGTTTACCAGTTAGCCCTGAAGATCTGGCTGTAAGCATTGAACCTCTGGTAATAAAGGAATTTAATGAGCAGGATATTTCAGTTGCCGTATCAAATAACAACAGCACCCAGGCAATTGACCTGGTATCTGTAAGTTCTTTTGATCCGTTTACACTCGTAGGACCGGGGTCACAGGTGAATATCCCTGCGAAAGGAAAGGCTGCTTTAAGTTTCAGGATTATGGCTCCTTCGTTTGATAAGAATACGTCGATGCTAACCCTGTCATATTCATCGGGCATTGACGGAGAAGAAAAACCCATCGTTAATACGAAGGTCGTACCTGTTCAGATAGTTGTCCTACCTGACGCAAAACTTCAGTTTGTCGGCTTTGCTGAAAGTATGGATAATCTGCGTTCATCTCCCCCCGTTTCTACCTGGGAAGCTAAGAAAGGTGAGAATGTAACGGTGAAGTTTTCTGTAAAGAACCATGGGCAATCAACCATAGCTGGAGATTCCATGTATGTGGTAGTAGACATAGAAAACAAGCTTATCGGGAACAGCTCAACTGTTAACATCACCGAAGCGATGGCAAAAGGAGGAACTTCCTATACAAGGGGCATTGAACTCCCTATTCTGAAAGATGCCCCAAATGGAGAAACAAATGTGTATGTAAACCTGATGAAAGGGGATTATCTGCTTGATACCCAGACCATTGTACTTAAAGTAAAGTTATAATCCGGGTCTGGTTACTATGAGATTCAGGTTATGTGTAAAACCTAAGAAATCTCCTTTTTTATCAGGAGGATTTTTAATCAGCATTTTGCTGATTTTAATCCTTTCTTCCGGTTGCTCTGGGAGCTCAAAAGACATTTTCAGGGAATATGATGAGGTTTTCATCCAGGATATGGATGTAATGTCCACTCCACAGGGAGAGAATACCCTTCTGACGGTTACCCCTTATATCCGCAACGACCAGGATACTGACAGTTCTATGCTTTCTGTTAAAGTAAAGGTTATTGACGAGAAGACCCACCTGACAGTGGCAGAAAAAGATCTGGATATGGGCTATGTTAAGGCCGAATCTCTTGCTTACAATGCCGTATCGCTGGGAACGGTAAAACCTGGAAATTATGAAGTGGAAACCCAGCTTCTACGGGAAGGCCAGCTTATTGGTTCATGGAGTGAATACATCACCATAGAAGCTAATTCTTCTGCAGAGCATCCGGCTGACATTCTGCTTACTGACATGAATCTTGTAATTACCCAGTTTACTGACAGGGATGCAAAAGCTGTGGTGGACATTTCTCCAGGAGTATATAACCAGGGAGGAGATTCCAAACCTCTTAAAATGGTAGTCACAGCAAGAACAGATGAATACACCTCATACACGGAAAGTGACGAACTCGGAATTATCAAAGGCTCAGGTCAGCTTCGAGGGCATGTGCGTTTCGTGTTCCCAAGAAGGGCGGAATACACGTTCTCGGTTACTGTGGAAGAAAACGGGCAGGAAATCATCACTTCTGAAACCACCGAACCGGTAAAAATGGACAGGATAGAAAGAAATGTTGTCAAAAACTACCCGCTTGTTGAAGAAGGCACACCTGCTGAACTTCCGGAAGGAGAAGCTTCGGGTGAAGGTTCAACTCCCGGTTTTGAGGGTATTATGTGCGTGGTTCTCTTACTTGCTGCAAGCGTAATAAACAGGAGATTTGATAGTAAAAAGGATAGAAAAGAGGAATTACATGGCTGGAAAAGAAGATAGCCCTCACAATGAAGAGAAAAACGCAGATCAAACCTATACGGAAGTTCGACTACCCGGAAAAGGCAGCATACCGCAGGATAATGACCCTTCATTTAAAAAACTCGTGAATGCAGCCGTGCTGATCGTCCTTCTGGCGCTTATTTTTATAGCCCTGTTTTCTTTTTTCTTCAATATGCAGGAGGCAATAATTGCCCTTTTCCACCCAAAATATCAGGCGCTCATGCAGGCTCTCTTCAGTTTGCTTGTCCTGTTTACAGGAATTTACATGATCAAACTGCTCCTTCCAAATAAACGTTGATGATGACCTTTTGGGGGAGCTAAACCTTTCCTTATTCCTTTTTTCTTTTACTTCTTTTCTACGTCTTTTCTTTCGATTAACCACCAGATAATCTGCGGAGGTGATTTCATTATTTATGAACTGGAATTTGATTCCCGGTAAGAAAACCTAAAAAAATAGAAAAAAATCAGTATAAATCTAGAAGTGCAAAAGAAATAAAAAATAAAAAGGAAGGATAAAAATCTTTGAAATTCAGACCTGCTTTATGTTCATATTTATTGCTACTTCTGCAATATCGGCACTGTATTCGGCTACCCTGCGCAGGCTCTCGAGAACCATGCTGAGTTCGATGCTGCCTTCGCCTTCGAGGTCTCTTGACTCAAGGGAAACACCGAACTGGGAAACTTTTTTGGCTTCGACAACGATTTTGTTTATAGCCTGCAGGTCTTCTTCCTTCATAGAGTCTATGGAGCTCTCAAACACTTTTCTGGAGAGTTCTGCCATCTGGAAAATCGGGTCCTCACTGCTGATCCCTGATTCCATTTTAAGGACGTTTCTGGCGATCCTTACTGCATGGTCTCCTACACGCTCTATGCTCTTGGTAATGAGCCTGTACCCGAGGCATTCCCTTGGATGCCTGATCCCTATCTTTTCCGAAAGCTCGATATCCTCTATTGAAGCTTTAAGCTGACGGACAGCAAGCAGGTAAAAACGGTCCACGTCATCGTCCCTCTGAATTACGTCTTCGGCGATTTCCACATTATGGTCCCTGAGGGCAGTCATGGAATCCTCAAGCATTGAGAGGACGAGCCCGTACATATTTTTGATTACACGGTTCAGAGGCAGGTCATTGTAATTAAGCAAGCACTGGAAAACAAGTTCGTTCCTGGATTCTTCCACAAGCTCCAGGCCTATGAGTTTCTGTCGCACTGAGTCTTTTATAAACTTGCGGTCATAAGCACTGAAACCTTTTTTGGTGGTAAGCCGGATTACATCATAACCTACAAGATAATGAGAAATGAGTATCCTTAAATTATTTTCCGCACTATCGGAGTGAAGATAATCTATGGTTGCTTTAAGGACTGAATGCTCTTTCGAAACTGCACTGGAAGAAACAAGCAGTGTTTTGTTAGGCATGGGTGTTAAAGTAAGCGTGTCTCCGGCTTCAAGCCCTATATCCCTTACCCATTTTATTGGGAGAGACACGATATAAGTAGAATTTCCTGTAAACTGGACTTTTCTTTTATCTTTGGTGATAAGTAAACCCCCTGAGGAGATACTAATGGTTATTACAGAATCTATATAGACGATATTGATATATAAAGGTATCCTGGAATTAGCGAATAAAAAAAAGAAATAAACTATGATTTTGGGGTCTAAGTATAGTATATAGGTTAACAAAGAATCACAGAAAAACATAGAATCAAGTAAAGAATTACAGACAAACTACGTATAAAAAGAGATTTATAAAAAATATCTCTCCCTTATAAAAAAATATTTCTCCTTTATATAACAATACCTCTCCTTTATATAAAAATATCTCTCTCTTCATTTTCTGCTGAAGATGAAAAGTTCCCAAATACCAGGAGAGCATTTTGCTTCACTCAAGAAGGATGACCGCTAATCCTGCAAATTCTGGGATTTGCCTTATTTCTAAAACTAGCAGTATTTTTGTCTGGATTGCGGCTGTGAAGGTAAATCTGTAGATTTATTTTTTTAAACTAACATCCCAATAATTTATCTGTATCTCTTTTTTTGGAGAAATTCCACTTTTCAATTATAATTTATTTATCTGCATTCTTATAATAAATAATAGAGATGATTTTCGGCAATTATATTTTCATTTTTCCGTAAAAATAAAGCAGTACAATACGCATCCAGGAAGGAAAAAATAGTTCTTTCATATTTTTTTCACACACCTGAGGGTTTATGCCCTGATATTCCGTTTAATACTCCAGTGTTATTTTAATACAGAAAATAATTAAATATTTTTGAGCCTTATTATAGTTTAGGGGGTTAAGACAGACTTGCATCCAGATAGGAAGCCTTGATAAGAGATAGAAAAATTAACTCCAATACTTCCTTCCTGAATGCTTCAGATCAAATAATTTTATAATTAATTGATCTTAGAATCAAATAAATTATAAAATGGTTAGTGGGAGTGAAAAAACTTGAGGTATTTAGCTAAACTTCTGGTACTTACAGCTTGTCTGATCGCATTGAGTGGTGTCACAGCTGCCTGCAGCTGCAGTGAAAATGATTGTACGCCTAAAAGCCCTGGTTACTGGAAAAACCACCCGGAAGCGTGGCCTGTCAAAGAGATCACAATCGGTAACACCACATACGGTTATGAGACCTATAGTGTAGAAGAGGCAATAGCCATTATGCAGCAGCCGGTAAAAGGAGACAAAGTTTACACTATGTTCGATGCGCTTATCGCTGCAAAACTCAATGGGGTAAACTGCTGCCAGTCTTATGATGTCAAAAACAAAATAAGCGAGGGAGACCTCTGGATGAGTATGTATTACTTCGACAAAGATAAAAGCCCAATAAAAGCAAGCGGCTATGCCTGGCAGAAAAGGACAAGAGTCGGATGTGGCGAAATCCCAGGCGGTGAAACCATCTATCTGAAACTTGATGCCTATAACAATGGACTGCTATAAAAACAATGAAGCATTCTGCAAAGAATTAAATGCCCTCACCCGCCAGCCCGGGTGGAGTTCAGGAAGCTTAAAACAATTAATAATTTAACCGGGTTCTCTTTCTCTCCGGTTAAAGCAAATTTTTGCTTTAAAAATTGCGCTTTCTTGCAGGATGCTTAAGAGACCATAATTACTCAGTTACAGAAAAATAAAGAGGGCTGGTTAACCGGAATCTGCCCTTAAGTATATGTTTGTTTCATCTCTTCTTATGCAAGAGGAGGTTCCCCGGTCTCTACCCTGTTCATATAACTTCTTTTAAACTCTACATATTGCTCTGCCATCTCTTCAGCCTCCTGCTGGCTCAGGACAGTCCGGGCCCTTTCAAAAACCTTACTCTCCTCTTCCTTTACATGATGATCTATGCTTTGTTTCAGCTCGCTGAGTTTAGCAGCCCACCCTTCGTCACTTTCATCCATGCCTTCCATTTCACAGAGCAGTTCTTTTGCCTCATTGTGTTCTTTATAGGCCTCAGAAATAAGGCCACGTAATTCTTCTTTCTCTTCAAGCCGCGGATAGAAGAGTCTCTCTTCTCCCATCATATGAGGATCAGTCTTAATCTTTATTTTAAGGAAACTCACTTTAGACACATCACTCAATGCTTGCTGGAGAAGGTCAGCTACCTGATCATGCTCTGCTTTTAGAATATCATAAATCGTTTCCATAATTTCCCCCATACTCAATATAAAAGGAGCTCTATTTAAAAGAGCGCATAAAACAACCGATAAATGGAATATACAAAAAGAAGTCAGGTCTAAATTTGATAAGATTCTCAAAAATAGCTATTTTTAGCAGAAGCTAGCGCTGAAGATTTCAAAAAAGAGATAAAGAGAACCGGTTAAACAGAATTAAGTGTGGATAACGGTAATCTCTACTCCTTTTATCTTTCAGTTTTTTAACGCATACTGGCTGGCGTCTGTTGCTTGAAGCTCTGCTTAAACTCAAGATATTGCTGAGCAATCTGCTGTGATTTGTCACTGCTCAGGACCTTTTGAGCCTGTGGGAATACTTTATTTTCTTCTTCTTCCACATGGTGCTCTATGCTTTCCTTTAGCTCCTTGATTTTAGATGAAAGGTTTTTATCACTCTCGCTCATACTTTCCAGTTCGGACATAATGGACCTTGCTTCATTATGCTCTTCGTAGGCGTGACTGACAAGCTCACGCAGTTCCTCTTTCTTTTCAAGCTCAGGATAGAAGAGCTTCTCTTCCCCTGCCATGTGAGGATCGGTTTGGGCTTTTATTTTCAATAGAGTGTCTTTTGAATTGTCACGCATTGCCTGCTGTAAAAGATCAGCTACAAGATTGTGTTCTTTCACCAGTATATCATAAATCGTTTCCATAATTCCCCCCCTCTTATTTGAGGTATAACAAAGGTTATTTGGTTGAGCGTATAAATAAGTAACCGGTACTTTGAAGATATGAAAACAGTAATGAGAGACAACAAAAGCTAAATTTCTTTTTATAGACATTATTTTGAAAATAAAAGTGAAAAATAAATGGTCATATAATTAAAATAAATAATCATATAATTAAAATAAATGGTCATATAATTTCGGAAGGTACCCATATATCTCCTTCACAATTTGCAAATAAACTCCCTTCTTCCAGCCAGACAGTCTCACCTGTTTTATAGCATGAATAGTAACCTGAACTCTCACCTTTTCACCTGTTTTATGAGACTTTAACTCTTTAATCATATCTTCGGAGATTGTGGGCAAACCAGGTTTTTGTTTTCCAGCCGGAAACTTAAAAACACTTACACTGCCATCCCG
This sequence comes from Methanosarcina hadiensis, assembly GCF_046529725.1. Classification (GTDB taxonomy): domain Archaea; phylum Halobacteriota; class Methanosarcinia; order Methanosarcinales; family Methanosarcinaceae; genus Methanosarcina; species Methanosarcina hadiensis. The sequence goes on along the minus strand of NZ_CP136241.1, from coordinate 218,228 downwards.
TTCGAGAAAAGCGGTCTCGATTTCCCCCAGGCTTCTGATACCTTTTCCCCTTAATAAAAGAAAAATCTCATCCTGGGTAGGTGTATGCTTTTTTATCTTTTTTACGTCCAGAATTCCGTTACTTATGATTTTAACAGGTGCACCCTCAGTAAAATCCTCGTAGCGAGGAAACCTGTTAACAAGAGCTGTCTGTAACCTGTAACATACTGTAATGGTCCCAATTGCAAAAATTGACCATAGGAGAGCAACATCCGGATAAAACATGGGGTCTCCCATAGCCGACCCAAGAGCAATAATAATCAGAAGGTCAAAAGATGTGAGCTGGTCAACTGTTCTCCTGCCTAAAAGACGCATGATGATCAGTGCAAAAACGAACATAAAAACTGATCTCAGGATAATCTCAGCCAAAAAGAGCCAGGGCACATAAGCTATAAGAATTCTTGTTAATTCGAAAACCTTTATTGGCTCATCTACCATATTATTCATTCTTTATTATATAAGCATAAAATCTCGCAGAATCAATTTTCGGAAATTGAGAGAAAAGCAAAGAAAACTGCAAATATCCGGAAATAACTGACTGGAATAGATGTTGACAGAATCAGATAGATAAGAAGCTCGAATTTAAGGCAAAAATATAGTGGAATTCAGGCCAAACCAGATTATTTGATACCGCTATGAACATTGAGAAAACATTAAAAAAGGTTTGGGAAAGAATTTTTGCCTTCCCATAAAGAATCCAATTACTTTTCCTCTTTTGTCTGCCGATATACGACATCATTGCTAAGTGTTCATCATCAATTGAACTTATTACTTTTCCTTTTTTGTCTCCCGATATACCAGGTAGGCTCCGACGATAAGTAAAATGAGCAGGATAAAAAATAGAATCCCTGAACCACCTGATTTTTCTGGTCCTTTATTTTCTTCCGAACCAGCCGCTTCGGAATCATTTCCTTCTTCAACTAAGATGGATTTTCCGGTATCAGAGTTTTGAGATACCAGAATATCCTTTACGCCTGTCGAGAGGGTTGAATCTGCACCTCCGTTTTCAGTCCCGGAAGTACTTTCACCTTCAACTTTAGTGGAGGAAATAATAGTAGCTGAGCCAGTTCCGCTACCTCTTTTATGTGGAGTAGAGGCAGATGGTGTAGAGATTTTCTCGGCTGTTACGGAAAAAGGCGAAAATCCCGGAGTTTCTGCACGGAAATAATGGCATTCGGCATCCGACCCGATTTCCCAGGTATTAAGGGGCTGCCATTTCCCATTTTGATACCTGTTCAGCCGGACAGTACCCTGAACAACTGTTTCCATCCAGGTTCTGTTTACTTTGAAATCGATAAACTTGGGGTCTGACCCGGTCTCATTCATAACCGTCTGGTTGCTGAAGTAAATGTTTATGTGCTGGTAAACATCCCCTTCAGGGTCTTTTGTAACTTCAGAAGCCCTATCTTTCAGCACTTCGACAAAGACAGAAATATTTCCTGCTGAAGAAGCGTTGAAAGAGATTGCCAGGATGCTGTTATCGCCCGTATTGTCCGGTTCTTCCGTGAAATTAAAGGATACCGAGTCATTCGCCTCAACTTTCCTGACAGGCAAAATTACTGTGCTATTGATGTTATTTTTATTTTCAGCAGACCTTGTGATAAGGAAATTCCAGGTCTGGTTTATGGCAGTGCTGCCGTTTGAAACTCTACCGATTACGGAATACTTGCCCGCAAAGAGACTGCTGTTTTCAACGCTTGTGTAACTGTTCTTGAAATAATCATTTCTCCATAGAGCTTCCGGAGAAAGGGTAAGGGATGCATAAGCACTATTTATCTCACCCCCTTCAGAAGACTCGTTTCCATTCACATACCAGGTGAAGTTACAGAGCATATGGGTTGAAATATTGAACTCCTGATCAGGGTCCCCCACATGTAATAGTTTCAGGTTTTCAGGGTTATAGTCAGCGATCGGGGTAATTGTAATCTCAGATTCGCCTTCAAGCGGAATGGCTGCCACATTTTCAGCCGAGACGTTCCCTTCAAGCTTAAAGGTCCCAAAGTCCGAATCAAGCGGAGATTTCAGAACATAAACCAGCTGCCTGCGGTCACCTGCTGAACAGTTTTCCCACACCCATTTATTGGAGGAGGAGTTGAATTCCGCACCTGCGTTATTTATGGGAGTGAGATTCCAGCCAGCAGGGATATCTTCCACTACAGTAAGGTTTGTGAGGTTCCAGGCACTTTCAATGTTAAGGTTTACTATGAACTCTTCACCCGGATAAACGCTGGTCTTAGACAGATTTCTTTTCGAAACGACCGGGTGTGCGAGGACATTGATGCAGCCTCTGACAACCTCGGTATCATCTCCATAAGCATTGGAAACGTATAGACTCACATTGTAGATACCTGCAGTTTCATAGGTATGTACCGGGTTTGCCCCGGTATAGTCTGCCTGCCCGTCTCCGTCAATATCCCATTCCCACGAAACGGAATTGTAAGACTTGTCTGAGAAACTTACAGTCAACGGCGCAGGCCCTCTCGTAACATTTACAGAGAAATTTGCTTCAGGAGGGAAGGGTTGTATTGTAACGTTGATGAAATCCTGGACGGTTTTGTTTACTGTTGTCCCGTTTCCGCTTGCACCAAGAGTAACGGTATAAAGGCCGCGTTCCTCGTAAGTGTGTACAGGACTTCTTTCGTTTGAAACGCTTCCGTCTCCAAAGTCCCATAAAACAGATCCGGCATGGCTGGAATTATCCATAAATTGTACGGTCAGAGGGTAAGGACCGGTGGTCACATTCGCGCCAAAATCAGGAATCGGAGGAAGAGTGACATTGATGTAATCTTCTGCGATTTTAGTTACTGAAGTCCCATTTCCAGTTGCTGTAAGGGAAACGGTGTACAGACCAACTTCAGAATAAGTGTGAACAGGGCTCAGGTCAGTGGAGGTGTTTCCGTCTCCAAAATCCCATTCTAAAGATTCAGCATAACTCGAATTGTCCGTAAACTGAACTGATAAAGGATAAAGGCCTTCGGTAATGTTCGCACTGAAATCCGGAACAGGAGGAATAGTAACATTAATTAAATCGTCAGCGATTTTTGTAACTGAGGTATTGTTTCCTGTTGCTGTAAGAGAAACAGTGTACAGACCAGAGGCTGTATAAGTATGAACAGGGTTTCTCTGGAAAGAAATGTCCCCATCTCCGAAATCCCATACAACGGATTCGGCATAGCTTGAATTATCCGTAAACTGAACGGTTAGTGGAAATGTGCCTTCAGTAACGTTAGTGATGAAATCTGGAACAGGAGGAGTAGTAACATTGATGAAATCATCAACGGTTTTTGTTACTGAAGTCCCATTTCCAGTTGCAATTAAAGAAACACTGTATATTCCGGCTTCCGAATAGGTATGGACAGGGTTTCTGTCAGTTGAAGAATCACCGTCACCAAAGTTCCATTCTACAGTTTCAGAGTACTGAGACTCATCAGTGAACCGAACTGTTAATGGGAAAGTGCCCTCAGTGATATTGACACTAAAATTGGGGATAGGAGGAATTGTTACGTTAATAAATTCATTAACGGTTTTTGTAACTGAGGTATTGTTTCCAGTTGCTGTAAGGGAAACGGTGTACAGACCAGCAGTTGTATATATATGAACAGGATTTCTTGCGGAAGAACTGTTCCCATCACCAAAGTTCCATTCAACGGATTCAGCATAGATAGAGTTGTCTGAAAACAGAACAGTCAAAGGGAGCGTACCCATAGTAACATTGGCACTGAAATCCGGAACAGGAGGGATAGTCACATTGATGTAATCGACAACGGTTTTTACAACTGAAGTCCCGTTGCCGGTTGCTGTAAGGGAAACAGTATAAAGTCCAGATTCCGAATAGGTATGGGCCGGGTTTCTGTCAGTTGAAGAATTACCATCACCGAAATCCCATTCAACAGATTCTGCGTGGCTTGAGTCGTCCTCAAACTTAACTGACAGAGGAAATGTACCCTTAGTAATGTTGGCACTAAAGTCAGGAATAGGAGGGGTTGTAACATTCATACAGTTTTCAACAGTTTTTGTGACTGAAGTATTATTTCCTGTTGCAATTAATGAAACACTGTATAGCCCGGCTTCCAAATAAGTATGAACAGGGTTTCTGTCAGTTGAAGAATTACCGTCACCAAAGTCCCATTCAACGGATTCGGCATAGCTTGAATTATCCGTAAACTGAACGGTTAGTGGAAATGTGCCTTCAGTAACGTTAGTGATGAAATCTGGAACTGGAGAACTTGTAACGTTGATATAATTATCAATGGTTTTTGTGACTGAAGTATTATTTCCTGTTGCAATCAATGAAACACTGTATAGCCCGGCTTCCAAATAAGTATGAACAGGGTTTCTGTCAGTTGAAGAATTACCGTCTCCAAAGTCCCATACAACGGATTCGGCATAGCTTGAATTATCCGTAAACTGAACGGTTAGTGGAAATGTGCCTTCAGTAACGTTAGTGATGAAATCTGGAACTGGCCGCATTTGGACGAATATGTAATCTTCACGGACAGATGTATTGGAACTGCCTGCCGAGTTGTTCACAGTTAGTGATACGGTATAATATCCCGGACCAGAATACGTGTGGGTACAGTTTTGAAGTTCCGAATTATTTCCGTCTCCGAAATCCCAATTCCAGGACACAGCGTTTTCAGACAGGTCGTAGAACTCCACGGTCAGAGGCTGGACTCCCAGTGTAACATTTGAATTAAAATTTGCTACAGGAGATGGGACATGAGGAACAATCCACTCGATGCTTGCGCGGTTTGATATGACGGTCTCGCCTGCATTATTTACAAAACTTGCTTCTATAATGTCAGTACCTGCAGAAGTCCCGGAGTAGGTAAAATTAGCCCTTCCGGCCGCATTCGTTGTCATATTTTCGCTATGGCCTGCATTAGGACCTGAAACAACCGAGAAATTGATAGCCTTTCCTGAAAGGGGATTTCCATTATCGTCCTGCACCAGAGAAGAGAGGGTGTATTGAGACCCTGCGGAAGCGTTTCCTGAAGCAGGAGACAGGAGAATACCCTCGCCTACCATTGCTGTGCTTGATTTCAGGAAAAAGTATGAAAAGAATATATTATCATCGTTAGAAGGATTCTGAGTAAATACTGTGATATTTGAATCCCCACTATTTATGAAAGGTAGAAGGTTGTAAAGTTCGTCATCAGTCCGCGGATTGCTCGGGCCCGCATATGGATTCAAAGGGTTCGCAGTGCTATCGTCCAGCCCCCCTACGGTCAAAAGTGCCCCGTTTCCGCTGAACCCATCATCTTCTCCTCCAGCCGAACTTGTAACTCTTATTCCGTTTACATTAACATTACTGACCTGGCTGCCCCCGCTGTTCTGGTAACTGAAAGAAATACCAAGCCCCATATCAATAGCAAAGTTAGAATCATTTTTATCGACAGGATCTGATAGCTTAATACTGAAAGTATCTCCAGCAGGGTTCTGCCCTCCAAAAAGCAATATAACGGTATTGTCTTCCTTCTGGTTCGGATCATCAAAAATAACTGCAAGAACTTCTCCATCAGAACTGTAAGGGCTTGTTTCTGTGACTGTGAAGTTAACTCTTCCTGCCGGCGCGATATCAACTGCAGGTTTAACAATAGATGTAACATCTGCCCAGTAGTTATAGCAGGCAGTCGAAAAAACAGTATTATTCCAGTAAACGACACTTCCATTAATCAAAACGCTTCCTTCAGGAATCTGACTACCCCACTCTCCAGCAGCGATAAGATATGCACTTCTTACAGTCGCACCTTCAGGTTTTTCCACCTGAATAATACCACTGCTGTCAGTGCCTAGCCCGTCTACTGAAAGACTTATTCTTCCGGTCTCCGTAACCATCGGCTGTAAAGAAGTACCTGAATCTCCCCTGACAAGTGTGTGGGGAATATTCAGAGTCGAATTATTTTCCAGGACAGTGCCCGGGGTCATTTCATTTTCTGCACATACCAGTAAAGTAAATGAAGAAAGCAAAACAAAAGCTGCAAAGAAAATAGGAATTGCTTTTACAAAGACGTCAAATTTATGTTTCATTTTTCACACCTTAAACTGTTTTTAAGACAACTTCACTGATTAAAGAACAATATTTCCAATAGAGAATCAAAGAAAACTCTGAAAATGTAAATAATAAAGCAGGTTTTTTAATTTATTTAGTAAGTAAGTGTATTATAAATATAATAAAGTAGCGATTAATCAGGGAACAATAAAAATAGGAAATAAAAATCTATAATCCTTAAGAAAAAAGCAAATAATGAGATACACAAAAAGATTAAGAGGCTACTTACAGAACATAGATAAAACACAAAATTTACAATTTATTCGCATATTCCTTAATTAAAAAAGTAGAGTGTTTAATGGAACACTCAAACTACTCATTCAAACAGAGCCATGAACTCATAGAACGCCTTTGAGTCTGCTCCCGAAATATTCACCTTTCCGTCGGAAACGGCTTTCTGAGGATCGAGTTTTCCCAGAACCATATTCTTCCAGACCATCGAACTGGTTGTGATGGTGAAATCAGCATCTTCCGGGACTTCAGGTTGAATCTCAACAATGCCCTTACGGACGTACAGGGCATAGTCAGAAGATTTGGCATTCTTCATGTCTGTCAGCTGAAGCCCAACAGTAATTTCCTTATCCAGGCACTCGGAGGCATCGAGACTGACAGCCATTATTCTATGTAGAGTGTCCATTGGCAATAAGGGAACGAACCTTTCTTCCATTGTGGCAAATGTAAGTTTCGGATTTCCGCTTGTCGGTAGCGTCACCTGTTTGGTCTCCAGGAGATACTCGGATAGGATATAGTTGCGTGTTTGAGCATTCGGTGTGTTTTCGGCAATGGAGATCATTGCTGAATTCTTAATCTTGCGTGCCTCAGCATTTTCCGGATTGAGAAGGAGAACGTCGTCAGCAAGAACCAGGGCCCATTCCAGATTGCCTTCATCCAGAGCATTTCTGGCTTTATCCGTAAGCTCATCAACCCCACCTGCCAGTTCAGCTGCCATCTCGGCTTCTTCTGCAGGAGACTGTGGGAACATATCTCTGGCCTTGCCGGAATAAAAGCCTCTGTACCACCAAAAAATCTCGTATATGTCTCTGTCCACCTGCCCATAATACTCCTGCAAATTAGGGTCGCTGGCAAGATGGGGCGGCAGCTTGACCACGTCCATGATCTCTCCCGGGGTTAAGCCTTTGTTCATGTTTTGCACTGTCTGATCGTGAACAAACTGAATGGCATCGCGACCGTTGGTGAACATGCGGCTGATATTTTCTTCGCCGACCACAACGGGCTGTGGGCCATGGGGTAAAACCAGGTATTCAGGCTCGAGGCTGCGGCAAACATCTATGCTATCAATGTAATCCAGTGGATTTCTGGGGAATGCCCCTCTTATAGTTGTAATTGCCGGGAATGCCTGGTAATAGTTGGCTATTTGCACCATTGTATCCTTTTCTGGAAGCCAGACAACCAGCACATCGCGTGTCTCACCAGGCACTGAAAGCAAGGTTATACTTACTCCTGCAATGTTTGTCTCCAGTTTATCTTTGACAGTCTTTGTTGGCGGCAAATAACCTGAAGGTCCCCTGATCTGCGTTGCAAAGAGTCCTCCGCCTGCAAACCAGTCGGGATCGTTTGCAAATAAGCTTCCTGACATTTTGACACCTCCATCAGCCCTGCTGGGGTAAACCTGACCAAACCAATCAGAGTACAGGGTCAGGTTCAGATTCTCGTGAGCAATAATCTCCGTGTCGTTATTGGCAAAAACAGAGGCACCATGGATATGACAGTCGTGGTGGTGAGTATAGATGATTGCTTTCACCGGTTTTGTTTCAAAGATGTTATTCAGTTTCTTATTATACGCTTCCTTAACAATCTCTGCTGCGGGTATGCTCTCTCCAGGGTCGATGACAATAAGTCCGTCTGTACCTTCTATCAGTACGGGATTATCCCTGTTGTATCCACGGGCAACATAGACCCCATCCGTAACATTGAGGATCTTGGGTGGGAAGAAACCTGCTGTGAAGTCTTCAAGCTCAGGATTGACCCCTACCTTTTCAGGCTCAAATGCGGTCGCTGATGACGATATACATACCATACATACAAAGGCTGCAAATAATAGAATCAGATGTGTACTAACCTTCATATTTTCCACTCCTTTTTTTGAAAAACCCTACTCCTTTGGAAATAATATAACGTTTTTATATTATGGCTAGTATATTACAAGATGTATATTTAATAACCAGAATTATTTTTTCTCTCAAGAATTACTGCTTTCTTTTCATTATTTTCAATATTAACATCCATGATAAAAAATAAAAATCAACGTCTATTATTTCAGAAAAGTTATAAAAGGCAGCCCGGAAAGAGATGGTTTTGAGAAGGAGAGTATGTAATAGTTTATGTTTACATACAAAAAATTTGACTTCACATATTCCTGAAGATTGTGAGAAAATACGGTCAGAGCATACCATCCGGTGCAATCAATTTACAGGTTATAGTTTTAAGAAATCTTTAGAAATATCTATATAATTTTAGCCATTAGCCAGTTGTAGAAACTGATTGAATATTAAAACAGCCTCTTAGAGCAGCAGGGCATTTCGGACAGGCTCATCCCACCAGCAGGGTTCAGATACTACTTATCTTTTTTTTGCACTCAATAAAAGTCTTTATTCTCTCTGCCCCCTGTTCAAGGGACAGGATCACATCTTCTCTGCTAGAGGCACATGAAAACAGTGAAGTGAGAAACCCATCAGGCAATACATTCGTTTCAGGAGGAGGGATATCTGCACCCTTTTCCCTGAGAATGGCATTCAGGAGCTGTCTGTCTATAATAAGCTCCCGATCCGAGTAGATTGCCCCCCTTGCAGCAAAAAGTTTAGCTTCAGGTTTCTCGGGGAGTTCGCCTCTGAAACAGCCGACATGGGCTTCAAACAGGTTAACGTCCATCGCTTTCTCGATTGTATCAAGGCTTCCCTGGAACCTGGGATTTATCTCAAGCACTACAGGGCCAGTTTCCGTAACCAGAAAGTCCACCCCGTTTGAGCCCAGGAGCTTAAAATCAAGTATCAGTTCTTCAGCAAGGGTTTCCATCTCATCGGCCTGCTCATTCCTGAAAGGGGTTATGTTCCCACAATAAGCAAACGGAAGTCTTGAGAGCCAAGGTATCCCTATTAAATGCTCATTTACTGCCACTGAGAGAGCTTCTTTCCTAGTAGAAAGTAAAGAGATGCTTGAAGGAATACCTTCCAGAAAATCCTGTATAACAACTGTCTCTGCCATGAACTCCAGATCCAGCCTGCGGTGATATAGACTGCATAGATTTTCAAGGACAGACAAAAGCTCCTGTTTGTCTTTAGCAATCCTATTAAAAAGTCCTCCTGAACCAAAGGCAGGTTTAACAATTACCGGATATTCAATTGCATCTATTTCGTCCGGAGAATAACAGTCAGGATGCGGGATACCAAGAGCTTCAAGTCTTTTTGAGAGGTACTTTTTGTTTGAAGCTTTCTGTTTATTATCCGGACTGCTGGCAAGTACAGCACAGGAAAAGCAATTATGATCAAACATCTCCATGCCCGAACCCGGGACAATGGCATCAAACTCCAGCCCGAAGGCTACCATTCGAGCCTTTATCCTGGAAGCATCCAGTTCAATCAGTTCTGGTCCAGCCCTGCGCTCCAGAAGAGCTGAAGCATATGCACATTCCTGCAGGTCAAGAAAATGGAAGGCATCGATAGAACAGACATTATAGCCAGCTCTTCGAGCGGAACAGACAACGTTCCGATTATTATATCCAATTACAAGTATATTTCGCATATCCCCTCGAATCCCATTGAATTTACGCACTCAAAATATATAATCAAGTACAGTAGCCATAAAACTATACAGTTTCAGGTTAAAAATTCGATTTTTTTCTTCCAAATTCAGGGTTTGCTCTGGATATTAAGAAAAAAATAGTCTAATCAGGCTAAACCTGGACAAAAAAAGGGTTTTAAGTCTGACCATCCTTTTGTTGGGTTACTATTTTTTATTTAATCCTGTATGCTGAATCCTGATTCTGCGCCGTTTACCGGGGCTGGGCAACCCTGGAAAATAGATAGAAAAAGTGGAAAATCTGAAAACTTCTTAAAATTACCTGTGAAATACGTGGGAGTTCAGAAGGGAGTTCAGAATTAATTGTCTAGATCATATATCTCTAACAAGAAAATAAGACAGGATTTGGGACAAAATATCAAAGAGTGCTTTGAAAAGAAAAAATCAGGCGCCTGGAGCGCACATTTGGAGCGTTCATCAGACATTAGGTCCTATGTACTACGATTACTGAACAGAGAATTATAGGGAACACTCTAACGGGAACACCCTCACAATGGAAAAGCTATTGTATAGCTGCCTTAAATATGATGCCCAATTACAATTGAGATAAGCTGGGAGACAAAGAGTAATAATCGGTGGCTCCTTGAGATTATCAAGGATCTTTGTAAATTACTGTGAAAGGGAAGATGATCTGGCTCAAGTCAACTTAAGTCGATTTAAAAAAGCAAAAAATGGATGAAAAAGTTTGGTGCGAGGATTACAATTCTAACACATTAACTCCAAGACCAGACCCTGAACTCGGCATCTTTACCTGGCATCTTGTTGCAACTCAGAAGGAAATATGGTCACAGGCACTCGAAAAAAGCCGTGCTTGTCGTAAGGGAAGAGGCTGCAGAAAAAGAATAATAAATTTCAATTATGAATAATAAATTCAATTATGAATAATAAATTCAATTATAATCGTCAGAAGTTAAAAATATCCAGAAACCCAGGGTCATGTTTTTTAAATCAACTGATTGTTATTAACCGATAGTTCTACCCTGGATTTCACTGATCCTTCTGGCATTTGTAGCAATATCATTATATGACTGCCTTTCAGGTTAACTGAAGCAACCTTAACTGTTATTTTCGAGAATGTAAGTTTCGGTTATATCAATTTAGGTTTCACCTTTTTACACCTTATTGCATTTGGTCACATTCCCTGACCTTCTCAGGAGATACTGGACTGAAGTTTCAGGATTCCTGTCCTGCAACAGTAACATTTCTACTTCCGGAGACATAACCTGTTTTCGTTGCAGAAATTGTGAAGTTGTCTTCTCTGTCAGGTGTATAATTGAGCGTGCCTTCATCTCCGGTAAGCCCTATGATGTTACCGTTTACCTGGACGTTTACTTCACTAACTGAAACATTTCTTGCCGTAACTACGATTTCTGCCTCCTGGCCGACAATAAGAGTATCGGGCATATCAATTTCCAGCTGGTCTCCTTCAGCGCTCCTCAAATTGACAAAAGGATAAAAGCGCAGGACAGGAGAATCAGCAACCCTGAATTTGACATTACCCATCAGGTCGATAACCTCGTCTCTTGTAAGGGAAATCGGGTCCTTATTTCTCAGTATAATTCCAGAGTCGGAAACCGAGCTTACTTCCATCTCATCAAAGGATTCTCCTGTATGAAGCCTGAGGTAACCTTCCGAGATCTGGAAAATCCCCTGAACAAAGACTGCATCCGTTTCTGTACCGCGGAAGATCCTTGAGAAGTGAATTGCTATCAAAGGTACATTTTGTGCGGTACTAAGGTTAGTTTCATAAACATAGTCAGCATTCGATGATATGAAACTGTCATCTATTACTGCCCCATCCCTTAAAAGCTGTACATGGACGAGATTCTGGTTGCCGCTTACATCTACAACGTTCAGAACATAGCCTTCTTCAAGTTCAAGGGAAGAATCTCTAAACATCGTTTTTCTATTATCATCCTCAACCAAGACTTTTGAGATGATGCTATTCGAAAGTATATTCACACCGTTTGAATTTCCTAGTGTGTTTTCCGGGTACCCTGAAAAATATTTCTCAGCCATAAAACCAAGTACTTCATAGCTTCCCCATTCTTCATGGTCAAATTCCACAAGCGTAGGCTCTGTGGAGTAAACAAGCATATCGCTGTCAATACTCCTACCATTAAGCTGTTGAATGGAAAGGGTTTCAGTAGAAATGTTCTGATCAATGTTGTAGTAAAAACCCTCGAAGTTATATGGTGTCCACGTAGTTGTATTAAACATCTCATCATAGACAGTTCCCCTTAACTCGTATGTCCCGGGCTCGGACATATTTACCACAGGCGCAAAGCGTAGACTGTCGGCATCAGCTACAATAAAACTGAAATTATCCATTATGTTAACTGTACTTCCCCTGCTTAGAGAAATGGCTTCATTATTTCTCATACTAACTCCAGAACTGGAGACTGAGCTTACTTCCATTGTTTCGAAGTCATCTCCTGCGTTGATTTCCATGTATTGGTCTGAAACCTGGAAAGTGCCTGTAGTAAAGATTGCATCCGTCTCTGGACCGCGGAAAATCCTTGAGAAGTGAATTGCTATCAAAGGTACATTTTGCGCGGTACCGAGTGTGGTTTCATAAATATAGTCAGCATTCGATGATATGAAACTGTCATCTATTACTGCCCCATCCCTTAAAAGCTGTACATGGACGAGATTCTGGTTGCCGCTTACATCTACAATGTTCAGAGCATAGCCTTCTTCAAGTTCAAGGGAAGAACCGGTGTACAGGGTTGTCCTATCGTCTGAATCGATAAGCACCTGGGAAAGTTGCCCATATGATATTAAATTGATATTGCTTCTAACAAAGCTGGAGTTATTGGTGTATCCTGCAAAATAACGCTCTCCCATAAACCCTATAGCTTCATAAAAATCCCATTCATTATACTCAAATTCCGTCTCAAAGGGTTCAGTTTCATATAGAAGTCTATCTGTATCAATATTTCTGCTGCCTTCAGTGAGCCGAACTGTCAGGTTCTCGGAACCTTCTCCTGTATCCAGGTCATAATAAAAGCTCGAGTAGGTCTGAGGCATCCATGTATAGTTGAGACTTTGGGATGCGTTTTCATCCCAGATGCGATCACCTGTTGAATCCGTAGCCTGAGAAGCCACTGTTCCACACAGTAGCCACATTATCAAAAATAGACAAAACGCTGTCGTATACTTTCTAGTCCCCAAGATTAAACCCCCCCATATATTATAAGATTATTACTATAATTATCCGTAAGATATAATAAGTTTACATGAGCCAGGATAACTTCTTGCAGTAACCGATATAATTACACTAAAAAGACTGGGCTCTTTGAATCCCGGGGAAATTGGCAATTTTATAGACTCAATAATAACTGGGGAAGAATTCTAATCCTCTGAGATATGATGATACCCTCGACAACCCTCTTTTACACTTGAAGATTCATCTAAAAGGCTCCAATGATGCCATTTCTTCTCATGACTGTTTACTCGTCTCCTTCAAAAGCAACCTTTAGAGACAGAGCCTTTATGGACTGAAGTAAGAAATTCACTCCTGAATAAGGCCAACTTATTTTCGAAGATACAGTATCGGATAAAGCCCTATTCTGAAAAGATACGTTTTTCTCCACTAGCGGAGAGGAAAGTATCATCATACTTCAACTTATCTGGACAAACGGTGAGGTTGCCTTACCTATCGATTTCATACTTATGGGGGAGAAGGATATGAAGTAAATCGGGCAAGAAATTTGCTTTTGCTTTTGATTGTACTCTTTGATAATTTCCGTGTATCCAACTGCCGCTCTGAATACCGATCCACATTCCGCGTGCCTCTCAGGAATAATTACTTCTTGATTATGGGAGTTGTTCTAATGCAGGGGCTCCACATCCTTTCGATGCACATACCTTTTATGCATGAGCTTCTGAGTGTAAGTCCGGTTTCATTTAAAACCTGGTTTATTTTTTCATAATTGCAAGTATGATCATAGTGTAATGAAGACTTTTAAAAGAGTAAGGCCTGATGAAAGCGACACTTAAAACTTATCCGAAAAACAATAATCGCACATTGATATAATAATTATAACCTTTTTAGAAAGGCTTTAAGTTTGTCCTTGTAGACATTTATCACAGCCTAAATAAAAATAAAATAATAATTAATTAAAGGATTTAAGCAGGAATCGAGTTAATTAAAAATTATACGAAAGTGAGATTCGAACCCACGAATATCTTCTTAAGCGGATCTTAAATCCATCGCCTTTGAACGGCCTAGGCGGCCCTGGAGTATAGATAGATAAAGTGGAAAATCTGAAAGACTCCTTAAAATGGCTATGAAACATGTGAGAGTTTAAAATTAATTGTCAAGATCATATCGTCTAATGAGAAAATAAGACAGGATTAGAGCAAAGTAACAAAGTTCTTTGAATAAAAAAATCAGGTGCCCGGAGCGTGACTCGAACACGCGACCTCCAGATATCTCAGGAGATTAAAGACGCCTCATATAAAGTCCCTATGAGTCTGGCGCCCCAACCGACTAGGCTATCCGGGCTTGCAACACACAAATGGACTAACATATATTAAAGGGTAACGATTGAAAAAGGGAAAAAAGGGCATTTTAACTATGTTTTGTATGGGAAAATACCGGACAATAATAGAAAAGGTGAGCCTGTTAGCTCTCAGAATGTGTAAAGAATGCCAGTGAATACGTTATGTTAGACCTGACATAATATGGTAATATATAATAAAAGAAATTAATGGGATATGGCCTATATAACCAATAAATATATAATTAAAAAGTGATATATATACACGCTTTCAGATCGATTTTTAAAAAATGGAAAGCAAAAATATGTGCCGCAGGGGCACTACCACCTACCATTTATATAAAGGTTATAAGCTGAAAAGAAATATAAATCTGGTAAAATATATATAAACCATATAATTATAACGATTAACCGAAATAGATCCTCAATTAAAGGAACTGTCTTGAAGACTGAATTTATCATATAAACAATTCCTTCAGGAAATAAAGTGTCGTTATAGAAATTTTTAGAGGATATTTTTCGAGAGATTATATCTCAACAGGTAAGCTCCTGAGCCCTAACTGAGATTTTACTAAACGTTTACTAAATAGTTACTACCTGAAATGAATCCAGAATCAGGACCTCAATCCATTAACTCAGACTCGGAGACTGCGATGCATCTAAAGAGTGCTGAGGACCACAACTTAACTAGCAATTATGACAGTCATGGGCCTTCGTGCCAGAAAGACTGCTGTAAAACAGAGAGTTTAGTATTGATGTTTCAAAAAGTGATCCAACCAATTCAGTTTATTGAAATACCTGGATTAAGTTCCAGATGAGGAATTTACATGAAAATAAAAGCAAACCTCATATCCGGAAGGACCGCCGACCAGGGCGCACATCTGGAAGCTAAAACACATAAAGGTTATTTTGATGCCTGTGCTTACTGCGAACTGAACTCCGCAGACCTTGAGAGGCTGGGAGCTTCGGAAGGAGATAGCCTGAAAGTCACCACTGAGTTTGGGGAAGTGGTAGTATTTGCAAAGGCAAACGAAGGAAACCCTGACGGCCTTGCCTTTATCCCTATGGGTCCCTGGGCAAACGCAGTGCTGAGCCCTGATACGCACGGCTGCGGCATGCCGGGATTCAAAGGCGTCCCTGCTGAGATTGAAGTCACGGACGAAAAGCCCCTGGAAATGAAGGCGCTCATGAGGAAGTACCTGGAAGACTAAATTCCAGTCTCCCTTAAGCGAGAATTTAAACTTCATCAGGTCCGGAGAAAACTGAAAATTCGGAGGAAAAAATATGCCAGTAATTAAAGACGCAGTATGTTCCCTCTGCGGATCCCTCTGCGACGATATCACAGTCACAGTTGAAAATAATAAGATCACAAAAATAGAAAATGCCTGCATCCTCGGGCACAGCAAGTTCGTCGGTATGCTCCAGCATGACAGGATAGAAACCCCTATGGTAAGAAAAGATGGGGAACTTGTCCCCGTATCTTATGAAGAGGCAATTGAGGAAGCCGCAAAAATCCTGGCAAATTCCAGAAGGACACTTTCCTATGGGTGGTGTTCCACTTCGTGCGAAGCTGTCAGCGGAGCAATTCAGCTTGCAGAAGAAACAGGTTCTATTATAGATTCTACAGCAAACGTCTGTCACGGGCCTTCAGCCCTTGCTGCCCAGGAGAAAGGGTCCCCTTCAGCCACCCTTGGAGAGATAAAGAACAGGGCAGATGTAATCATTTTCTGGGGCTGCAACCCTGTACATGCCCATCCAAGGCACATGGTCCGCTACTCAAGCTTTTCAAAAGGACTTTTTACCGAGAAAGGGCGGAAAGGAAAGAAAATGATAGTTGTCGATGTCAGAAAGACCGACACCGCAAAACTGGCAGATACGTATGTTGAAATTGAACAGGGATCGGACCTGCTCCTGGTTACAGCCCTCCGTTCAATTGTAAACGGGCATGCAGATGTTATTCCGGAAACCATTGCAGGCGTTCCTAAAGCAGAGGTTCTTGAGCTTGCTGAAACCTTGAAGAATGCGAAATTCGTCTGCATTTTCTTTGGTATGGGAGTCACTCAATCCCGTTCAAAATACAAGAACGGAGACGCGATGTCTTCTCTAATTTCAGACCTAAACCAGTACACAAAAGCCGTAATGATCGGAATGCGAGGTCACTATAACGTTACAGGTTTCGGGCAGGTGGCTACGTGGGAAACAGGTTTTCCGATGGCAATTGATTTTGCCAGAGGCTATCCTTATTACAACCCCGGGGAAACCGGAGCAAATGACCTGCTTGTGCGCGAAGAGCCTGATGCAGCAATTATAGCTGCAGCTGACGCAGGAGCACACTTCCCTCAAAAGGCAGTCAGGCATCTTGCAAGAATCCCTGTGATCCAGATTGACCCGTATGCCAACCCGACAACTGAGATTGCAGATGTTGTGATCCCATCAGCAGTTGTTGGAATCGAAGCGGAAGGTACGGCTTACCGTATGGATGCAATCTCACTCCGCATGAAGAAACTGATTGATACCAAATTCAAGACCGACGAAGAAATTGTAAAAGACCTGACTGCAAAGGTCAGGGAACTGAAAAGAGGTGCATAAGATGTCGGAAATCCTTATTAAAAACGCCAGCGTCTGTGACCCGTCACAGGGCATTAACTGCGAGACTATGGATATCTGCATTAGAGACGGCAAAATCGTGGAGAGCGTCTCTGGAAATGCGAAGGTTATCGATGCAGAAGGCAAGCTTACCATGGCAGGGGGCTTTGACGGACACACACACAGCGCAGGTAAAATTAACGTCGGCCGTTTCATCAATCCCAACGATGCCAGGAAAAACCTTGTACCCGGGCTTTCCGGCCAGGTTGCACGCACTGAAAAGACAAGAGCACAGGTAGGGTATAATACCCCCAACACCTACGCAATCGGATACAGGTATGCGAAACTGGGGTACACAACTATCTGTGAAGCTGCAATTCCCCTGCTTGCTGCAAGGCACACACATGAAGAATTCAAGGAAATTCCTATTCTTGATAAAATGGGGCTGTCGCTTTTCGGAAGCAACTGGCAGGTAATGGAATATATCCGGGATAAGGAGCCTGAAAAACTTGCAGCATACATTGCCTGGGGCCTGAGAGCCTCAAGAGGTTACGGAGTAAAGATTGTAAACCCGGGAGGAGGAGAAGCCTGGGGCTGGGGAAGAAATGTAAGCGGGCTCTATGATCCCGTCCCCAACTTTGATGTAACTCCTGCAGAAATCCTTATGGGGCTTGCAGAAGCTAACGAACGCCTGAAACTTCCGCATTCCGTACATGTGCACTGCAATAACCTTGGAAAGCCAGGAAACTATGCAACAACCATAGAGTCCATGAAGCTTTTTGAAAAGATTAAGCCGAGCCGGGACAGACAGTCCCTCCATGTAACGCACGTCCAGTTTAATGCTTATGCAGGGACCTCCTGGAGAGACTTCGAGACAGGAGCCCCAATGGTTGCAGATTACATAAATGGAGTAGACCACCTGACATTCGACCTTGGACAGGTTATCTTCGGACCTGCTGTTACTATGACCGCAGACGGACCTGTTGAATATGCAAACGCAAGAATGTTGCATGAGAAATGGAGCAACCAGGACATCGAACTGGAAGATGCTTCCGGAGTCGTTCCCCTGTTCTATTCACCAAAAAGCTTTGTAAATGCAGTCCAGTGGGCAATCGGTCTTGAACTAGCTCTGCTTGTAAAGGATCCCTGGAAAGTTATGTTCACAACTGACAGCCCTAACGGCGGATCTTTTGTTAACTACCCTGAAGCCTTTACCTATCTGATGAGTGCAAAAAGGAGAGAAGAGGTAATATCAGGCTTTTCCAAGATGGCCCTTGACAGGATGGTACTCCCCGGAATCGACAGGGAGCTGGATTTCTATGAGCTTGCCATTATGACAAGGAGCACCCAGTCAAGGATGTACAGCATGCCTGAGAAAGGGAACCTTAAGGTTGGCTCTGACGCTGACATTGCAATTTATGACATCCTGCCAGGACAGGTTGACCCGTCAACAGAGTATGCAAAGGTTAAGGCTGCTTTCTCATCTGCAGCATATACCCTGAAGAGTGGGGAAGTAGTTGTAAAGGATGGCGAAATCGAAGAGACCCCGAAAGGAAAAACTTACTGGGTAAACGCTAAAATTCCGGAAAGCATCGATACCGCAATGCAGAGAGATATAGACCGTAAATTCAGGAAGTATTACACTGTGAGCAAAGCCAATTACATGGTTGAGGATATATATCTGCAGAAGCCTGTAGAAATCGGTACTGAGGGGGTTTTTTAAATGCAGGTTGTAAAACTTTCCCTCAAAAAAGCAAACAGAATCCCCATTGAAGCCGATAACATAAACCCTGATAACTTTGCCGGCAAAACCGCAGAAGAGATAAAGGTTATTCCTGTCTGGTACGGAAACGGACAGTGCCCTCTGGGAGATTTCTTCACTATAGATGTAGAAGGAAGAGACTCAGTGGAAAACACAAAGCTGATTTTCGAAAGCGATGTTTCCAGAGTAAAACGAATAGGGCAGAACATGACTGCCGGGGAAATAGAGATTAACGGCAACGTAGACATGCACTGCGGCTTTGGGATGAAGGGCGGAAAGATAGTAATTAACGGCAATGCTGACAGCTGGCTCGGCTGTGAGATGTCAGGCGGGGAGATAATCCTCAACGGAAATGCTTCCTATTACGTAGGTGCAGGTTACCGTGGGGAATCCTGCGGAATGCGCGGAGGAAAGATTACCGTGAACGGCAATACGAAGGACTACGTCGGAGAGCATATGTGCGGAGGCGAGATCCTTGTAAAGGGCGATGTGGGGCTCCTTCCTGCAATCTCAAACAACGGCGGGAAAATAATTATTGAAGGCAAAGCAACCATGCCGGCAAGCGAGATGAAGAACGGCACTGTCATCATAAAAGGTGAGGTCTTTGATCTGCTCCCCTCTTACAAAGAAGAAGGGACGGAAGAGGTTGAAGGAATCTCTTACCGCAAATTCACAGGCGACGTTAATGTTGGTGGAAAGGGTATTCTGCTAATAAAATAAACGGCCTGAAGCAAGTTAAATAATAAGTTAAATATATTAATTACACATCTGGCGGATAAGAGATCGAAAGACAGGTTCTTTAGATTTGGTTCTTATCCGCTGCGTTATTTTTAAAATCTACCTACGCTATTTTTTCTGTTAATTTTTCTTGTAATTTTGATCTTATTTGTTTTCAGTTTACAGTTTACTACTTCCAAAAGAGATCGCAGAATAAAAGAGACAAAAAAGAAAAAAGAAAAAGACCGGTTACTGAGTAATCAGTATCCTGTTGCTTCTGCAAGCTGTTTTATAGGTGCTTCTTCAGCAGTATTTCCGAAAACTACTATCACATAGTTTTCATTGTTCCAGATGTAAGAGTATCTGGTAACGGATTTTCCTCCGGCAGTTATATAGTCGAGAATTTTTACAGCGGAATGCCCGTTAAAAGGAACATCGGTAAAACGGGACCCACTGCTTAATGGAGGGAAGGAAGACTTATATACATCAATGAGATTATTTGCGGCTTCTTCATTTTCAAGCTCGATCGCATCCACATAATAATCAGTATTGTTGGAATCTCTATAGATCCCTTCAGAGCCTGAAAGGATTCCTGTAACGTTTTCAGCTTCGTAAGTACTTTTAATCTCATCTGTAGAGAGTGGAATGGTATCAATATACTCAAAGCCTGCAGGAAAGTTTTCAATCGTACTTACCCCAGCTGCAACATCATCAGAAATTGGGTTTGTTTCCGGATTGTCCGAATCTGTCCCGTTAACTGCAGGAGTATTATCCACACATCCTGAAAATGCGATCATCAAAACCGCAAACACTGATATTAAAGCTATGATTTTTTTCATAAAATTCACCTTGATCTTAAACCCTGAAAAACCAGGCGGTTTACAGAATCAGGATTTCAAATTTAAAAGAATTACCAGAACTAAGAAATCTGCAAATAAAAAGTTATCTGCAAGAAGAAACCAAAAAAGAATTTAAAAGAGAGAAGGGTAGAACCCTTCACTCAGAGAATTTAGTTGTTCCTCCTGACGAGGTAGACGACTGCAAGGAGTCCGACAAGACCAAGGACAACTCCGAATCCAGGAGTGCCGGGTTCTTCTTCGGTTGGTTCCTCAGTTGGCTCCTCGGTTGTTGGTCCCTCAGTTGGTTCCTCGGTTGGTTCCTCGGTTGGTTCCTCGGTTGGTCCCTCAACATCGGTTTCGTTAGGTGTGGTCACATTGCCGTCTTCGTCTTTATCATCATCTACTTCTCCGCTGATAGTCCTCTCAACGAATGGGTAGTACCTGATGTCGTTGGCTGGTGTGTCAGCGACTTTGAAGAACATTCCCTGGCCAATGTCGACTTCGTCATCTCTGGTCAGAGTGAAGGTGTCTTCATTGGTGATCTGGAGGGTGTCGCCCTGGATTCTGACATCGTCAAGGTCACCGAATTCATCGTCAGACTCAATGGTCATTGCGTTTGCGTAGTCAATGAGCCAGAGACCTTCGATCTGGGCAATGCTGTCGACTGCGCCCTGGAAGACCTGGTTGACGTGTACTCTAAGGACAACGACATCGTCTTCGTCCTGGATGTCATCAAGTTCAACGTCCCAGGTGTTGTCAGATCCGCTAACAACTGAGATAATTTCGTCATCTACGAATTCTCCGTCCTTGGTGAATTCGAGCCAGACTTTCTCACCGTCAACATCGACCTGTTTGGCTTCGATAGCATAGCCTTCTCCGAGGTCGAGCTGTTCACCGGTTCTGATAGTGTACTTGTCATCGCTGTCAAGGACGAGCTTTGCAAGCTTGTCAGCTTTGTCAGGGTTGATCGGGATGTATTCTTCTGCGAAGAAGCCGATAACAGGGAACTGGTCCCATCCAACGGAAGGCCTGGAGAACTCATAGTCAACCATCTCGATGGTTGTCTCATAGACAAGACCGCCTTCAGGAATGACATTTCCGCCGTTAAGGCCGGTTACTGTAAGGGATTCTGTGGATACATCGTCGTTTACATCATAGAAGAAGCCTGCAAAGTTGGTTGCATTCCAGCTGAAGTCGCCGGTAGCGACCTGACCTCTGACTTCATAGGTGCCAGGCTCTGTGATCTGCTTCATAGCGTAGAACCTGAGTGCTCTGGTGTCATCGGCGGTCTTAAAGAACAGACCTTCAGCGATTTCTTCTTCATCATCCCTGGTCAGAGTGAAGGTGTCTTCGTTGGTAAGGACAAGGGTGTCGCCCTGGATTCTGACATCGTCAAGGTTGCCGAATTCATCGTCAGACTCAATGGTCATTGCATTTGCGTAGTCAATGAGCCAGAGACCTTCGATCTGGGCAATGCTGTCGACTGCGCCCTGGAAGACCTGGTTGACGTGCAATCTGAGGACAACGACATCGTCTTCGTCCTGGATGTCATCAAGTTCAACGTCCCAGGTGTTGTCAGATCCGCTAACAACTGAGATGATTTCGTCATCTACGAATTCTCCGTCCTTGGTGAATTCGAGCCAGACTTTCTCACCGTCAACATCGACCTGCTTGGCTTCGATAGCATAGCCTTCTCCGAGGTCGAGCTGTTCACCTGTTCTGATAGTGTACTTGTCATCGCTGTCAAGGACGAGCTTTGCAAGCTTGTCAGCTTTGTCAGGGTTGATCGGGATCCATTTCTCTGCAAAGAAGCCGATCAGGCTGTAGTTGCTCCATCCGAGATCTGGTCTGTCAAATTCATACTCAACCTGCTGGATGCTTGTCTGGTAGACAATTCCGCCTTCTCCAATGACATTGCCTTCAGTTCCCTGAACGTCCCTGATGGAAAGGGTTTCGGTTGTCACGTTGTCATCAATGTCATAGTAGAATGCTGCAAACTGTTTTGCATCGATTGTAAGGGTGCTACCGTCGCCATATGTATCAATTATGTCGTCGATATCAGAGCCGTTGTACACTGGACCGCGGATCTCAATTACATCTTGTGCACTTGCGGCGGATGCAAATACAGTGAGAAGCATGAGAACAGCCAGTGATACTGCTGCAAATCTCTTCATTTTATTGTTTCCTCCATGTTTGTTAAGATATATCGTATGTAAGAAGAAGTGTCGGGATCGAACACTTAAAAGGGTTTCACCGTTCTTCACCAAATTAGACTTATCCATTTCGTCTATTGCCGAAGAGGATTTCATTCCCTCCTTATCCCTCTAAATTGGATTACAAGTGTTCTATAAAATAATTGCATTATTAAATCTTTTGTGGTCTATTTCGTAGGAATTGGAGAGGAAAAGCGCAAAACAACGATGTAAATAACGGTAAATGTCGAAAGAATATGGGCAGAAAATTCGTCAGGGATTAATATACAGGATGAAGTAGAAACGCTTATAAAACACTATAGAAAAAAGGAAATATGCTTAAGGGATATGACTAAATAATTTCAAAAAACACTATTTTTAAAAAACTATTACGTAAAACATTTAAATCATTTTCTCAGCTTCTAAGAATTTGTTAATTGCAGGAAATGATCCGGGTTTCACTTGTGGCATCTTGTTTTCAATCTCATGTTTATCTGGGTCTGGTTTTCGTTTTTTGAGTACTTTTTCACCGGGTATAGCACAGTTATTCTCAAAATAAAAGCTGCTTTGAACACCACATACATATAATACGACTTTCTTTAGATATGCCCCATTAACGAATGACTCAGGCAGGAAAAATATCAATTCAAACTAATGATTCAGCCATTTATTCATAAATATCGGGCAAATCACGCGGATAAAGCTCCATATAAACATATTAAATAATTGTTATATTTCTGAATAAGACTTCCATTAATTTTATAATAATAAAAGCCGAAGAGTGTTTATCTGCACGGCATACAGTACCAATATAAAACATATCAGAAATTGACGATATAATAGAGAAAATATAAAATAAGCAAAATATATAAAAAGAAAGATGAAAATTACTCAAGAAAAGAAATTAGGAAAATAGTCAGCCTTCATACTATTCACAGAAGCCGTATAAGATCTATTTATATCTGAAAAGAGCAACATAGGATAAAAACAATAAGGGGTATCAGTTTTGGAATGTCAAGATATTATCCAGGATGTCCTCTGCAGGATAAAAGCCATGAAAGGCGTGGAAGATACATACATTTTGAGTGAAGAAGATAAACAAAAAATACTTGAGCTCGAGAAAAAAGCCGAAGGGGCAGTTTTAATGGGCATGGGAGTCGGAGATAATCAGGGGATTAAGGAGGTTCTTAATCGCCAGTTGATCATAGCCTTTACAACCAATATGGACTATGTTTGGCCTGAAGGACCCAATGTAGTTCTCATGCAGTACGGGGAAAAAATAGGCGAGGATGTTTATGACCCCGCGAAACTCGAAGAATGTAAAAAGTGTAAGGATATGCTTGTGATGGGAAATTTCGTTATTTACAGAAGTGCGGTACCAAAGCCAGCGGAAGCCAAAAAAGAACCAATCACTGTTGTTCTTCCCCCTCAAAAATGTAAGGATTTGGAGTGCGTGAACGAATTAACTAATATCGTACTTGCATCTCCTTCCACCCCCTCTGACGAGTATATAAGATCCGTTATGGGTCTTAAGCCAGCGGTAGGTATGGGAACTTTTATTATAGGATTTGATTTATGCGAGCCAAAACAGGACTGAACGGAAATTGTACCCTTCTGCTTGAGAAATAAGTCTTAGCATTAGAGCAGCTGTAATATAGTCAATTGAATCCAGAGCGATCATTGACTATATTATACTATAATACTGACGTATGGTACAGTTTTTAAGAACTGAATTAGATATAATTACAAAAAGACTAAATTTTTTTAATATTCATGAGCAGGTTTACAAAAACTGGCTTACCGGAAACTGCTAAATGGAAATTCATAATGCATAGAAATTCATAATGCATAGAAATTTATAACGCACAAATCCGAAAGTATTGACATCGGATAATCATTTTTAACTTTACTCATCCAGTTGTATCTGCTATTAAGAGGAAGAGCCCTGGACATAACCTGAAAAGACGGAAATTGAAATGAAAGAAGCTGATTATAACAGGGCCTGCAGGATTGTTCTTGAAAAAGTACTTGCAGGCGAAATAAAAAACGAAGACCAGTTGAATAAAGAAAAAAAAAATGTGAGTAAATTATATCATCTTTCCAGCCTGCCAAGGAACGGAGACATAATTATACAGGGTACGCCTGAGGAACAGGCAGTAATAAAAGAGTTCCTCAGGAGAAAACCCGTAAGGACGATTTCCGGAGTTGCAGTAATTGCTGTAATGACTTCCCCTGCCCCATGCCCTCACGGGGTCTGCCTGCCCTGTCCTGGTGGTCCAAATTCATCATTTAAATCTCCTCAAAGCTACATGGGAAGGGAACCAGCAGCTATGAGAGCTATTCAACATGAGTTTGACCCTTACTCCCAGGTTCAGTCCAGGCTTTCCCAGTTAAAAGAAATAGGACATGATGTTGAAAAAGTAGAATTGATAGTAATGGGAGGCACTTTTTCGGCACGCAGCCTCGACTACCAGGAATGGTTCAGTAAACGCTGCCTTGAAGCAATGAACGATTTTACAGGCACGGAATGGAGGGATAGAGCCTGGAGAATCGGAAAATCCTCTCCTTATATTCCGCTTGAGGAGGTCCAGAAAGCCAATGAAAAAGCTGGGATCCGCAATGTAGGAATAACCTTCGAGACAAGGCCAGACTGGGCAAAGGAAGAACATGTGGACGAGTTTCTTAGATTTGGGGGGACAAAAGTAGAGCTTGGGGTCCAGAGCGTTTACGATTTTATTCTATCCCGGATGCAGAGAGGGCATGGAGTTGCGGAAATTGTCAGGGCTAACCAGGTTCTAAGAGACAGCGCATTTAAAGTAGGCTTCCACATGATGCCTCACCTTCCAGGGGCAGATTCAGGACTCGACCTGAGGGGGTTTAAAAAGCTCTTTGATGACCCGCGTTTCAGGCCGGACTACCTTAAGATTTATCCTACCCTTGTGACAGAAGGCACGCCACTGTACAGAATGTGGGAGGCCGGAGAATATAAGGCTCTCTCAGACGAAGAAGCTGCGGAACTTGTTGCAGACATAAAATCTATCCTGCCCAAATGGGTAAGGCTTCAGCGCATCCAGAGAGACATTCCTGCCCATCAAATATTTGCAGGCGTCAGGAAGAGTAACCTCAGACAGCTTGCAGAAGAAAAACTCCGGGAAAAAGGAGGAAAATGCCGCTGCATACGCTGCAGAGAGGTTGGTCACACCAGCCTGAAAGGAAGAAAAATAAACGAAAAAGATATTGAGATTACTACGGAAACTTATGAAGCCTGCAATGGCAAAGAACACTTTATTGCTTTTGAAGATATTTCCTCAGATGTCCTTATAGGTTTCACTCGTTTGCGTTTTCCGGCTGCCCCCCACCGGGAGGAACTGCAGGACTCTGCACTTATAAGAGAGTTGCACGTTTACGGATCTATGGTACCCGTAGGAAAAGGAGCAAAACAAAAAGAATGGCAGCACCGGGGCTATGGCAAGGAGCTTATTGAGCGCGCTCAGGAAATCGCATCCGAATCCGGCTATGAGAAATTATCAATAATCAGTGGAATAGGTGCAAGAGAGTATTATAGAAAACTGGGTTATACCCTTGAAGGGGCATACATGTCAAAGGCTCTTAAAAATTAATAGATGACTCTTCATATAAAAAATGACGCTTCCTATAAAGATATCAAACTTAGCTTTTTGCCCCCATGATTCACACTATGTTTTTAAGGCAATGAAATCCATCCGGAGCCAGACAAATTTTTAAGAGACCATTCACAGCTGGTCTTAAAAGGCCCTGAAATCCATTCGCATATCTGAACATACTTTCAGGCGCAATGTTATCGCCTGTAGTATGCATTTTTGAATAAATCACATACTGATTTTAGTTACAGGTTTAGAAATCTCACAATATCACACCAAGTTTGTCCATACTGGTCGAGAATGGCTAAGTTATAATGAGCCTGCAAATAAACAATGTTTTTCGAAAAGAAAAATGGTGTGGTTTCATGATACAATAATAGGACTTACGAACTTGAGGTTTGAAATCAAGATCAACAGACCTTGCTGTTAAATCGAGGGTTTAGACAGTTGAAGGTTTAGCTCCGTTGTTTTTTCAGTTCAACCGCGTAAGTCCTAAATAATTTATATTTTATATTTTATGTTTTATAAGAACGGCGAGTCTCAAATAAAATCAAACCAGGATATAAATAATATTTCATGAACAGAATAAGCAGAAGAGGAAAAAATATTGAATCCTGAGCCAGAATTCCTATGTCAGGCTATTCAATCAAACAGGAATGAAAGAACCAGTGTTGAGAATTCGGTTAAACTATTAACTGAAATCCTTGTCCGGTTCATTTAGATTAATATGGAATAAGAGGATTTACAGAAAAAATGTTAAATAGTATGGTATAATAACGTATACTCCCTTCAGTGACAGTACAAATCGATTATACCAATGTGAAAGGCAAAATACTGGATTTGATTCCGAGAAACTGTTATTAAAACTCAGAAAAACCGAGTATTAACAATTTAAAGTAATATATGATACATAAACATCCAAATTCATATAAAAAAATAAAATCAAAGAAAGGCTGTTAAAACTCAGTTTTACAAATAAAATTTGATTAAAATAATAATGTAAAAACATTCATAAAAAAATAAATATCATAAACCCTTAACATAAGGAAAAACGTAATTTTCAGATTCAGAAATCGTTTAAACTCAGAATTCAAAGGAAAAATATACTCTGGTTGATCTGCGAAACCCTATAAGCTTAGATCAACCTGGAAAACTTAAATGAATTTGAATCCTTAAATTAATCCCGAAAACCCTGAATAACCCTGAATTAAATCTTAAGAAACCCTAAAAAACACTTAACAAACTCTAAAAAACCTGGGAAGAATGGTGATAAAAATGAAAATTAGAGTTGTAAGCTCAAAAGAGGAAATTGACACTTTAGGTCTTAATGAGGAAATTGTCCACCTTGCTTTCAGACCATCAAACAAGGACATTTTCAAGCTCATCCTTAAGTGTCCAGATGTAAAAGCGATCCACATCCCGAGCTCATACAAGAGAACAATCTCCAGTTCTGCACAGATGTATCTCTCCATGCAGAATATTGCTTTGCTTGAAGGCGATGTGTGGGGCCATAGAAAAGATATTAACGAATATTCCGAAGTTTCCCAGCATGTATTTGACCGCATAAAAGAATTAAAAGAAGAAGGACTTTCGGATGAAGACACCATCGAAAGGCTTGTAAGGGAAACCAGACTTAGTCCTGATTTTATAACTTTTATTATCTCAAATTAAAGCAGCTTAAATTAAAATAGCTTATAATTGGACCCGTCGGGTAGATTTCTAAATTAGCCGGTCAAAATCCTGACCGGTACTTATTTTCCGGAAAAAAATTCCCGAATAACTTTTTTGCACTCACAATTGTGTCCTGAAACAGATTTCATAAGAATTATATCTGTGGAGAAATAATTATCAGAAAAGTTATTATAAAAATCTGTAAATTCGGAGTTCCCAGTTAATCAGTAAGTTTTAAAAGTTGAATATCATAAAAAACAAACAGAACGTTACTTAAAAAAACATGTTGAATGGTACTTACAATAAACGTATGGAATGATACTTACAATAAAACTTATAGAATGTCACTCACAATTTCCCGACTGTATCATATCATGCATTATATCAAAAACACTATTGAATCTGTCACACATCATAGATTCCATACCTTCAAAATATACTTTAACGTATTTCCTTAATTTTTCCAGTAACCTTCTATGTATCCATATTTCACATCGCATTCTTGCAAAACCTGTGATTTAAAGAAAACCTGTGATTTAAAGAAGATATAAGAAAATATAAGAGGATTTATAAAACTGATCTGTATAAATCCATATGTTTTAAGTAAAAATTGAGCAAAATAGAAAAAGACAGGAGAATGGATTTCGTGACCGAATTCGAACGTGTGCTTGTAAACTCATTTAATGCATACATTGAGGAAAAAGGCATAAGAGCCATCTCCTACAGGCTTAAACAGCACAGATTTACTTCTCAATTCCTTGACGTACTTGTAGATTCTCTTGATCCTGACCTTTACCTGGGGATAGAATGCAAAAGTATCTCCGTAGATAAAGGAGCGACTGCACTTTATTTTTCTCAGCACTTTACAGTGGACAAAAAAGGTGTTCACCAGATAGACAGGATTTCAGACTATCTGAATAGATCTGGAAGAAGGGGATTCCTTGCAGTGGAACTCCGCCTTGGGGTGGGCCACGGAAGGGAAGCATATATGGTTCCCTGGGAAGAGCTGGAGAAAAGTTATCATGCCGAAAACCTGAAGCTCACACTGCAGGAAATCCGAAACTTTCCGGAAATAAAAAGGGATGGAAAAGATTACATAATAAATCCGAAAGAATGGGAAAGGAAAAATCGCTGGGAGAAAGATATTAAACTGAAGCCGGCAGAGAATCTCGGAGAAACTGATGACTGAAATCATAGAAACTTATAGAAAAGAAGCAGGCAAATGTGCCGAAAAGATCAAAAAACACAGGTCTGTCCATGTGGTATCTCATATTGATGCAGATGGGCTGACCTCTGCAGGGATTATCTGCACAGCCCTTGAAAGAGGAAATTTCGAATACACAACCCGCTTTGTAAAGCAGCTTGATGAAAAGGCACTGGATACTATTGCAGATGAAAACCACGAGCTCGTAGTCTTTACGGACCTGGGAAGCGGAATGTGCGAACACATAAAATCCCGCGGGATTAATGCAGTAATTTCAGACCACCACCAGCCGCAGGGGACCCTCGAATTCCACCTTAATCCCCACCTTTTCGGGGCAAACGGTTCTTATGAATTGAGCGGTTCGGGAAGCACTTACCTCCTGGCTTCAGCCCTGGGAAAAAACAGGGACCTTTCCCCTCTTGCCATAGTCGGAGCTATCGGAGACATGCAGCACCTGAAAATGGGGCAGCTGGCAGGAATTAACAGGATAATTCTTGAAGAAGGGGTAAAGGGAGGAGATATCGAATTCAAGAAAGATTTGACCCTGTTCGGAAAGCAGACCCGCCCAATTTACAAGCTTCTGCAATATTCATCCGATCCTTACCTTCCGGGACTTACCGGAGACGAAGAGGCTTGCATAAACTTTCTTCACTCGTTGAATATTCGTTTCAGCCAGGACGAACGCTGGAGGCGCTGGATAGACCTGGAGATCTCGGAAAAACAGAAAATCATCTCAGGACTTTTCCAGTACTGCCTTAAATCAGGGATACCCTCGTACAGAATAGAGCGCCTGATAGGTGAAGTTTACGTCCTCCTCAAAGAAAGAGAAGGCACAGAAATGAGAGATGCCTCGGAGTTTTCTACACTCCTGAATGCCACTGCAAGATATGACCACGCTGATATCGGGCTTGCTGTCTGCATGGGAGACAGAGAAAACGCTTACGAGGATGCCAGAAAACTGCTTGCCGAACACAGGCAAAATCTTGTTAACGGGCTTGTTTACGTAAAAGAAAATGGCGTCACTCAACTGGAAAATATCCAGTACTTTGATGCAGGTTCACAGATCAAGGAAACCATTGTGGGAATAATTGCAGGCATGAGTTCCACAATAGTTGAAAACAGGAACCTTCCGATTATTGCCTTTGCAAAAACAGAAGGAGGGATTAAGGTTTCAGCGCGAGGGACGCAGGACCTGATCCGCAGAGGGGTAAACCTGTCAGAAGCAATGTCAGTCGTTTCTGCAGAGGTTGGAGGCGCAGGCGGGGGGCATGATATTGCCGCAGGGGCAACTATTCCTGAAAATGCAAAAGAAGAGTTTGCCCGGAAACTTGACTTTTTCATAGGGGAACAGCTTCGCAGGAAAGTAAATACAAGAGTAAATTCAAGATAAGAAAGGCAGCCCTCCGGAAACTGTCCGGAAAGCTTTAGTTCATAAAATACAGCATATCTCAGCAAAGGTTAAGATATTCTGAAAAGGAACTGCTGAACGGAAGTTTAACTCGGATTAAATATAAAGGTTCAGACAAGGTCCTCTATCCGGCTCATTTCTTTAAAAGAAATCAACCTTGACATGGCACTTGTATCTATCGGAATTCCATACTCCTGTACAACTGCCATGGGGTTTGTCCCTCCGATAACAACTATTCCGAGATGATCTCTCTCAATAGGGACATCGAGGACTCTTGTATTCGGCTCTCCGACTTCAAGGATTCCGCTAAAGCCCGCGTCCAGGAGATCGGACAGGTTACTTTCAATTTCATCCCTTGCAACCATAGGAGCCTCCCTCAGATTTGCAAGAATTTTACCGGAACCTGTTCTGAGCATCTCAGATACGGAAGTAATTCCCTGGGACATCAGAATCTCAAGCGGGTCTACGGTTGTACTTACATATGTGAGTACATCAGTGAAACGTACAGGCAATCCATTACGGATCTGAACAACCCCTCCGAGCTTGGGGTTTACAGGGATCCCTGCTTTCAGCAGCACACCATCAATAGTTATACTGCATACAGTTCCGATTCCTACCTTTCCTTTCTCAATAGTCGTGTCTCCTATAGGCTCCCCTTCTGAGATCACTTTCACATAAGGAGTTACGGAAAGCCCGCTTGATATAACCATCTTGAAGATGCCGAGCACGTCGTCCAGGTCTTTTTTATCGATAAGGGAGAGATTAAGAATAACATCTCCTTCCATTTTCTTTGGATCAAATGTAGTCCTGTACATTAGATCTCTAATTCTGGATGATGTGAATTGGATACGGTACCCATTTTTTTGCATTTCAACCCTCAAATAATTCAAAGAATTTATACCTATTATAAGTTGTGCATTATTGTGAAGAAAGATGTCCTTTCGGTTTTTATTGACTCCGATATGTAGATCCTGCCCTGAGGTAAAAAAGGAAAAAATAAAGATTATTAAAGGAGATTCCTGGAAGGAAATAATAGAATATGAAGCCCTTATCTATTATAAAGCTTAGGAATCCTCTTTCAGAGTATTCCTGTCAGAAAACCCGTATAATCCTGAGGAGCCGTCAGGAATCTGAGCCTTTCAGCTTCATGTATGAGTTCATACATATTTTCTCCGGAATCAAGGCCGAATTCATCAGGACTCAAAGGTGCGGTGTAACGGATAGATGGGACATCTGCATAAAGCGGATTTTTGACAAAACCGTCTTTAAGAAGGAAATATGCAGCTCCTGAAAGCCTTTTTATAGGCTCATAGACTGAAGAGAAATCCCGGCAAACCCAGTTTGCCATCTCAAGAGTATTCTCCGAAGCATTTATTGTTACATGCCCGTATCCGGGTGGGACGATCACCAGATCTCCTTTCTCAGCTTTAATAACTGCCGCATCAAGGACAACATCCTCGTCTCCGGGCTCAGCCTTTTGCATCAGATATGTAGCAGAACCTTCAAGGACCTGATAAATTTCAGGATAGTATACATCCGTTCCAGGGACTTTCGGATGGTAATGGCCTACGGTTTTAATGTATTCTGACCCCAGCATTCCGGGAGGGATTCTTGTGATGTCATACCTGAGGCGGCGGGATTTGATAATCTCAAGATCGGAATCACTTTTGGCAAGATCCCGGAACATGTAATACATATCTTTATTAATTTCGTCTGTTTTTTCAAACCATTCCCTATCAAATACCACGTCTTCCATATCATGGAGTTTTCTTACATCTGCCGCAGTGACTTTGTCCCCGAACTTCAGTGTTACAGCCATTGAATTCCCCTTTATTTTAAAGTACACAATAATTTCAATACCATAGAGCCTGTTCAACTTACGCGGTCCTGTTAGAAAGCTAGCAGGAAATTAGCAGGGCTAAAATCCAGAACAGTAATAAGCACAGTTTTCAACCGACAATATATACCTATTACTGACATTTCTACTTTTTGGCGGTACCCTCAAAGGGAAGGATGCGCTTTTCACACCTTAAGAGCTTTTTCAACCATTTTAGGGTAAGTAAGTTCGATAATAGTTTTCAGGTTTACTATATCCTCACTGTTATATTTAACAAGCAGGTTAAGGGCTTCGAGATCTCCTTTTTCGTACTGCCTCCAGAGTCTTACAGCATCAAATCCGTCCATGCCGTCCGTATCCTCGCTTCTGCAGATCCCGAGCAGTTTTTCAATCTTTTTCAAGCCTCCCCCATATCCGATACGCCTCAGAGGATACATCAGGTCTATATGAAGCTGCTTGAACTCCATTTCAGGAAATTCGGATTTTATGAAAGGTATGTCAAAACGAGCCCCGTTAAAGGATACAAGGAGCCTGTATTTTGAGAATTCGGAAACCATATCTTCAAGATTAATTCCCCTTACATACGTCTTGGTCTCATTTCCATCATAGATTCCAACAACGGTTATTTTGTCCCTGTTAGGGGAAAGTCCTGTGGTTTCGATATCAAAGAAAGCGACAGAGTCGGAAAATAGGGAATAAGTCCTCCAGTGTTCTGCTGAAGGAAGGCGCTGCAAAAAAAAGAAACAGTCCCTGTCAGCCAGATGGCTGGAAGATACCTTTATTCCTTCACATATTCTGGCTCTTTTGGACGAAGGGATAGAAATCCTATCTTCCATTTCCAGGAACTCATCCCATGTATTTATCCCTGAAGCCCAGATTTTCTGCTCAAGCGCTTTTCCTACACCAGGAATATGAATGTATGTATTCTTCAGCATTTTTCCCCTGAGCCATAGGAGATTATCTTTAATAAAAATACTGCATGAAGGCTGAAAGTAATATAGAAGACAGATAACAGCTTTTAATGGCAGGAGATCCTGAGTTAAAAGCTTAATACAGAGAAATTATTCGCTAAAAAACCTTTGATTCAGAGTTTATTAAGCGTAGTTTATACGCGCGTCCAGCCTGCCAGGTATTAAATGGTATCACCCAGATTCGGACTAACAAGGTTAATATACTTAGCTAGTAATATTATAAAGTACTCTTTTTTTCTGTGGGGGCAGAATAAAAGAGAGGCTTATGGGGTTCGACCTGAGAGGGGAAAATTGAAGTAAAGGTCCTCTTGAGAGCCAAAAGAATAAATATTAAGATATAGTTACCACCCAGACCGATTTAGAAGGATCGATTTTTAGAGGCAGGGATAAAAAACTTCCTGCAAATAAATATTGATACAGGTGTACAAGTGATGGCTAAAATTTCCGTAATTGGTGCAGGATTTGTAGGTTCGACCACAGTCCAGCGGCTAGCCGAACTGGAACCTGGCGAAATTGTCATGACAGATATTGTGGAAGGTTTGCCGCAGGGAAAGGCTCTGGACCTCATGCAGGCAGGAGCGATTAATGGTTATGACACCAGGGTAACAGGTACTAACGATTATGCAGATATTGCAGATTCTGACCTGGTAATAATTACAGCAGGTATTGCCAGGAAGCCCGGAATGAGCAGGGAAGACCTTATAAAAACAAATTCAAAAATAATAGGAGAAGTGGCAAAAAATGTTGCAAAATACGCTCCTGACTCTATTGTCATAAATGTCACAAATCCGCTTGATATCATAACATACGTGGCTTTGAAGTCAACTGGCTTTGAGCCAAAAAAAGTCTTCGGGATGAGTGGAATTCTTGATGCAGGCCGTTTTGCAAGTTTTATCGCAGAGGAGCTGAAGTGTTCAAAAAAGGATATTGAGGCGATGGTTATTGGAGGGCACGGAGACCTTATGGTTCCTCTCCCCCAGTACACCACAGTCTCAGGAATTCCGCTTCCAGAACTGCTTCCGGAAAAAACAATCGACAGACTTGTGGAAAGAACGGTGAATGGAGGAGCTGAAATAGTAGAACTCCTCAAACAGGGAAGTGCTTTTTATGCGCCTTCTGCAGCTATCGTACGCATGGCAGAAGCAGTGCTCAAGAATTCAAAGCGTATACTTCCGGCGTCTGCATATCTTGAAGGACAGTACGGGCAAAAAGGAATTTACTTCGGAGTCCCGGTAAAGCTCGGAGCAAACGGCGTAGAAGAAATTCTTGAACTTAAACTTGAGGAAAACCAGTGTGAGATACTCAGAAAATCTGCAGAAACTATACGAAGGGGAATTTCACAGCTGGAGATATGAAAGAACTTGAAGAAGGCAGATAAGAGATTAAGTAAATGTAAGACAGACTAGAGATTAAGTAAATGTAAGACATATGAGAGATCAAGTAAATATAAGGTAGATAAAAGATTAAATAAGTATTAAAAGAGACAGGTTTCTTTTAAGGAAAAATCAAGGTTTTCCAACTGGTTAGGACAAACCTTGAAAACCTGCTCAATTCATGTTTTTATATTATCTATTGGGAGTTTTTATTTTATCTATTACGAGTTTTTATTTTACCTATTAAGAAATAGAAACAAGCCATCTCTTTGATCAGGCCACATAGAGAAGATAATTTGCCTGAACGCGCAGTCTCATAAAAACTTTCGAAAAGAATTTAATAGATAAAAACGTTTTCAGTTTTGATTAAACATTTCTATGACTATTATTTAAACAACAGGTATTTATCAATAATAAGGCTGAAAGTTTCTCAGAGAAACGAATAAACAATTTGTTCGGCAACATAAGATAAGTAAAATATAAAACCTGAAAAACATATTTTTAAGAGAGAAGAGAGCTCGGTAAAACTGTAAGATATATAAGTATGTTTTTCATATAAGGTAAAGGAAGAAATTTAAATAAATTTAGAATGCATAGATAACTTAAATAATTAATAGAGCAGGGATATAATGCGCGCAGAACTCACGTCACTCTTTGGCCTGAACATATACACAAATAATGGTGTTTACGTAGGGAAGTTGCAGGACCTCGTAATTGATGTAGATGAACAGAAAGTAACAGGGCTTGCTGTATCTGATATCAACAGAGAGCTTTTTGATCTCAGCAGCAGGGGTGTTATTATTCCTTACCGGTGGGTTATAACCGCAGCGGACATTATTATAATTAGAGATATTATCCAGAGAAAAAAGAGGAAAGAAGACTGAATGGTCTTTAGAAAAGGTATATGAAAAACCGGGAAATCTATGCTGAGATGCGCTGTATCCCGCCAGTGGTCTTGCGCGCTGACGGCAGGAATTTCAAAAACACACTTTCAGGCCTGGGCTTTGAAAAACCATATGATGTGACCTTCGCCAGAGCGATGGCGGATACTGCTGAACTTTTCATTAAAAAAAGCGGTTTAAGCCCTCTTTTTGCCTATACTTTTTCAGATGAAATCAGTTTTCTGTTTACAGAGCTTCCTTTTGACGGCAGGGTGGAGAAGATAGACTCTGTAGTAGCAAGTTACCTGGGAAGCGCTCTTACAATAAAACTGCGGCTTGAAGAACCCATAGCTTTTGACTCCAGGCTGGTAGCTCTTCAGAAAGAAGAAATTGCGGAATACTTTCACTGGAGACAACTGGAAGCCTGGCGAAACTTTGTATCCTCCTGGGGATATTATGCTCTCAGGAACGAAGGAATGAAAGAAGATGAGGCTGCAATATATCTGAAAGGAAAAAAAGAATGGGAAATTCATGAGATGCTTTTCGAAAGAGGAATAAATCTCGCAGCACTTCCGGCCTGGCAGAGAAGAGGGATCGTGGTTTCTAAAAAAGAATGCGAAATCGAAGGCTTTAATCCGATATCTGGCAAAGAAGTAAAATCTCTGCGAAAAAGAATAACCCAGAACTGGGAAATTCCTAAATTCAAATCCGAAGAAGGAATTACGTTTTTAGAGAAACTTATTAATAGAAACTGAGTTTTTCAGAGTAAGAAAAGAAAAGGAATGTAGATGCAATGGACAGACTTGAGCTTATAAAAAGGAATGTTCAGGAAATAGTAACAGAAGAAGAGCTGGAAGGACTACTCGATAAAAAGGAAGCTCCACGTGCTTATGTAGGATACGAGCCAAGCGGAAAAATCCATATGGGACACGTCCTTACCGTAAACAAATTAATTGATTTGCAAAAGGCAGGGTTCAAGATTACTGTCCTGCTTGCAGATGTACATGCTTATCTGAACAGGAAAGGCACTCTTGAAGAGGTCAGGAAGATTGCAGACTACAACAGGCGCTGCTTTATTGCTCTCGGGCTTGATGAAGAAAAAACCGATTTCGTTTACGGTTCGGATTTCCAGCTGGGAGCCGATTACATGTTAAATGTGCTCAAACTCTCAAGAGCAGTCACTCTTAACAGGGCAAAGAGGAGTATGGACGAAGTGGGGCGTGCAATGGATGACCCTACGGTTTCCCAGATGGTATATCCCCTGATGCAGGCGATTGATATTGCCATGCTTGAAGTGGATGTGGCAGTGGGAGGAATTGACCAGAGAAAAATACACATGCTTGCCCGCGAAAACTTAAAGAGCCTCGGATTTGAAACCCCGATCTGTATTCACACTCCTATCCTCCTCGGGCTTGACGGAACCAAGATGGCTTCCTCAAAGGACAATTTTATTTCAGTAGATGATATGGAAGGGGAGATCCAGCGGAAGTTTAAGAAAGCTTTCTGCAGGATAGGAGATATAGAGGAAAACCCAATCCTCGCTCTCTTCAGATATCATATCTTTCCAAGATATGACATTGTCACTATTGAAAGGCCTGAGAAATTCGGTGGAAATCTTGTCTATCACAGTTACGCTGAGATGGAAAGCGACTTTGCGGAAGAAAAAGTCCATCCAATGGACCTCAAAAACTCGGCTGCAAAATATATAAACGAAATTCTGGACCCTGTAAGGGAAATTCTTCTTTAAATTAATGAAGGGAAACCCCCTTCTAAAAAATTTTTGAGCCATGGGCAAAGGCATATTCCTGAGGGGGAAGGAAGTGCCTTAAAAGAGTGCCTGAAGATTCCGTATAAAATGTTATATATCTACAGGGCATAGAATGTTTGGAGAGTTAGTTTAGAATTCCAGGGTGCTTTTTATATGAAATATATTTACCAGGACTCTACGGAACTGCCTGTACAGAGGGATTTCATTGAGGATCTGAAAGCATTCATAGACATAACTGCCCGAGTAATTCCTCTGGAGAATTCTATTATAGAACTGAAATGCAAGCATAAAGAAGAGCTCCATAAATTGAACAACAGAATTATGGGAATGAACCTTTTTGAGGAAAAACTCGGCATACTGGTCAATAAACTGGCAAAAGATATCGGTACCGAGGATTTAACATCCTGCATCGACGTAATCCTGGCCACATGCAGTGAAAACCTCGGGAAAAAGCGTGAAATTCTCGAAGTGGAGTCCAGAAGGGTTGAGAATGGAGCTGAACAGGAGTACCAGAAAGTTGAAAGCAAAGTCCTTGACGTCCTCACACCCTTTTTGATCTCTGGAATATATGGGGCAGAAAAAAGATTTGAGCTTTCCAGCAATGTAAATGAAGTATCCGGGTTGATGGAGGGTTCGATATCAGGCTTGCAGTATTATTATAAGCTCTGGTCCTCAGAAGAGTCTTTAACGGTGGATAAACTTATTGGCAGCTTCAGCCTGCCATACTGGACAAAAACTGGAATTCTGCGAAAGGAAGAGAAAATAAAGATGCAGGACCTCTCAGAATTCCTGGTAAGCTCTCTTGAATATGACAGCGAAAGAAACATTCGTTTAGTTATTGAAAATAAAAAATCAAACCGTAAGTTCAGGATAGAAGGCGGCGGTCTCAATTATTTTGTATATGAAGACGAAAGAGAGATTACTGCCGACAGAGAGCTTGGAGCTTATATTGAAACAATGGCTCTCACCAGAATTCCGGAAAAAGTTCAGGACTATCTCAGGACAAACATCCGGACTTATACCCTTTCAAAAGTTCTGCTTGATGAAGAGGATGCGATCTCTACAAATCAGGTTTTCGACTGCCTTAAGGTTATTGCAGAACAGTACGGCGTAATTGTCCATGAGTGCCTGGCGAAAGGGCATAATAAAGAAGAAATTACTATTAAAATGGAAGAAACAGACGGAACAAGAACTGAAAAATATATTTCAAAAACTGAAATATATACACAGCTTTCCGAGATCGGAAGCGAAGGTGTTGAAATCGCCGAAATACTCGGCGTCAACAGCAGATCTCAGATTAAAGATAGCAAATACCTGATTGTTTAATTTTCTTAATGTAATATTTTACAATATTTTTTAAATTCTACTTTTTATATATATTGGATGTATTTCTTTAAGATATTTTTTGTACATCACTGTTTCAGGTCTTATTTTATTAATTATCACCATCATACTGCCTTATAGAGGCAACAGGATTTCTACCTGATATGCTAACAGAAGGAAGAAAACCTGAAGGTCATTTGAAAGTTATTATTTCTGATTAGTATCTGGGAAGCAAAAATAAA
Source organism: Methanosarcina hadiensis (assembly GCF_046529725.1). GTDB lineage: Archaea > Halobacteriota > Methanosarcinia > Methanosarcinales > Methanosarcinaceae > Methanosarcina > Methanosarcina hadiensis. Next base: position 179,422 of record NZ_CP136241.1, on the reverse strand, counting down.
AGAAAAGAATTGAGAACGTAGAGCCTTAAATATATGACGTGAGAAGTAATGTATCGTACGAAGTAATCCTCTTAAAGCTCAGGTATTTTGGAGTAGAGTTCAGGAAGCTTTTTCGAGATAAAATCAGAAACTTAATTTCGATGAATCATATAGCTACTGGTAATAAATTCTAAGGTACCGACATTTCGATATGCAGACATGCGGGGGCGGAGGCCAACTAAAATGAAAGTAAATTTTTTTCACTCTCTGGTTAATGTGCTTATAATAATGGTTATAATTCCTGGAATTATGCCTATTGTGGTTAATGCAGCTGATGATATACCCTCCGGAGAAGATGGGAACTCAACTGTTTTATTACCGGACCTGGTAATAAACGATCTTAATTATCCTCAAAATCCCTCCATAGGAAAATCCCAGACCATAGGGATAAATGTGAAGAACCAGGGAACAGCCCCTTCGGAAAAAACAAAACTGGCGCTTTATATTGACGGAACTCTTGTTAAGGAATGGGACATAGCCAAATTATCTGAGGGGGAAAGCAAATACAATTCATACACCTGGATTCCGACATCGGAAGGATCTGTAAAAATAAGATCTGTAGTTGACGGCGATAATTCGGTTAGTGAGAGCGATGAGACGAATAACGAAATAACCGTCACAACAATAGCAGCAGAAAATTATCTTCCGGACCTGGTAATTGAAGAAATTGTACAGCAATCAAATGGCGAATTAGGAAAGCCCCTTAACCTCATTTTGAAAGTAAAGAACCAGGGAACAGCCGCTTCTACGGAAGCCAGGGCAGAATATCGTATTAACGGAATTGCCCCCAGTCAGGACGGAATTCATATCCCGGCCCTTTCGGCAGGAGCGGGAACAGATGTTACTTTCTCATTAATCCCGGACAGGCCGGGAGAGATGGAAGTAAAGGTGCGTGTTGACTCAGGGACAGATGTTTACGAAAGTAATGAAAATAACAATGAATTTACGAAAATCGTAGAGGTAAATGCCTTACTCCCGGATCTCATAATCGAGTCAGTGTCTCTGGATCCTCAAGCCCCAAAAATAGGAGATACCGTTACTTTCAAAGTATCAATAAAGAATAAGGGACTTAGCGATTCAGCAGGGAGCGAACTAAAATATCAGATTGGCGGAACCAATACAACCTACAACAGCACGGCATCAGTACCACCGATTGTTAAAGGGGAAACCGTAACAAGCACTTTTTCGTGGGTACCTAGAGAAGAAGGGAACTTTAATGCGAAATTTGTAGCAGATTCCAAAAGTGTGGTATTTGAAGACGACGAGACAAATAATGAATTTGTTAAAACTTTTAGTGTCTCCAAACAGAGTACTCCTGAAGGTGGAGAAGACTCGGGTTCCGGCTCAGGCAGCGGTTCAGGCGGCGGCTCAGGTGGCGGCAGTGGCAGCAGCAAAAGTAGCAGTATGGGAAGTGGAGTCTCCAAAGAGCCTGCGAGAAATGTGGAAGTCAAAGAGCTTGATACAAGGAACATAATGAGCGGCTACCATGTAAAATATGATTTTGCGAAAAATGCAACCTGTGTCACATATGTGGAGTTTGACGCTCTGAAGACATTTAAGAAAACGACAGCAACCGTAGAGGTTCTCAAGGATAAGTCCACCTTTGTCAAGACGCAGCCCCCCGGAAGGATATATGAGCAATTAAACATCTGGGTTGGAAATAAAGGAGCAGGACGTGAGGATTCCCTTAAAAACGCCTATACAGGATTCAAAGTGGACAGGGAATGGGTAGAAGATAACAGCATAAACGAGTCCAATATAGCCCTTCTCTGGTACAATAACAGTAAGTGGGGACCATTAGATACCGAAAAAACAGATGAGGACAATGAATACGTATATTACAGGGCAAAAATCACTGCCTTTTCTTGCTTTGCAATAAGCGAGTATACTGGAGAAGAGGGAACTGTATCCAGTGATGAAGAAGGAATACAGAATACCCTGAGAGGCTGGGAAGGAGAAGGAGTAGCAATCCTGAACAGCAGTGCAGAAAGAGAAGGTGGCATAAAAAAGGGACCAATGAGTGTAGCAAAAATACTCTTTGCTATTTCCCTGCCTCTGTTCATGATTCTTGTGCAGTATTTTGTTCTGAAGAAAAAGATCTAAAAAAGATTTTTTTCTTTAGCCCTACTTTTTTATCTTTATTTTGGAACCTGCACTGATGAAGTGCAGGTTTGAGTTTCTGAGCAGGCTAATTTCAGTAACTTTTTCTTTCGGTCAGAAGAGCTCCTATTACGGAGCCGATAATGCCTGTTATGGCGGTATAAATTATGATAACTAATGCAACAATCAGGGTGGAAGCTACTATAAACCCTCCAAGAACCGGAGAATTACGCAGCACAGCTCCAAGGATCCCGCCAAGAAGGAAGACAGGAATTATCATAAAGACCGTCATTAATATTCCGGATTTAAGCCCACCTTCAAATCCCCCGTCTGCGTAGTAACCGGCCAGCAAGCCGCCCAGGAGAGGAGCTATCGAATTTACTACCGGAATAAAATAAAAAACAAAAGTCAATACCATACCTATCAATGCGCCACTGATGATTCTACCCATATCTGTACCCCCCATTAAAAAAGATTAAATTGGAAACCAGTATAAATTTCAGATTTAATTGATTAAATATATAGTTGAGCTATTATAATTCACTTCCTGATAGAAGCACTTTTATTTTCGAAGCCTGTTTCCTTTTTCCCGAAACTTAAAACAGAATAAGCACAGTCATTTTTAAGCTTGAGGCCGAGAAGAGAAGCAGCCAGTAAAACAGAAACGCTGTTTGCAGCAATTATTGCAGGATCGTTTACCTGGATTCCGTGGATCAGCCAGAGAGCCATGCCGGAAGTTGAGCAGAACAGCATTAGAAGAGATACGTCCTTTGTTGATTTCGTTTTAAGGGCTTTAACGAGTTGAGGGGCAAAAGCTATGGTTGTTAGGGCACCTGCAATATAACCAATCATATAAACTCACTCTCAGGGGTTTAATTCGATGCTGAAAAGGTCATTTAAATATAACTTTTCAATACATTATATAGAGTTAATGCGGTATAGTAATTAAAATTTATGAGGTAAACAGAACCCTGATATAAGTGAGTGCCCTAAACCTTTATGGGGTACTGTATGACAGAGAATTGCCTTTTTTGCAAGATAATATCAGGAGAGATTCCTTCAAAGCAGGTATATGAAGACGATGCTGTTTACGCATTCCTTGATATTTACCCTGCAAGCGAAGGACATACGCTGGTGGCTCCAAGAAAACACTTCAGCAGTTTTACGGAAATGGGCCCAGAAGATGTCGCCAGGCTTTTTGAAGCTGCAAGAAAAATTACTGCTGCGGTTGAGAAAGCATTTTCAGCAGAAGGGTCGAATGTCGGCATCAATAACGGGGAAGTAGCAGGGCAGGAGGTTCCCCATGTGCATGTACATATTATTCCCAGAAAAAAAGGTGACGGGGGAAGAGGAATAAAATCAATCGTATGGACAGAAACGGATAGAACCAATCTGGATGAAGTAGCAGAAAAAATAAGAAAAAACCTGAGGGAAAGTGAGAGCCTTCAAATAAATATGCCAGGGTAAGAATAGAAAATGACCAGATGAGATGACAGCTCCGGAGAATATTTTCTATACGAAACGATAATATATTTTTTTGAGTATAGTGAACTTAGGGGAAGAGGAACTGTTGTTTTTAAGAACCTTCCTTTATCCTTACTCAGGGGGAAGAACACTGGCAGAACTGGAAGTAGATGTTAGAGGGCAGACATGCCCGGTCCCGCTGGTAGAGTGCAGAAAAGCGTTTAAAAAAGCCTCTCCAGGAGATCTTGTAATTGTTAAAGGCACGCATCCGGCATCAAAAAAAGAGATTCCCATGGCATGCGAGGCAATGGGGCTTGAGGTGCTGGAAATTGAAGATAAAAAAGATGGGAAAGAGTGGGAAATAAAGATCCGGAGATAAAACCGGGAAAGGAGTGAAAATGGGGGAAAAAGCAGTCATTATCCTGCACAGCGGGGATATGGATAAGGTATACAGTGCGCTTATTATTGCAAACGGAGCCCTCGCAATGGGTATGGAAGCCTCCATATACTTCACTTTCTGGGGGCTTATGAGGCTTAAAAAAGGAGAGCTTGAAAAGGGGCCGCTTTCCAAAATGAATATGATGGGTGCCGGCAGGAAGATGATCAAACAGAGGATGGATAAAGCTAATGTTGCCTCACTTGAAAAGCTGATGAATGATTTTAAAGAACTAGGAGGAAAGATCATAGCCTGTGAAATGACTATGGAAATAATGGGGATAGGTAAGGAAGAGATCCAGACGGAATGGGTGGATGAATGGGGAGCTGTTGGTTCGTACATCCATGAAGCAAGGGATGCAACCATAACTCTTTTTATTTAAATCAGAGAGTGGGGGGTCAGGATTTCCTCAATTATCCATCTTCTTTCAGTTTTCATCGAATACCGGTTAGAAAACAAAAATTTAGATTAGATAGTAAATTGCAGAGTTATAGATTAGAAATTAATTACAGAGTTATAGTTTAGAAGTCAATTACAAAGATAATTTGTTTAACAGGATCTGAGGAGGGGAAAGAATATTTGAAAATATGATTTATCTTGACAATGCTGCATGCACACGACTGGATGAGAGAGTGCTTGAAGCAATGAAGCCCTATTTTTTTGATACTTATGCGGTAGCAACATCCGAGTTTGGCTATTCCATGGGCATTGATGCAAAAGAAGGGCTTGAAAGCTCAAGGGAAAGCATAGCTTCAAGACTTGGTGCAGATTCCGGAGAAATAGTTTTTACTTCAGGGGACACGGAATCGAGCAATATGGCATTGAAAGGAGCAGCCTGGGCTCTTAAAGAAAAAAAAGGCAAGCATATTATTGTCTCACAGATAGAAGATTTCCCGGTATTAAATACTGCAAAAGCTCTCCAGAAGCAGGGTTTTGATGCAACGTTTCTGAATGTTGACGGGGAAGGTTTTGCGGACCTTGAAGGGCTCAGAAATGCGATTACGAAAGAAACCGTCCTTGTCTCAATCCAGTACGCCAATCAGGAAATAGGAACTGCCCAGGATCTGAAGGCTATTTCCGAGATCTGTGAAGAAAAAGATGTGCTCCTGCATACCGATGCCACACATAGTTTTACCCGGCTTCCCCTCAATGTTAAAGAACTGCCTGTTGACCTGGTAACATTATCAGCCCACACTATTCATGGCCCCAGGGGAATAGGTGCGCTTTATATCCGGAAAGATACCCCGATTGCCAAATTCATGGATGGAGGCTTTCAGGAGTTTAATTTGAGGGCAGGAGTGGAAAATATCCCTGGAGCCGTAGGCTTTGCAACAGCAGTGGAACTTGTAACGGAAGAAGAAACAGAACAGCTTAAGGCTATGAGGAACAGGGTAATTGATAGAGCCCTTTCCGAGATCCCGGAAGTCACTCTTAATGGGAGCCGGGAAAAGCGCCTGCCCCAGAATGCAAACCTGACATTCCATTATGTGGAAGGAGAATCCGTAACCCTTCATATGGACATGCGGGGGTTTGCTGTAAGTACGGGATCCGCCTGTTTCAGCCGTTCCCTTGAAGCCAGCCATGTTATAAGGGGAATCGGAGGCGACCACGAGAGAGCACATGGTTCCGTACGCTTTACATTCGGACGCTACAACCGTATGGAGGATGCAGATGCAGCAATTGATGCCATGAGCGAGATTGTAGCAAGGCTCAGGGAGATAAGCCCACTTGCAAGGAAATGAGCCAGATGAAAAGAAAGCTGAAAAGAGGCAAAAAATCAGGAAATGAAGGGGAGAACAGGGATGAAAATAGAAAGGAAAAGTGAGATGAAGTTTCCTTACAGCGAAAAAGTTCTGGAGCATTTCAGAAACCCGCATAATGTAGGAAAAATGGAAAACCCTGACGGAAAAGGCCTGGAAGGAAGCCCGGCATGCGGAGATATGGTTGCAGTATACATTAAGGTGGAACCCGGGACAAAGGTTATTGAGGATATAAAATTCGAATCATACGGCTGTGCATCCAATATTGCAACAGGGTCCGTGATCACTGATCTTGCAAAGGGAAAAACCCTGGATGAAGCAAAAAAGATAACCTGGAAACAGGCTTCTGAAGAACTGGGAGGGCTCCCTCCCATTAAAGCCCACTGCTCAGTGCTTGCGGTTGAAGGCTTACGTGCCGCAATCCGGGACTATGAAGAAAAGCACGGGCTTATCACCGAGAAAGAACCTACAACCGAAGACGTTGTTAAGAAGAGGCTTAAACACGTCATGAACCCGCTGACTGGGCTTGATGTTGTCCGAACGAACCTTATCCTTAAGACGAGTGTTGAAGATGGAGTTATCAGGGTGGTTGTTGACCTGCCCGCAGACCACCAGTTTGCTCCGGCAATAAAAGAGGATATTATTGAAAAACTGGGAGCTCTATGGGATGTGGAAAGAGTGGACGTGGTTTTTACAGCCTGAATTATCTTGATGGGGGGAAAATATGAGGAAAACAGGAATTTTAGGCATTTTTTGTATCCTGATATTATCAACAACTGTAGCTTATGGATATGTGGAAGAATGTTCTCAGGCAGGAGTTGAAACTCAGACAGAAAAGACTCAATCCTTACCGGAAACGTGTACAGGGGAAAGCAGGGAAGTAGGGAATGGAATAGCTTATTCCTGGGTAACCCTTAATGCTGAAGGAAATCCTTCCGCAATAGGAGTAAATCTTACGGAATCTGCACTATCATGCCTGCCTGAAGGAGAGGTTGCGGAATACATACTTCCTCTGCCTGAAGAAGCATCAGCTACTCCTTACAACCACATCGGACTTGACTGGAACCCAAAGGGGCATGAACCTCAGGAGATCTATGACAAGCCGCATTTTGATGTTCACTTTTACATGATGGGGCAGGAGGAAAGGGAAAAAATTACGGCAACCGGAGAGGATATGGCAAGGATTGAGAAAAAACCGGGTCCCGAATATATACCGGAAGGATATATTTCAACTCCCGGAGGGGTCCCATGGATGGGAGCACACTGGATTGATCCTTCAAGCCCTGAGTTTAACGGGCAGCCCTTTGAAGAGACTTTCATCTACGGATTCTATAATGGAGAGATGGTTTTTGTCGAGCCGATGGTTACTGTAGAATACCTTAAAACAAAACCCGAACTTACAAAACAGCTTAAGCTGCCAGGATGTTATCCGATAAGTGCCTATTACCCAATCAGTTATTCCATAAGGTACAATGAAACGACTAAGGAATGGACTATTGCACTTGAAGGAATGACTCCAAGGTAAAATAATAAAGCCGAGAGGAAGAATACAGGATTAAATAATACAGAAATATCCTTCTTCTCAAAACTTTTTTCGAGAATTCTTTTTACGAGAAGCCTATACTCGAGAACCCTATATTCGAGAAGCCTCTTAAAAGAGTACGAGATAGTCCAAATCAGTAAAAAATACGCCCTGAGTATAAACTATGCCCTAATATGTACATTTTGAAGCTAAAAAAGAAATTTTGTGTGTTCAGGTAATGTAAAAGAACCATAAATTACCGGCCTCAGCCGGGATTAGCGTTCACAACACGCTTTTGCTTTCCCTTTCTTTTCTCCGGACTCTCAGGAAGACAGTGGCAGCACTCTCCTGAAGCCGTAAGGGGATCTACATGGATAGTGGTCCCGGAAAGGTATGAAAAATTCTCCAGAAGCTTCTCTCTTACAGCATTGGCAATTTCATGGCCTTCCTCCACAGAAAGAGAAGGATCAACGGAAGCATTAATCTCTGCATGGAGCCTGTGCCCTATCCAGCGGACCCTGAGGTCTGTTACCTCACAGACGCCTTCAACACTTTCAGCAATACCTTTGACCTTATCGAGGACTTCGGGCTCGACACCGTCAAGCAGCCGGGTAAATACAAGTTTGCTCGAGTCGAGGACTATTTTGAGAATGGCAATTGTTATCAGCATGCCAATAAGGGGATCAAGAATCGGATATCCCAGCCAGACACCTGTTGCGCCTAGCAGGACTGCAAGGCTGGTAAAACCATCCACCCTTGCATGATACCCGTCAGCGATAAGGGCTGCACTTCCGATATCTTTTCCCACTTTCATGCGGAACTCTGCAACAATTTCGTTTCCTATACAGCCTATAATTGCGGCAAGAGCTACAGCCTGCAGGTGATCTACAGGCTGAGGGTTCAAGAAGCGGGTTACGGATTCGTATCCTGCAACTGCTGCACTGAAAAGGATAAGAAGGACAATAACCACACCTGCAAGGTCTTCTACCCTCCCGTATCCGTAAGAGAAACGCTTGCTTGGTTTTCTTCTCGCCAGAGAAAAGGCGATTGCGAGTGGTATTGCTGTTGATGCGTCCCCGACGTTATGAATGGTATCGGCAAGAAGGGCAACGCTTCCCGAAATGTAGACAATGAAAATCTGCAGAACAGCTGTGACCATCAGCCCTATGAAGGACCATTTGACAGCCCAGAGTCCTTTGCTGGTTGTGGTTAAAGAAGGATCAACCCTCCCATGCGTATGACTGTGTCCATGAGAATGAGTGTGGGAATGGGCATGTTCGTGAGAATGTGCATGCGAATAAACATGAGATATTTTATGTGATAGGGAATGAGGGGAAAGATAGGAACTGAAAAGCCCATCGTGCTTATGACTCTGGCTTTGCTTGCTGGATTCTTCAGAAGTATTTTTTTCATCGTGCAGGTGATTTGTGGAATTCTGTCCGGGCATTTGTTTCCCCTCGTTTGATTCAGTTTTCAATAATAAACTCGGCAATGGCTTTATATATAGGTATTTATCTTTAAAAAAGAATTTATTATGCTTTCAATCATACCTTTTTTTGTTAAAATAGCATGAAGAAACTCTGTGCGACATATCTCTTTCTCTCCCGCGTCTTTCGTAAAACTCAAAAGATTTGGGTTTTTATTACTCAAAGCTATGAGGTCACAGGCATTTTTGATTAACAACTGATACTGATACCGGATCTTTTTCATTAAGCAATCTTTTAAAAGTATTAGCTTTTAGTGTTAAGGTTTTAGGTTTGATTTTTAAACAACATTCATATTCATAATTTTACAAATTGTTACATCTGAGCAAAAAGATACGAATCTTTCAAAAAAACTCCATAGAGAATGGATATAGAGAATTATGAATTTGTTCCTTGATGTGAGCAAATAAGAAAAAGGAAGTTTTAAAAAAAGAAAATAAAGGCACATGGTAGGAAGAATATATAGTTACTTTAAGACGAGTCCTATCCCGAAAACAGGAGAGTTTAATTTCTCAGGACTTAAAAATGAATTCATATGAATCCTTATTCATTTTTTTGCCGTACCATAGACCTGTAAATCTGGTTGATTAACGAGAAAACAAACAGCCTGGAATCAAACAGGCAACTTGGAATTAAACAGGTAGCTGGAATTATTACCCTGGGAACTAAGACATGTTACCCAAATCCGTACCCTTACGTAGTTTTTGAGTTCTAATAGAAAACGGATAGAAATCAATCCACTGTCCTGCAAAACGAACAGATATGCAAATCAACTGGCATTCCCCGGGAACTGTGCAGCCCGGAAATAGCCAGCAGGATAAAAAAATATAAATTCACAAAATGAGAGGTGACACAGGGAGGAAAAAGATGGTTCAAACTAAAGTCGTAGCTATAGTACCTGAAATTGTATGGGATCTTAACATCAGTGAAGATAGGAAGTCTTACAGGGAAAACTACACGCTCTTATTTCCCAGGTATGCCAGTGCCATAGACGAGGAGTGAAAGTTTTCACTCTTAAAATGAACCCGAGAGAAGACAACCCAATTTTCAAATTCAATGTAAAAATGCCGCTCGGGAAATTCTCCCGGGCAAACCTCCATTATTAATCTCTGGTATTGGAACAGGTTTATTATAAAACCTGGAAGATTCAGCTTTTTTTGAGTGATACCGGGAGGTATCGGATAAGGTTATAATCAATCCTTTTTCCAGCACAAAACAGTTAACCTTCTTTTACAGGGAACGGGTTTACTTTCAGGACTGAATTACACATTCTCGGTTAGCTTTCTATCCTTACAACAGATAAACAGTTATATCAAACCTGGAGGTAAAAAACAGTTATATGAGACTTAGGGTTAAAAAGTAGAATTGCAGGTTAAGAGAAATCAGCGGGAAAAAGCGAATAAAATGAACAGGAAAACTGCGGGCAGCGGGAAAGTAGAAAGTGAAATGACAAAAGAAATTCTTGATAAACAGCAGCCTCACTGGGAAAAAGTATATTCCAACACCGGCTCAAAGTTTGGGGATGAACCGAGTTATCCTGCCAGGAAAGCTGCAGCTATTTTCGAAAAAGAAGGAAAAAGGAAGATCCTGGAACTTGGAGCTGGGCAGGGCAGAGATACCTTCTATTTTGCCAGTAAAGGCTTTTCGGTCCGTTCACTCGACTACACCGAAAGCGGACCAGAAAGGATAAAAGAAAAAGCCGAAGGTATGGACCTTTCGGCTTCGATAACCGCTCTCAGACACGATGTAAGAGACCCGCGCCCTTTTGAAGACGAGAGCTTTGATGCCTGCTATTCTCACATGTTTTACTGCATGGCTTTAACAACCGGTGAACTGGAATCCCTGTGCAGTGAGATAAAAAGAGTGCTCAGGCCAGGCGGAATAACCATCTATACAGCCAAGCACACGAGGGACGCACATTACAGGACAGGAATCCACAGAGGGGAAGATATGTATGAAATCGCGGGAGGCTTTATAGTGCACTTTTTCAGCAGGGAAAAGGTTGGACGCCTTGCAAAAGGATGTGAAAGCTTTGAAATTGAGGAATTTAAAGAAGAGCTCCCGAGAAAATTGTACATGGTAACCATGAGTAAATAATATAGGACTTACGCGGTTGAACTGAAAAACAACAGCTCTAAACCTTCAACTGTCTAAATAGACGATTTAACTGCAAGGTCTATTGATCATGATTCTAATCCTCAAGTGCGTAAGTCCTATAATAGAAAATTAAAAGTGAAAAACAGAATCAGAAAAAAGAATCAGAAAAAAGAATCAGAAAACAGGAGAGAAGTAATTTAAAAATAAAAGAGAAGAGAAACTCTTCTCACCCCCTCAGGCTGGAACCTGTTTCTTTTTCTCCCTATCCCAGTGTCTGTGTTTTGCAATTGCATCAATAAAGGATTCATTAAATGAGTTTATATCACCCTCATTAATTGCAGTCACAACACCTTTATCAGAGATAGCTGAAATTGTCTTATCGCTTGACTCCTGTCCTGCAAGCTGTATATCAGGAAGGTTTGCAATTTTAAGTAATTCGACTCCTTCGCCGGTTGCTCCCACTGGCTTGCAGTGTCTGAAAGCCTCATTAACGAAATGGATTGCATCTCCATGCATCTTCAACGTTTCTATGCTCTTTTTTCCTCCAGGGACGTATACAGCATCATACAAAACCGATTCTGTAGTATGATAATTTTTACCGACTTCAATCTCTTCGCCGCCTGAGCTCTTTAACATTCCCTGGTATTTTGAGATAATATCGGCTTTTGCTCCGCCAGCTTCCAGTGCCTGCATAACCTGGCTCAGTTCTTTGTGATTATATCCTTCCGCAACAAGGAAGGCGATTTTTCTGGTCTTGATGGAGTTCTTAACATTACGCTCACTGCGCTCCTGGCTCAAATTTGGCGACTCTTTAGTTACAGGAGAACCTCCTTTCTGTCCCGGGGCAGAAACGCCGACCCCTCTGGCAATCTCCATTGCAAGGTCGCCGTCGACATTATTGAACATATCAACGACTGCCTGCCTGATTTTCTTGTCCTTAACCTTTCCGATCTCAAAATGGAATGCTTCTATGATATGTTCCTTTTCAGGTTTCGACATGCTGTTCCAGAATAGTTTCGCCTGGCTGTAGAAGTCTTTGAATTTCTCACTGCGTGAGCGAATCACTTTACCTTCTACTTTCTCCATGTAATGGACATAACCGTTTTCTTCTGCAGAAGCTGGCCTTGGCTTGTTATCTCCTACAGTATTCGGGAAATAACTGGTTTTGCCTTTATTAATTGTCATGCGGTTATATCCTTCTCTCTGGTTATTGGCTACCGGTGCCAGAGGCCGGTTAATCGGAATTTCCTGGAAATTCGGACCTCCCAGGCGGATAAGCTGTGTATCGAGATATGAGAACAGACGCCCCTGGAGGAGAGGGTCATTGGAAAAGTCAATTCCGGGAACCACATTAGCCGGGCAGAATGCGACCTGCTCGGTTTCAGCAAAGAAATTATCCGGATTGCGGTTAAGGGTCATTTTCCCTATCCATTTGATGGGCACGTCCTCTTCCGGCCAGATCTTTGTTGGGTCAAGAATGTCAAAGTCAAATTTGAATTCATCCTCTTCCTCAAGGATCTGTACCCCGAATTCAAATTCAGGATAATCACCCATCTCAATTGCTTCCCAGAGGTCACGGCGGTTAAAGTCAGGATCTTTCCCTGCTATCTTCTGAGTTTCGTCCCAGACAAGGGAATGAATCCCAAGCAGGGGTTTCCAGTGGAATTTTATAAACCTGCCCTTGCCTTCGGCATTGACGAAACGGAAGGTATTAACCCCAAACCCCTCCATCATCCTGTAGCTTCTTGGAAGTGCACGGTCTGAAAGAACCCACATGATCATATGCGCGTTTTCAGGGTGGCACGACACAAAGTCCCAGAACGTATCATGTGCTGCGGAAGCCTGTGGGATCTGGTTGTCCTGTTCGGGCTTAATTGAATGAACAAGGTCAGGAAACTTTATTGCATCCTGAATGAAAAAGACCGGCATGTTGTTGCCAACCAGATCGTAATTGCCGTCTTCGGTATAGAACTTTGTCGCAAAACCCCGGACATCCCTTACAGTATCTGCCGAACCCCTGAAACCTACCACGGTAGAAAACCGTACGAAAACCGGAGTCTTTTTGTTTGGATCCTGAAGGAATTTCGCACTTGTGAATTCCGTCATAGGTTCATAGACCTGGAAGAAGCCATATGCACCAGAGCCACGGGCGTGAACAACTCTCTCAGGAATTCGTTCATGGTCAAAGTGAGTTAGTTTTTCTCTAAAGTGAAAGTCCTCAAGAAGAGTTGGACCTCTTTCTCCTGCTTTGAGTGAGATATCAGTATTATTTACCCTGACTCCCTGATTCGTGGTCAGAAATTCTCGTTCCGGATCTTCACGAACCTTTTCTAATTGCTCGTCTTTGCTTTTTTCATTAACCATCCTTTCTCTATCCATAATATAATCACCTCTCGATTATTCTAACCCTGTTTCTCTTCAGCACTGGGGCCCTTGCAATTAATAAGCATGGACCATCTCCGATACAGGTTCCGATGGAAGCGAAGGCGAGTAGTAACATAGCTCAATGTAAGAAGCAATTATATTGAAAGAACTCAGATCGGGTAGTAAAAAAGCAGGATCAGGGCAGACATTGACACCGCATCCTAACCAGCCACCCAAATTTGAAACTCGGTTTACAACTTACATTTGAGTACATTTCTATATACCCAACTCCCCATTTCTAAAACGTTCTGTTATTATTTTAGTTTTTTTATAAAAAATTCCAGTTTGTTTGTGGGAAGAATGAAGGAAATAAATATTATCAATAATAGTTAATACAGGATCGAGTTCAGAAAAAAGGGGATTAAGAAGAATGACTGGATATGTTCATGGATATTCCGAAAGGGAAGCTCTTCGTCTATCAGAACAGGCAGAAACGCTTGAAAAACTTCTCCACCACGATACCGTATATCCGCCCGGAGCAAAAATTCTGGAGGCCGGTTGCGGAATAGGAGCCCAGACAGTAATCCTTGCAAACAACAATCCAGATACAGAAATCACATCAATCGATATTTCCCCCGAATCACTTGAAAAGGCCAGAAAAAACGTGGAGGGAAAAGGAATTAGAAACGTAAAATTCCTGCAGGCAGATATCTTTTCTCTCCCTTTTGAGGATAATAGCTTTGACCACATTTTTGTTTGTTTTGTGCTTGAACATTTACAGAACCCTGAAGAAGCCCTGAAAAGCCTGAAAAAAGCCCTGAAACCCGGAGGCACAATCACAATAATTGAGGGTGATCATGGGTCATGCTACTTCTACCCTGAAGGAAAAAAAGCTATTGAGGCCTGGAACTGCCTTATCCGGGTGCAGGCGCACATGAAAGGGAATTCCTTAATCGGGCGCCAGGTTTACCCCATTCTGCTGGAAGCAGGGTTCAGGAAAGTGAAAGTAGATCCTAGAATGGTCTACGTAGATTCGAGCAAGCCTGAGCTTGTTGACGGCTTTATCCTGAAAACTATCATCCCCATGGTGGAAGGAGTAAAAAAACAGGCTCTTGAGATGCAAATGATGAAAGAAAATGATTGGGAAAAAGGAATAAAAGAACTTCACGAAACCGCCGGACCAGGAGGGACTTTCTGTTACACGTTTTTTAAAGGTAGGGGAATAAAATAAAAAACTTGTACAGGATTATTTTTTAAACAAATTATTTTCCAAACAATCTAACAACTTCTTTTAGCATTTCCCTGATAGGAGTCTTCTGAGGGCATTTCCCTTCGCACTCCCCGCATTCGATACAGTTTGATGCCTGACCTTCCAGGCCGCTGTACAGAGCTTTCTCTCCCTCTGCATTATCAAACATTTCAGCATTATTGAGGTATTTGAAATTCTCAGGGATATTCACCCCTGATGGGCAGGGCATGCAGTACTGACAGCCTGTACAGTTAACGCTGGTTTTTGACATGTAGATTTCTTTTACACGTGAAATGAGACTTCTTTCCTCTTCAGTCAGGGAGCCAGGAAGACCCCTATCTGCCAGTTTGATATTGTCCTCTACATGTCTCATCTCTGACATTCCGCTAAGAACCACACTTATTTCAGGATAATCCCAGAGATAGTTTAAACTCCACTCAACAGGGCTCCTCTGTGTACTTGCAGAATCCCAGATCTCCTGAACCTCAGGAGGGACCCTTGAGACAAGATAACCTCCTCGCAGAGGCTCCATGATAACAACTCCCATGCCCTTTGAAGCTGCGTACAGAAGGCCATCTTTTCCTGCCTGGAAGTTTTCATCCATAAAGTTGTACTGGATCTGACACAGGGTCCATGGGTAAGAATCAGTTACTTCTTTAAACAGGTCAAAGTTATCGTGAAAAGAGAAGCCTGTATATTTTATTCTGCCGTCTTTTAGCGCAGAATCAAGGAAATCAAAGGCTCCATGTTTTTTAACCAGTTCCCAGAAATCTCTGTTTATGGCGTGCAGCAGATAAAAATCAATGTAATCCGTTTTAAGCCTTTCAAGCTGTTCATTCAGGTACCTATCCATGTCTTCTCTGCCTGTAACCAGCCAGCTTGGGAGTTTGGTTGCAATATAGACCTTTTCACGATAACCGTCCTCAAGCGCTTTCCCAAGGACGGATTCGCTCATACCCCCATGGTAAGGATAGGCCGTATCAATATAATTAACACCGGAATCGATGGCATAACGGATCATCTGTATAGCTTTTTCTTCGTCAACCCGGGTATCGTCTCCCCCTATTACCGGAAGCCTCATGGTGCCGAAACCCAGTATTGAGACTTCTTCATCCGTACTGCCAAGTCTTCTGTATAACATATGTTTTCGTCCCCCTCAACAAAAATGCTGAAAACCCACACAGGACTTAATCCCTTCTATCCTTTTGTCACAATAGAAGATAACGCTTTGTATATGCCACAGACAAAAGGGGAAAACGAGATTCAAAAGAAGATAAGTTTTCACATGAATAGAACTTCCAGAAAACAAGGGAATCCATAATCAGAAAATATGCGGAAAATCCGGGACATAAGAAAAAACAACGATAACAGAGATTATATAAAAAGAGCCTAAATTTAGAATGGGGATTGGATGGGGAAAGCGAAAGAAGATTTCGCAAATCTCGAACCTGGGGCATATAGAGAGTAATTAAGAGATTCAAAACTTAAGATGCTGCTTTTTCAGTCTGGGTAACTGTTTGAGAAGTATCAATTCAGACTGTGAATATCATCTTTTGATTAATATAATCCAGAATCTGGGAGTTTATTCTGGTAAAAGCACAATTTATGGAGATGCCCACTGGATCCTCTGTGAAGGTGTGTTATTGAGCCTGGGAACTTTGAAGAAAGCCACTGTAAGCCTTTTAATGCTTGCAGCAATATTGCTGGTCCGCGATTACTGGACAGAAATTTTACCCTTGCTGGAAGAAAGCTGGAATATTCTCAGCGAGACCAGGGGTATTTATGTTTTTCTAGCTTCCTCAGCTTATCTGTTGAGCGTGTACTTCTTTGCAGTCCGCTGGCAGCAGGTTCTCTCCTCCGTTGGCTATAACCTTAAAGCCGTAAACCTGCTTCCGATTATGTTCGGATCAGCTTTCGTAAATAACATCACTCCTGCGAGCAGGACAGGAGGAGAGTCTCTCCGCATAGTCTGGGCTAACAGGAGTTTTGGAATCACATACACTCACGGCCTTATAACTATCCTTTTCGAAAGACTGGTTGAAGCCATTCCTGTTGCCATGCTGTTTGTTTATGTTTTATATTTATCCCCCTCTTTTGAGAGCCTGCTTTTGCTCCAGAGAAAAATTTTACCGTTAGACCCTTCCATTCTATGGGTCTTAATCCTGCTTGGAGCAGGAATCGGAGCATGGGTTCTCCTTAGAAAATCTTCTTCCATTATAAGAAAACTGTATCAGGACTGGAGGCAGATGAACAGGTCTTTTGCCCCCGTTCTCCTCCTTTCCTTTGGAGTCTGGGGGCTGGATGTGATACGCCTCAAACTGGTGGCTTCCGCCCTCTCCCTTCCGCTGTCCATGGATATCATAATACTATTCTCAGTTCTCTATCTTTTACTCGGATGCCTGTCAATCACTCCCGGGGGGCTGGGGATCGTAGAAGGTGGCCTGGTTTCCCTGCTCCTGTATTTTGGATTATCCCCTGCTTCAGCCGGCAGTTTCGTATTTCTCGAGAGGATTGTTTCCTATGGGCTCAGCAGCCTGATAGGTGTTCTGTATCTGTTTTATTACGGGGGGTTTAAGGTCTGGAAAGATACAAAATCGCATTGATCAGTGACTGGTATTTTCCGAAAGTAGGGGGTATCGAGTATTGCATGCATTCTCTTGCAAAAACCCTTATTCAGGAGGGGCACGAGGTGCATATCATTACAAGGGGCTATCCCGGTATCCCTCAATACAGCACAAGGGAAAGAATAGCAATAATAAGGGTTGGAAACGGCCCTTTCCCCGGACAGCAGCGTTTCATGAAACCAGGAGCATATAAAGAGCTATATGACCTTCTAAAATTAGAAAATTATGACATAATTAATTCTCACGGGCTGGATTCCCCACTCTGTATGGCTGCCCTTCTCATGTCCAGAAAACTAGGGATCCCTTCTGTAGTTACAAACCATTCCCTGGTAGGGCATACACCAATCAGCCCTTTCCTGTACACGGCTGGCAAACTGCTTGTTAAGAATGCAGATGCCGTAATTGCTGTCAGCTCGGCAGTTGAAAAAGACTCGGGATTGATGACAAAAAAACCCATTTACAGGATCTTTAACGGCATAGAGTGTGAAAAGAGAAGCTCCAAAGCTGTTCTCCCGATTGACAGGGAAGGGAAACTTGTAATTGCCAGCGTAGCCCGAATGACAAGAAAGAAAGGAGTCCAGCACCTTGTAAGGCTTGCCCCTTCCCTTATAGAAAAACACGAAAACCTGATGTTTGTTATGATAGGAAACGGACCCCTGACAAAAAAGCTGGAAAAAAAAGTAAAAGAATACGGGATATCGAAAAATTTCTGTTTTACAGGCGAAATTCCCCGCAGTGAGGTGCTTGATTATCTCGAGCAGGCAGATATCTTTGCTCACCCGTCCAGTGATGAAGGATTCGGAATTTCGATTCTCGAAGCTATTTTGAAAAAAGTCCCTGTTGTGGCAATGAACCACAGTGGAGTTTCGGATATAATCGAGGACGGTGTAAATGGTTTTCTTGCAGACAATCTCACAGATTTTTCTTCCCGTCTTGAGACCCTGATAGAAAACCCTGAGCTGAGAGCTGAGTTTTCCCGGAAAGCTGCTGAAGGGCTTTCAAAATATGACTGGACCAGAATTTATGAGCAGACGTGCAGGGTGTATACATGTGTAATTAATGGGAATTACAAAAAAGATAGCCTGGGGCAGGAAAGCTCAACAGAGAGCGATTATAAAAAGCTGCTTAAAATGCGTGAACAGAGAGAGTGAGCAGAAATAAGGCAAAGAGAAGGCAGAGAGGGTTGCTAAAGAAAAAAGGCAGAGAGGGGCATCAAAAAAAACAATTACAGGGAATTATTTCAAAAGATTTTGAACTAAGCTTAAATATAAAAAAATATCATAATATGTTTATCGATTTAACAGCGTGAACACGCAATTTACAGGTAAAAAAGGAGCCATACATATGAGAATGCTGGAAGAGTTTTTCCCTGAATTCACTCAGAAACTGGACGAAATCGATCAGCTCTATGCCGAAAAAAGGATGATCGATGAAAAGACCTATCAGTTCATCTGTTTTGCCCTCTCGATTAAAGCCAGATCCAAACCCTGCGTCCTGAAGCATTTTAAGGGCGCTCTCGAAGCAGGGGCAACAGTCAAGGAGCTCTCATACATCTTTGCCCTGGTTATGAGGGAAGCTGCAGGCGCAGATGACTGCTGGACACATGACGTAATCGGGGACTGGAAAGAGATCCTTAAAGGCAATATTTCCTGCAGCTGCGAAAAATAAAAATTTCCGTTTCATTCAGATTTTTTCTTTTTTTGGTGATTTACTGTAAACAGCTCTTGTTTTTGAAACAAATACTTCTGCCCTTTACTCGTATTCGCCGGAAAACAATCATTGAAAGTAACAGCAAAAATCTTCTCTTTACTTTCCTTAAAAATCTGTCAGCTTGAGCTGCTTTGGGCTGGAAAGGTTTGTTTCCAGCGGTTTCATGTAATCGGCTGAGAGATGGTATTTTTCCATTAGACTCCTGAGTGTCCCGTAAAGTTCAGCTTTATAAGCTCTGTCAGCCCCACCTTTTGCGTACAATTTGCGGTAGGGATCAAGAAGTTCAGGGAAATTGCATTCAAGGAAATTGAAAAAATGCCTCCTGGTCTCGCCCCGGAGATAAAGCAAGCCTGGGAGAGCGTAATCTACTTCGCATTCGGCTGCTCTGGAAAGAACCTGTTCGAGGTTTTCAGGGCTGTCCGTAAGAAAAGGGAGAATGGGCATCATATGGAGCCCTGTGGTGGCTTTCATATCTTTAAAAGCCTTAAGGACCGAAAACCGTTTTTCAGGAGGAGAAGCCAGAGGTTCCAGCAAGGAACTCAGTTTTTCATCCATTGTTGTAACCGTGACTGCAATGTTTACCTGCGTCAGTCCAGCAAGTTCTTCAAAAAGGTCGTAATCCCTCAGTATAAGGTCGGATTTTGTAGAGATAGTGACCGGATTTCTGTATTCGATCATGACCGGCAGGACTTTACGCATCAAGCCGTACTTTGCCTCGGCGGGCTGGTAGCTGTCGCAAACGCCACCGATATTGATTACCTCTTTTTTCCAGGAACGGGCTGCAAGCTGTTTTTCAAGGGCTTCTGCAATGTTTGTCTTTACATAGATTTTTCGGAAAAAACCGGAGCCTTCTTTCCCTTCAGATGAAGATTTTTCCTCTTTTTCCAGATAGCTGTGGGAATAAAGCGCATAACAGTAATTGCAGCCATGTTCACATCCCCTGTAAATATTCAGGTCCCACTGGAACGGAAGTGTAAGCCTGCTTGTTTCCTTTATTTTATTAAGAGCTTTTTTAACCTGGATTTCTTCAAACATACAGCGTTCTAACCTCGTATGCCAAAAGGAGATATATAAAAATATGAAAACTGATAATATAAAAACTACTATGTATGTGAAAAATGGTTTTTAAAATTATCATCTGCAAAAAATACTGAAAAATCGCATTTGCAGGGCTTGCAAGCGTATTGTGAGTTTACTGGGAAAACACCAGACCAATTGATACAGGAAACTAAGGAAGATAAAGCTCTTCCAGACATTGAAGACAGGAGAATCAGTGATGAGCTATTGTTTTTCAGGACACATCTTACAGATTCTGGAGTATCACCGGCAACGGTACAGATTCGCATGAACTCCGTCGAATCTTTTTTCAAGCACAATAATATCCCTTTGCCGTTCTAATTATTTTGTTCCTGTAATATCCCTTGGCAAGCCAGAAAAACCACTATGTATTACACATATTCTTATCAATTAATAGAAAATTATTAATACACGTATGTGTATATGCATACTTAACCAATAAAAAGTAGATGAAAGTAAAAAGATATGAAAGTAATGACGAAAGAAAGAAAACGTCATCCGGCAAACGTGCAAAACCAACGTTAAAACCTAGACCATTAACGTTGATATCTAAGCATGAAGCTGGCAATGGTAATTGACAGCGTTAGCCATATTGCTACATTGATTGTAATGTATATGTTTATTATCACATTATCTATCACTTGGTATATCACCTCCGTGAACGGGGTTTAATATATTTTGGATGTCACGCAATTGAAAACCAAAGACTGAGCTGCCACTTAGTCAATTAAGTGTTTAATTTTGTGACATTCTAGGATAATGTTCAAGGTATATATGTCTTATGTCGTCATATAGCTGAGGCTATTTCTCTTTTCTTTTCACAATTCAAAGTTTTGTCTTGCATATTGATTTTCTAACATTTTTCATTTTACTCCAGAATGGAAATGATCTATTTGAAATAGATTTCAAGGTATATATACATTTTACTCAGCCGTATATTTAGTCATATAAGCCCGCTCAATCTTCTTTTTTGACTTCATTAGAGCCCGCCATTTAATTTTCTTTTTATCCTTGAGCATTTACATGTCCCTTTTCGAAAGCGGAAGCTACGCTTGAATGGAAAAAGCCGATTTTCAGAAAAGAAGGGAAGAAGTTGGCACGGGCAATACAATGCCGGAGAAATGGGCTAAAAATCCCGTGCCCGTTATGGCTGTACTTGTGTGAAGTGCAAAGGAAAAGAACTAAATCTCTGCTTTACCGTGATATGGTAACAGGCGGGACTGTGCATGATTAAGGATGTGTGTTCTAATTCTTGTTATAATGAAACCAACAATATACACAGCGCACAGCCCGCAAATGAATTAATAAGCTTGAAAGGCTGGCACGTCACCAGCCCCATGTGGTTTTTAGTTCTTAGGAGCATATACGGAATCATATCCAGAACCCATATACGCTAGAAAGATGCTAGAATATTAAATATTTCCTTGATATAAAAAGGCTTTGGTTTACATGTTCCGGGTTTTCTATTTTTTTCCAAATTCGCATGAACCAATCGTTTAATATGAAAATTCTGCGTTTGTGATATTCGTGGATAGGATTTCATATGCCTTCAAACATCCCAGGATAAGATAAGATTGAAAAATATAAGAAGTTTCACGAAAGCTATAAGAAGCTTCCCAGAACAGCCAGCGGAATTAAGATTGCTTACGCAAAAGGAGGAGTGGATTAGTCTCTGTAAACTCCATCTCCTGTCGTAAGTTCTCCTTCCGCCTGAACCCAGCCTTTCTGCGGACCTGTTAGCTGTACAGAAATTCTATCAGTATATTCGTTGAACTGCCAGCCGTAAATCCACCATTCATTCCAGCTATCCATCTCGACATAAATCTCAACTCTGGCATCAGAAGACGTGTCATAATGCGCGTAAACCAGGCTTTCATAATCAAAGTATTCGGGATTTATATGTGCAGGTAAAGGAACAGTTGACCCTTCTTCGGATTCTCGAAGATTATGTTTGGGCAGAAGCACGGGTTCGTTGCCGACAGGGTATTTGGTATTAATCACATGGTCAGCTTCTACAGAAGTTCCGAAATCAAATGAAACGAGAACCGGAGTTTCCTCAGAGTATTCGTGGGATTCCACGGTCTGCTCCTCTTCCGGAATTTCATCTTCAATACCATCGGATCCGGGCTCAGGTTCGGGCAAAGCCACTGGAAGGGAATGATAAACCGGCCGAATCTCGTCAGTTTCTATCTTAAGCATTAACCCGTACTCGGTGTCTTCGAGGCTGAGATTCCAATCTGAAGGCTTATTGTAATAATCTCCATTCACTATTTCCAGTCCGACTTCGGATTCATTTTCAAAAACAGGAACAGGCAAATACAAAGTTACATTTTGCAAAATACTACGGCTTGTTATTGTTATGCTATAATCATAATGACTCGTAAGGCTGTCATTATACATTTTTTCGCTTTGAGCATTCATATACCAGGAACCCAGAGTCAGCAAGAGGAGAACTATTAAGATTAATCCTCCAAAAATTTTCATCCATCTATTCATGCAAAGCCCTTCTTCTTTGAGTACTTAAAACAGATAGAGGAAGAAAATAATTAAACCTTGCTAAACTGAGCAGAAAAAATCCAGAGTTTTCTGTATTCCTGAAAGGAATTTGAGAATAGGAATAGAACAGACAGCTAATATCAATTCAATCAGTATAATCCGTCCTTCAGATCCTAGCAGATATTGGATTCAAAAAACACTTAGTTTCTTACAAATTGATAAATATATATTTTCTAGTATTTTAGGGGTAAAATTTGTTATTTAAGATAAAAACAGGTTGAAACTACATATGCTATTCAAATATTCGGGGAGTGAACTTATCAATCCAGATATAAAAACTATGTTTTCACCGCCTCCTGTACTGAAAGGGTACATGTACGGAGCACAGGAAGCTCATGAAGCCCGAAACTCAAACAGGCTTTTAGCTATACGTATTGAGACAAACACATCATGTAACCTCCGCTGCCGCTACTGTTATGCACAGAGCGGGGAGGATTCCGTAAAAATAGCTGACTTTAACGCCCTTAAACGTATAATATCCGAGGCAAAAGGACTCGGGATCAGGTCTGTAGTAGTCATAGGGGGAGGGGAGCCTACTCTCTACCCGAATTTTAGAGGATTAATTGCTTATATTGATTCCCTCGGGATTGTTCCGATGGTCTTTTCAAACACCATTTTAATGACAGAGGAGCTTGCAAAATTCCTGTACGGACACAATGCATCCGTTATGGGAAAACTTGATTCTCTCATACCAGAAACCCAGGACTATCTGGCAGGAAGGAAAGGAGCTTTCGGCGATATAAAAGCTGGGCTTGAAAACCTGATGAAAGCAGGCTTTTCAAAACCTGCCGGGCAGGGAAAACTCCGCCTTGGAATTTCTTTTGTGAGCAATAAAATGAACCTGGAAGAAATCGAAGAGATCTGGCACTTCTGCAGAAAGAATAATATTTTTCCCAATATGGAGATCCTAACTCCGACAGGCAGGGCAAATGACGAACTTGAAGATAAGCTGCTCACAGCCGATGAAATAAAAAAATACAAGCTAAGGTTGCTGGATATAGACAGAAAACATTATGGATATGACTGGCTGCCCTATACCCCGATTACTGCCAGCGGCTGCCTGCAGCACCTTTACAGCCTTTACATCAATATAGAAGGGAATGTCAGGCCCTGTGCGCCTACAAAGCTGGACGAGCACCCTTCACTGAGGGTAAGCGGAGAATATCCCTATAATGTAAACAGAATGAGCCTTAAGGAGATTTATAACTCGGAACTCTTCACATACGTCAGGAACATTGACAGGGTTCTTGAAGGCAGGTGCGGGAACTGTGAACATATGGAGGAATGTATAGGCTGCCGCGGATATGCTTACAGTGTAGGGATAAACAAGGGAATTACCCCTCTCGAAGCCCTGAGGATGGAGTGTCAGCAGTGCTTCAAGTAAGACAGGAGGTGGGAAACTGGAAATCAGGGGAGAGGTAATGTGGAAGCAGGATTCAAAGAATGAAGAAAAAGTAATAGCTTCTACAGAGAAAAGTATGGAAGAAAGGCTTTGTGAAAACCTGAGAAAGCATGAGCTCCCTGACTATCTCCTGTACATGGGCACAGGGGGAGCAAAAAACTGGCTGAAACTGGACGAGTCCGAAACGTTTCCCATAGCCAGAAGGCTCAAAGGCCTTCTTGAAGAAAACATTGAATCGATAGTGAGATTTATTCCTGCATTTATGAGCCTTGTAAGCGTTGGGGTAGGGAGCGGGGATAAGGAGAAAATTCTTCTGGAGGGGTTGATAAAGAAAAAACTATCTGAAAAACCTGCTTCCAAAAAAGTGCCCATACACTATTACCCTGTTGACATAAGCAGCCAGCTTGTGGATCTCGCCCTTGAAAATGTTAGAGACCTGCCTGTGGAAAAGACAGGCATAGTCGGCTTCATTGAAGATATACCGCATTTTAAGGAACACTGGCGGCCTCCTGTAGTGTTCTGTGTCCTGGGAAACACCTTCTGTAATTATGAGCCTGAGACATTTCTTCAGCTTATTTACGAAAATCTTGAGCAGGGAGACCTTCTTTTCTTTGACGCTAATCTCCTGCCCGGACCAGGTTCAGGGAACAAGGCGCGTGATGCAAGAAGATCCGTCCTGGGCACATATTCCTCAAAGGAAAATGCCCTCTTCAATATGTATCCCCTGCTTCAGTACGGGATGGATCCCGAAGATCTTGGTTTTGAATTATCACTCTCAAATGTTGATTCAAAGATAGGAAACCTGTGCAGGACAAGAAAAAACCTGAATATCCTGAAAGACGCTGAGATCAGAATAGGCTCGGAAGCCGTAAGTTTCAGGGAAGGAGATGTAATCCGCATGGGTTTTACTTACAAGTACACATATGATAAGATTATCACTCTCCTTGATATTAACAAATTTGATATCCTGAGCGCTTTTCGGAGTAAAGATAGAGAGAATGCAATATTCCTTGCAAAAAAACGCACCAGAGGAAAAAGAAAGACAGATAAGCATTTTTCAAAGCATAATTTAGATTTCGAAGAGAAGACTCGAAGATTTCAAACTGCGCGATCTTAAGATGGGGGTTCAAACATGGGCTGTGAGATAGAGAATCTGAGTGAAACAAAAAAAACAGGATCTGGTATCGCTTATGGCTGTGACGAACTGGGGAGGTTAAAAAGCGTACTCGTACACACTCCGGGAGACGAGCTTCTTCTGGTTAATGAGTCAAACTATACGCACTGGCTTTATGATAAGGTTCCTGAGATTTCAGGATATGTAAGGGAGCATATGAGGTACCAGGAACTGCTGGAATCAAACGGAGTAAAAGTCTATGAGCTTGCAGATCACGTAGAAGAGAATACGGACCTGATACACAGGATGCCAAATCTAACCTTCCTTCATGACACAGCTGTAATTTCAAGAAAAGGGGCAATACTTTCAAAAATGCGCCCGCCTGCAAGGGAAAAAGAAGAGGTTGTTGTAAAGGAAGCCCTGAATAATCTGGGGATACCCATACTCAATGAATTTAATGGAAGTAAAGGGTTTTTTGAAGGCTGTCTTCTTCTCTCAAAAAATACTGTCTTTGTTGCCGATACGGAAAGACACACCTATCCCTTTATCCTGGAATTTATTTCAAACATCCTTAGCGAGTTTGACGAAGTAATTTACGCCCGCGTCCCGAAAGCCAGGCGTTATATGCATCCGGATACCATATTTAACAGGATAAGGGAGGACCTTGCCCTTGCTTATCTTCCTGCTTTTGAAGAGACATGCCTGTTTACGGAAGATGCTGGAGAAAGAGTCGATTTTAAAGGGTTAATGGAGGAAAAAGGCATGGAAATCATCCCAGTCTCTGACTCTGAACAAGGCCGCCTTGCCTGCTCTTTTGTCCCCCTGGAGAGCGGAACTATTTTTCATTATGATACGGCACTCAATGATGAAACAAAGGCAAAGCTCGCGCAGGAGGGTGTTGAGATAATTCCTTTCCACCCCGAAGCTCTGCTTGCAGGAGGAGGGAGTTTACGCTGCCATACATTGAGGCTCTGCAGAAGGAAATCCTGAAACTTCACGCTTCTGAAATTTCACGCTTATATTTCACGGTTATAAGAATGAGTCAAGGATAATTGAGCAGGAATAGAGCACAATTGAAACATGGAAAAGGAAAAGTGCAGACAGGCCGGCTTTCTGGCTTTTTTCTTTAAGAAGCTTATAATTTGCAAACCCTATCACCAGAAAACCGGGCAAAAATCCGTAAAATGCTATCTCTCCAAGCTGTTTCAAGAAAAGAAGTGCTGTAAGATAATGCAAAAGGGTAAAGCCCGAAATCCAGAGCAGTGTCCCCTGCATACCGTAAAGTACGGGTATTGATTGTATTCCTCTTGCCCTATCGTTTTCCGTGTCTACAAAATCATTGACTGCAAGGTGAGCTAGAGTCCAGGGATAGAAGAAGAGAAGGTAGAGAAGTAAAGGGACGTCAGGCTGCCCGTAACACAGGTAACCAGCAGCCGGAAAAAGTGTAAAGTCAAGCCTTCCCACGGTCTGAGCAACGGGAAAACTCTGGCTTTTTCTTTTCACCTGATAGAAGTATTCAAGAATACATGACGAAAGCATTGTAAGGAAGACATACAGGGAGTTAGGGTAAGGCAAAGTAAACATAAGGATTCCTGCTAACGCCGATAGCAAAAAGAACGCTGTCAGGGCAAAATCGGGTGAAATCCTTCCTGACGGAAGCGGACGGCTTTTAAAGGGTCTCCAGTAGCCTGTAAGGGAATCCTCAACATCCAGCCTATCCTTTTTTCTGTCAACGTAATCGTTGAGCACAAGACCTCCTTCAAACCCAAAGAGCCCGATCAAAATTGCTTTGAAGGTTATTTCCTTAGAAAATTCGCCATAGTTTGAGAAAGCGAGGGCAAGCCCTGAATAAAAAAGCAGGATCCAGACAGGAAAAAAATGAGCTCTGGTAAGGTCTATCAAGGCTCTAACAGTCTCTTTTATTCCTTTACTATTCGTTCCCTCAACCCCGATAATATAGAAGAGAATTATATGTTTATAGTTTTGCAACCGAGACTTAAAAAACTAAAAAATACTTTTCTAAAAGAGAAGCGGTGAGATTAAAATTTGAACAGAAAAATGTGTTCAAAAAAGAGCTAGTTTTAAATAATTCTGCCAGACAATTCTGCCCTGACGGTTCTAATTAGGCATTCCAGATTCGGTACCAGGCTCAATTAAAGGCTCAATAGATAAAATCCAGAATAATCGATACCGCATATATTACCAGAGTCATGTGGTAAACGGGTAGAATCCTCATTCCAGCACTCTGACTCTTTTCTTTCCACAGGTAAAGGTTTGACCCGGCAAGTAGTGCAAAAGCCGCAATAAAGCCATAGAGCGCAATAGTCCCTAGTTCCCTGAGAAAGAGAGCGGCTGCAAGAAAATGAAGAACTGTAAAGCCTGTAACCCAGTACATGGACCCTTTTGAGCCGTAAAGCACAGCTATTGATTTCATGCCTCTTGCCAGGTCATTTTTCAGGTCTATAAAATCATTCAGGCCCAGGTGCGCCATTGTCCAGGGGTAGAAGAAAACCATATAGAGCAGTATAGTTATATCCGGCTGCCCGTAGCATAAATAGCCCGCTGCCGGAAAGAGAGTGAAGTCAGTCCTGCCCAGTAGCTGGGCAACTGGATATTTCTGGTCTCTTTTTTTAACCTGATAAAAAGCTTCAATACTGTAAGAGTACAGCATGATTATAAAGACATAGATGGAATTCGGATATGGAAGGGTGAAAATCAGGGCTGAAGTGACTGCCACAAGCAGGATAAATAGCCAGAAAGCGTTTTTTGAAGATATCATGCCTGAAGGGATAGGCCTCTCCTTAAAAGGCCTCCAGTACCTTGTCATGGTATTCTCCACATCAAGTCGGTCTCTGTTCCTGTCCACATAATCATTCAGCACAAAGCCGGCTTCAAATCCAAACAGGCCTATCAGGGCAGCTTTAAGGGTTAACTCCCAGGAAAAGCCGCCATAATTTGCAAAGGCAAGCACCAGCCCGGAGCAAAAAATAAGGGGCCAGGCAGGGAGAAAATGGGCACGAGTGAGGTCGAGATAAGGTTTCAGGTTTTCTTTCATTTTTTGGCCTCAGTAACAATTGTGATATGAAGGGAAGCCATTCCATAAAAACTATGAGGAAAGGAGAGGATTTTCAACTAAATAGCAATGATCTCACAAAATCTTGCTCAAAAATGACTTTGTCCTCTCATTCTGGGCATTGAAGAAGATTTCCTGAGGGGTGCCCTTCTCGACTATGATGCCGTCATCCATAAAGAAAACACGGTCCCCGACTTCCCTGGCAAAGCCCATTTCGTGCGTCACGACGACCATAGTCATTCCTTCTTTTGCAAGATCCTTCATGACGTTTAAGACTTCTCCCACCATTTCAGGATCAAGTGCTGAAGTAGGCTCGTCAAAAAGCATCACTTTCGGGCGCATGGCAAGGGCTCGTGCGATTGCGACCCTTTGCTGCTGGCCTCCAGAAAGGGAACCCGGATATACGCTGGCTTTGTCCTCAAGCCCTACCTTTTTTAGAAGGTCATATGCCCGGTCGTAAGCCTCTTTCTCAGAAAGCCCGCGCACCTTGATTGGGGCAAGAGCAACGTTTTTGAGGGCAGTCATGTGCGGGAAGAGGTTGAAGCGCTGGAAAACCATTCCCACTTCTTCACGGATCTTATTGATATTCGCGCCAGGGTCTGTGATTTTCTCCCCGTCTATCCGGATTTCTCCCGAAGTGGGGGTTTCAAGAAGGTTGAGGCAGCGGAGAAAAGTACTTTTTCCGGAACCTGAGGGGCCTATAACGCAGACGACTTCGCTTTCTTCAATTTTTTCGGTTATTCCTTTAAGGACTTTCAGGTTTCCGAAACTTTTGTGGAGGTTATTCACTTCTATCACTTACACCAAGCCTCCTCTCAATATAATTAAGTACACGAGAAATGCCCATAGTCAATGCAAGGTATACAAAAGCAACAGAGATGTATGTAGGGAAAGCTGCAAACGTCTTTGAAACGTATAGCATCCCGTTCTTTGAAAGCTCATGTACGCTTATTACTGCAAGCAGGGACGAGTCTTTCAAAAGAGCTATAAACTCATTTCCAAGGGGAGGAATGATCAGCCTCACAGCCTGCGGCATGATAACTTCCTTCATAGCCTGCCCTTCGGTCATACCCAGGGAACGGGCGGCTTCCATCTGGCCCCTGTCAACGGATTTGATTCCTGCACGCACGATCTCTGCATTATAGGCTCCGCTGTTAATGCTGCACACGGCAATGCCCGCAAGAATAGGGTCGATCCTGAACGGCTCTCCTGTGATCCCGATAATAAGGCCAGGAATTCCGTAGTAGAAAAGCAGGATCTGGACGAAGAGAGGGGTTCCCCTGATGAAATCAACATACATGGAACTGGGAATCCTGAAAACAGACCTTCTGGAGAGCTTTCCGAAAGCCGCAATTGTCCCCAGGATTAACCCGAAGAATATCGCAAATGTGGTGACCTCTATAGTGATAACCGCTCCCCGCAACAAACTCGGGAATACATTAATAGCGTGTTCAATATAAGACGCTAAAAGAGACAAACTCTAACCTCAGTTACTTAATAAAACGGGATACTTTTTATAAATAATAAATTTGTTATATGTGTGGATAATATTCAGAATACTTCAAAATGCATACGGCATTAAGGTTCTTTTTCTGGGATATCTCTGCAATAGCTCTTCAGCAGCGTCTTCAGACAGAGATTTTAAAGGAATATCAATAGAAATACGCGTTTTGCAGAAATATATTAATTGAAAAGTGTTTTCAATTATATAAATTCAATCATTTTAAATTATCATGTCAATGTATATATTTTAAGGGTGTCGAGGTTGGAAATCATGGAAATAAAGGGTTATCTAATCTTGATGATATCAAAAAAGAGAGAATGAAAAAACAAAATTAATAAGAAAAGAAATTGAGAGCAGAAAAATTATGCAGCTCTCAAAGTAAATCTGGTTAAGTTTATTCTTCCATGTATTTGGGCAGGTTTGTCAGAAGCTCGTCATACTCGCCGCTTGCTTTGACATTTTCAAGGCCGGCATTTATCTTCTGAAGGAGCTCTGTGTTGCCTGTGCGGACAGCAAAGCCGTAGGATTCACTGTTAAGGGGCTCACCTACAATCTTGATCACGCCTGGCTGGGCTGCAATGAAAGCTTCCGTAACAGGAAGGTCATTGATCATTGCGTCTGCGCCGCCAATCTTGAGCTCTTCAATGGCTTCATTGACGTGAGGGAAGTCTTTGATCTTAGCAATGACTCCGGCTTCTTTGAGCTCTTCTGCTTTCATGAAACCGGTGGAGCCTGTCTGAACGGCTACTGTTTTACCCTTCAGGTCGTCGACACTCTGGATCTCTTCATTGTTAATGGGTACGGCAAGAGCCAGGCCTGCGGTGATGTAGGGTTCACTGAAATCAACCTCTCCTTCACGTTCTTCGGTAATTGTCATGCCTGAAGCAATGATGTCAATGTTTCCGGTCTGAAGGGCAGGGATAAGGCCTGCAAAGTCCTGGTCAAGATACTGGACCTTAAAGCCCTGGTCTTCAGCAATTGCGTTCAGAAGGTCAACATCGAAGCCGACCACATTCCCTTTTGAGTCCACAATTTCAAAAGGTGGGAATTGTGCTTCAGTACCTACGATATATGTGGGCATTTCTCCGGCAGGAGCACTTTCTTCAACGCTGCCACCCTCTTCAACCGGGGCACCTTCTTCAGCAACTCCTTCTGCTTCCTCTTCACCCTGTTCGGCACAGCCGGCTGCAAAAACAACAGTAGCGATGACAAGTAACAGTGCCATTATCTTTAACATTTTTTTCATATCAGTACCTCTGAAAACTCTTCCTCGTTATTAAAGGTGTAAGATAATTAAACTTTTATAAATAGTCGGGCAACGGATTAATAGCTTTGGAGTTTAAAATATTTTCTGTATAAAATAAAATATAAAATAATGAGGTAAATATTGAAAATATAGAGAAGAACGTGAAACTTTATTAGAATATTCGATTTTTTTCTGCAGTATGTTTTGAGAGATTAATATTAGCAAAAAATATCTCAAGCAGTGTCTCAAGCAGTGTTCAGAGAATCTGGAGTTCTCCACCTGTTAAAAAAATAGAATTTCTCCTGCGATTCTCTCGGGAAGGGCATATTAAAAAACTTAAAAATATTTATCATTATTTATTTTTATGAGTACATGGAAAACTCTGTACACGAGGAGAGTGAAGTACGAGTATAGCTGAGTAGAGGTAAACAAATCTTGTGCACATTTGAAGGTTGACTAAGAAAAGTTAGAATTACTTCCCGGAGCAGAATGAGAAAAAGTGATTATGTCGATCTGGTCTTATCCCGACACTCTGTATCAATAAAATAAATATGTAGAAACTGGTTTTCAGAAGCTTTAGTAAGTTACATAATACTCTAAATTTGCATTCCTTATCCGATTATTTTGTTGCTTATTATTCTAACAGAAAAGAGAAATACTCTGCAGAATCCGTCAAAAACATTGTTCAGGTTTTATAGAAATTAAACTAATTGAAATTAACTTCAAAAAGAGAAAGTTGTAGCCTGTAAAAGGCTACGCGGATTGTAATTTAGAAGAAACTGATTATACAGTTTCTTCTTCGTCAGCGACTTCTTCTTCGTCAGTGACTTCTTCAGTGTCAGCGACTTCTTCTTCGTCAGTGACTTCTTCAGTGTCAGCGACTTCTTCAGTGTCAGCGACTTCTTCAGTGTCAGCGACTTCTTCTTCGTCAGTGACTTCGGTTTCAAGTGCATCTTCAACTACAGGTGCTGCTGCTTCTTCAGCTGCGCCTTCTTCAAGAGCTGCATCTTCTTCAGCAGGGGCCTGCTCAGCTTCTTCTTCCATTTCTGGCATTTCTTCTTCAGCAGCTACAGGGGTTTCTTCAACAGATTCTTCTGCTCCTTCTGTTTCCTCAGCCTGTTCTGCACAGCCGGCTGCAAAGACAACAGTAGCAATTACAAGGAGCATTGCCATGATCTTTAACATTTTTTTCATTATTTTTACCTCTAAAAGTTCTCTTCCTTTTTTACACCCATCTCATACAAGTTCCTGAGACTTTCATATGAGATATTTATGCATGACCAGTCAATTAGATTAAAACCTTTCGATTTGGTAAAAAAATAGGAGAACGAAGGGGGGTTATTTTCTCCAAAGAATAGTCCACTATAAGCATATATTATACACTTGTAGGATTTATAAGAGCTATAGTTAAAATCGAAGGGAGCTCGAGTTCTTAAATAGTCTAGGAGACAGCAATTAAAGCAGAATTTGAAAGAAAGCCTGTTGCTGAGAAGCAGAAAGTTATTAAAAGACATTATAATGTTGCCCTGTCTTGAAGCTGTAAAACTTTAAAGCCTTAGGTGCGAAATAAATTAGATAAGAAATATTGAGGCAAGACTCTGAATAACTACAAAACCCTGAAAAACTCCGGAAAAGCTCAGAAGGAATTTAAAGGCTCCGCATTTATCGGGTATGCCAGGCACGTAAAAAGCGAAAATGAAGCAAAGGCGTTCATAAATGAAATAAAAAGGCTGCATCAGGACGCAAACCATAATGTTTCGGCTTATCTTGTAAAAGGAGAAGGGTCTTTTGCCCTGAAATATGATGATGACGGAGAGCCTGCGGGAAGCTCTGGAAAGCCTGTTTTTAAGGTTATCGAGTCAAAAGAGCTCTGTAATACGGCCGTAGTTGTGACGCGGTACTTCGGTGGAATAAAGCTTGGCTTCGGAGGGCTGTCCAGGGCTTACAGGGAAACCGCAGTTTCAGCTATTGAAAACGCAGGTATTGTAGAGATCTTTGAAGAGATAAGGTTCGTTGCACGCTTCGGATATCCGGAGTTTCAGAAAATAAAGAAGCTGGTAGAGGAATACGGAAGGATAGAGCAGGAAAAATACTCTGATGTTATTGAACTTTATTTTCTTATAAAAAAGGATTTTGAAGAAGAATTTCGTGAAAAACTGGCAAAACTTACAGGGAATAGAATCGAGCTTGAAAAGGTTTGATTTGAACTCCCAGGCATATCTCGCGATAAAATCCGGCAGAATATTCCTTAAAAATGAAAACACTGAAATTCAGGAAATTGCTATAAAAATATGAAAGACATATATCAACAGGAGGCTCTCAGGAGGCTCTCAAGATATTGAACAATTCCGTGCTGGAATATCTTTAGCAGGAAAACAGGCTGACCTAAACCTGGTCCTGAGTTGAATAGCAGAATATATCAAAATAACCCGTACTGGAACTCGAGAGGGAACATTGGAAGTGTAACTTTGAAGCGTAAAATATTTTCAATTACGTTTATTTCGGTTGTTTTATTCATTGTACTGGGCGCATGTGCAGGTTTGGCTGCCAGCGAGGCTTTGAAAGGAACTGAGCAGGAAATTAACTCGGCTTTTAGCAACCAGATTACACCTGTAATCTCAGGGGACTATATTGTCTGGCAGGATGAACGGGATGGAAACTGGGACATTTACCTGTACGACATGTCCGTTGGAAGGACTGAGACTGCCCTGTTCTCAGGCCCAAAAGATGAAATCGAGCCTTCAATCGATGGCAGTTATGTGGTTGTGGCGGACAACAGAAGAGGAAACTATGATATCTATATGAAGGACATTTCCTCAGGGAAAGAAACCCAGATTACTTCGGACAAAACCGAACAGAGGGAACCTGCGATATCAGGCAACATAATTGTATGGACTGACCGCAGAAACCAGAACACGGACATATATATGTATGATGTCACTTTGAAAAAGGAAACCCAAATTACAACGGATAAAGCTGACCAGAGCCAGCCTGCAATCTGGGAGAATATCATAGTCTGGAAAGATACACGCAACGGGAACGAAGATATTTTCATGTATGATATAAGTACAGGGAAAGAAAGTCCCGTAGTCACGGACTTTGCAGCACAGACAAACCCGGTTGTGGGAGGAGACTACATTGTCTGGGAAGACAGGCGTGCAGGAAACCTTGACATTTATATGTACGAAATCTCCACAGGGAAAGTAACGCCTGTTTGCGTCGACCCGAACCCGCAGAAAACCCCTGCCATCTCGGACGGAAGGATAGTCTGGGCTGACGGGAGAATTAAAGGAACAAATATCTTTATTTACGACATAGCTACAGGGCAGGAAAAGACCGTTTCGACTGCATCTGAATATGAAAGCAACCCATCAATTGATGGTAACCGGATAGTCTGGCAGGATAAGCGCAAAGGCGCAATGGACATTTTCATGTTCACGGAAGAAGGTTCCGGAACTGAAACAGCTGCAGGGGAAGAGACCGGAGCTGAAGCCGCAGCAAAATCACCTCTAGGGATATATCCATTATCAGCCGCGGTCATAGCTGCTTATCTGATAGTAACTTCGGGGAAAAGGAAAAAATAAAAATATAAGTGCAGTTCGTCCGTTCAGGAAAATAGTCGGGAGAAGAGAAACTTAAGAAATAAATAGAAAGTGAAAATATTAACTGTCATGGATAAGGACTCGGAAAGGATAAAAGGACTGAAAATCCGAAGAATGAACAGGGAAGAAGCCGAATTTGCAATTGATATGGCAGCTGCCGAAGGCTGGAATCCCGGCATCCATGACGGAGAACTTTTTTACGAAGCAGACCCTGAAGGATTTTTTATTGCAGAACTTGAAGGCGAGCCTGCAGGCTGTGCCTCTGCTGTTGCATATAATAATAATTTTGGTTTTCTGGGGCTTTTTGTGGTCAAACCCGAATTCCGGAGAAAAAATATAGGGATGAAACTTACTGAAAAATGCCTGGAACACCTCGGGAACAGGAATATCGGGCTTGATGGCGTAGTAGAGAATGAGAAGAAATACCAGCAAGTTATGAAGTTCAAATCCTCTTACAGTAACCTGCGTTTTGAAGGCAGAGGCGGGGGAGAAATTCCGGATGGGCTGGTAGAAATATCCGGAGTTCCTTTTGAAAAACTGATCGAGTATGACAGAAGAATGTTTCCTGCTCCAAGACCCGGTTTTTTAAGAAAATGGATCAGCCAGCCCGACTCTTATGCCTTTGCATCCTTCGAAGCCGGAGGGCTCAAAGGGTACGGAGTTATAAGGAAATGCCGGACAGGTTATAAAATAGGCCCTCTTTTTGCAGACGACCAGATTGCGGCAGAGAAAATCTTCAGGGCACTCAGGGCTTCGGTTCCTGAAGAAACATTTTTCTTTGATGTCCCCGAGCCCAATAAGGAAGCGATGGAAATTGCAGAAAAATACCAGATGAGTGTAATGTTCAGGACTATCCGGATGTACAGCCGGGAAGAACCTGATATAGAGCTTGATAAGGTTTATGGGGTTACAAGTTTTGAACTTGGATAATCACAGGGTAGAAGATTAAGGATAAAAGATTAAGGATAAAAGATTAAGGATAAAAGATTAAGGGTTTAAGGATAAAAGCAGGCTGGAAGAAAAACAAACTAGAGAAAAAGAAAGCTAGAAGAAAAGCAGGCCGGAAGAATAACAGCACGGTGCAGGGATTAAAGTTTAACGTCCCTGATATGCTTTTCATATTTTTCTTCCCATGAAGGAGCAGTTATGCAGACCTGTTTAAGGTTTCCGCGGAACCAGAACCTTTTTCCGGCAGGCACAACCACCGCATCTCCTGCCCTGACTTTGAATTCCCGACCCTCAACTATCCATGTGCCGGACCCTTCAATAATATAATAAAGAAAATCGCTTTTTTCGTGAATAAATTCTTCTGCATGCCCTGTCTCCGTTTCCTGATACAGGACAGCGGCATTAGGAGAGTCTTTGTTCGTAGTGTAAATCCTCATTCGGACTCCGTGCTTCTCGATTACTTCGGATTTATCAGGGCTGAAAACTATACTGGGAAATTCTTCTGAAGCAGCCGGAGGTTGGGAAAAGTGCTTTTCGTCAGAGGTGCTAAGAAGAATGATATTCTTTCCAAACCCACCCCTCTCCTGTCTTTTTTTCAATCTTAATGATTCAAGGCATTCTCTTGGACAGCCCCTGAGTTCTGAAATCCTGTAGACAACTTCCAGGATATCGGCAAGCTCTTCAACCTCTTTACTCTCAAGATACTCAGCCAGTTCCTCTTCGAGCTTGCTCTCCAGCTCAGTAAGAAAATCAGGATCTGAGAGCTCTTTGACAGCGCAGTTTTTACCTGAATTCAGCAGGATTTCTGGGATTTTATCTCTTACCGCTTTCTAACCACTTTCTGAGGAAGATTTCATGAATTAGCCACCCGTGCCCGATTGGGCGTATCATACAGTTCTTTAAACAGAAAGATATCCAATAAATATATAAGTACTACACATATATCCATGCAGGTGTTTCTGGAGAGCAAAAAAGCGCACGTGGCAGTTATTATCGGCTGCGTGTTTTACAGCATGAACGGGCTTTTTATTTCCCGAATCCATGATATGGATATTTCTCCAGTAATATTTTACAGGTTGTTTTTTGGCCTTCTGTTCCTTTTTATGTATATAGTTGCGAGGGGAAAGACCCGGGACCTCAGGTTAAAGAAAAAGAAAGGAAGCCTGTTTCTTCAGGGAGTATTCGTGGTTACATGCATGCTTCTTTACTTCACCTGCCTCAAGATTACCTGCGTATCCATAGCAATTTTACTCCAGTACACAGCTCCTATTTATGTAATGCTGGCTTCTCCATTTCTCCTTAAAGAGAAAATAGGAAAGGAAAGTATAGCTGCCCTTTTCGTTGCAATTACAGGTGTATTTCTTATAGTCAGGCCCGAAGGAGAAATTTCCGGCATAGAACTTACAGGCAGTTATATGCTCGGAATAATAGCAGGATTGCTTTCAGGAGTTGTATTTGCAGCTCTGCTCCTGAACGTAAAAGTATTAAAAAAAGAGTATCCTGAACTTGCGATTGTTTTCTGGCCCATGGTAGTGGCGTTCCTGCTTTTAAGCCCCTCTGCATTTGATGTCTCCATAGATATTCTTTTCAGCAACCTGAAAGTGCTTGCTGTCTTCGGGATAGTCTCAATAGGTTTCGGAGAAATTTTTACAGTCCTGGGGCTTGCTAACCTTAAAGCTCAGACAGGAAGCATCCTCGCCCTTATAGAACCTGTCAGCGGAGTTTTTTTTGATATTGTTGTGCTCGGGATTTCACTATCTTCAAAAACCCTTGCAGGCTGCGCCCTGATTATGGGTTCTGCATTGATTATAAGCCTTAAAGACCCACGAAGAGTTTCCGAAAAAACGGAGGAAAAGCTTCAAGGAGAATTTTTAAAAGAACTTTCTCCTCGCTTTCCTCCAAAAGTCCCTCCAGAAGGCTTACAGTGAAGAGTACTCGTCCCTTGCCCTGAGCAGGGCTTTTATATTCTCCAGCGGGGTATGAGGGGCAAGGCCGCAGCCCGGGGCAAGGATATCGATTCCGTCTTCAAGGCAGGCCCTGGCTTCAATCATAACCTCTTCAGGACCTTTCATCAATAGAGTGTCCGAAGGAGAAACGTTTCCTATCAGGCGAACCCGGTCGCCCACAATCTTTTTTGCAAAACTGACCTGAACTTTTTCTTCAATACTGATTCCCTCAAACCCTGAGTTTGCCAGGGAGTCAAGGACAGCTGTGGCGTCCCCGCACATGTGGAGGATCCTCAAGCCTTTAACTTCCCTGCAATATTTTCTGTAAAGTGGAAAAACCGAAGTCTCAAACATCTCAGGGGCAATAATGTCAGGTCCGGCTTCGGAGTCTATAAGGGTTATGGCATCTGCCCCTCTCTCAACCAGACCGTTAGCGTACTCTATGCAGGCTTCGGTCAGGGTTCCCATCAGTTCTTCAACGACGTCGGGGTTTGTGACAAACCACATCAGGTAGTTTTTCATGCCTGCAAGCATTGAAGCAAGCCCGGCAGGTCCCACCACCCCGGCAACAACAGGCACGTCTTCCCCAACACGCTCTTTAATCATCGCGACTGCATCCAGCACTACCGATGTTCGTCTGCCTTCAAGAAGAGAATCGGGAACTGAGATGTTTTTTACATCGCTTTTTTTCTTGCATGGGAAATCAGTTACATAAGGCTGTATGTCAACACTGCCTTCATTTACCGTGCAGCCAAGGGTTTCGGCAAGCACCGTAGTGCTGAAAGGACAGCGCACGTTCTCGAATCCTGCGATCTCATATCCTCCCAGGGAAAGTGCTGCCATTTTACTGGCATCGTAGTTAGCCTGGGGCCAGTAAGCCCCTGTCATTTCCATAAGTTCTACAGTTCCTGTCTGGGTTACGGAACAGACAGGGACCATGTCAGGGGATTCACCTTTCAGCGCTTTCTTAAATCTCGTGTTCAGGGTAAATTCGCTCATAATTTCACCAGATATAGTCCAGAGGTTTATGGTTGCTGATATTTGACTGTCAGCCCTGGATATAATTTCCTGAGGGTATTTGTTATTTTAGAATATACTGAGATGCAGATATAAAAAAATATAAATCGAATACTTTACAGATGTTAAGTAGAATCGACGGGCGAGAGAAAAAATGGAAGAAATAAATAACTATAAAGAAAAGAGACAATTGATGGGTGTCTCTTTTGCCATAGGCGCCGCCCTTGGAAGCCTTTACGGGGCTTTTATTCTTGGACCTGCGCTGGACAGTATTATTGAGGGGACGGCAATAGGCATCGCAATAGGAATAGGGGCAGGGGTGAGTCTGGGAACTTTTTATGAAGTAGGGACCTGCCCTGAAAAAATGAACAAAAAAGAAAGTAGACTGCTTATCGCCGTAGTAATTGCAACTTTGCTTCTGGTGCTTTCGACTGCATTTATGGCATATTCGGGCATTGCTTAATTTCGGCATCAGGATATTCATGGATTTAAAAGCGGATCTAATCTCAAAATAAAAGGTTGACTACCTGCCTTTCAGAAACCTGCCCTCCAGTTTCCATGAGGTATTGTCATAACAGATCGGGCGCTTTCTCCCCCAACCGGGTTTCATCGTGTTTATGCCCGTATCAAGAGAATGCTTCTTAGCAGGAAAAGGCCGAGTCCGTTGTTTTGCCAGCACATTTTTTGAAGACAGTTTTTTTAATATCCGCAGAAACTCCAATTCCGTTAATTCCGTTATACTTAATCTCAATAGCTGTTAATGGAATCAAGTTCAATGTTCCCCTATTATGGAACTTTCTTTGTTTCTGCCGAAGCTATTCTCCAGTTTCCGGCAGGCACCTTAATTTCAAACCTGGCGCCTTCCCCTTCAATTCCGGTTTCAGAGATTTCCATTCCTGTAATAGAAAGTATACCTTTGACAAGGAATAGTCCTAGACCTGTATTTCTTCCTACGGATTTTTCGAAAATAAGTTCCTTCATAACAGGAGAGACTCCTATGCCGTTGTCCTTTACTTCAATTATAATATTTTCTCCGGATACACGGGAGCTTACATTAATCTCGCTGACACGTTCACCATGAGCCCTTGCATTATCAAAAAGATTGTAAAAAGCTTTTTTGAGAAGAGGATCGGCATAGATTTCAAGACCTTTATCCTCTATAGAGAATTTTATTCCCTGTCCTGAAAAGGCAAAAGCTGACTCTTTTGCAATGCTGTGTACGGACTGCCAGGTAGGAGAAACGACCCCGAGCTCCTGATAGTCCTTTGTGAAAATAATCTGGCTGTGGATTGTTTCAATTCCTTTGTTAAGATTCCTGAGATACTTGGATATTCTGGGATCTCCTTTTACCTCCGGAGGGAGCATTTCAGAAATCAGCTCGGTGTATCCTGAAAGTACATTCACCTGGTTTAGAATGTCGTGCCTCGTAATATTACTCATGAGGTTAATCTTTTTATTTGCCTGCTTCAAAGCTTCCTGGTATTTATAAATCTCCGTGATGTCATGAATCAGCACCAGTTTGCCCTCTGCATCATCTCTTGTTACTAGAGGGCTGATGCTGACTGTAAAATACTTTGTTTCCGAACCTCTCTGGAGCGAGATCTCCCTGCCAAAAGCTCCTTCAGGCGAATGGTTCAATATCTCCACTCCTTCTCCGAAAAGATAGTCCAGGTCCTTTCCTATGACCTCTTTTTTGACTTTTCCTGCAAGTTCAAGTGCTGCCTTGTTAATATCCGCTATTGAGCTCGAAGCGTCCACAACGATATATCCGTCATTCATGGATTCTATGACATTTTCTCGGGCAACTGGAACAATGTTGAGGAACTCATGCTGAATCGTGCCCCAGAAAAGAATCAATCCGGATGCTGCGAGTGAAAATGGAGTAGGGTCAAGGAATTCAAAGGGTCCTACATCTGCCAGGTGAAGTATATTTCCCAGAATCGGAACACAGGCTGCGGTAAGGGCGATACCGGCCTGGGTACCATAAGGTGCTGTAAGCTGGATAAACTGCTTGAAGAAGAATAAGATCCCAAGCATGAGCAAAACAAAAGAGTAAAGATAAAAAATCCAGAAGAATGGCCCGTGTTTAAGTATAAGAAGGGGAAACTCTTTTGAATAGTCAAGATACAAACCTTCGAAATACAGGCCGTGAATATGGTTTGTAAGCATCAGTAGAATCGCCAGGCAGGGAAAAAGATACAGCACTTTCTCGTACTTACGTGCAAAAGATTTGTATGTTCCGGAATATTCAGCTGCAAATAAAAACCACGCTACAGGAACAAAGGCAAGGCCAAGATACTGGAGGCGTGCAAACAAATATTTGAGTCCAATATCAAGGAACCCGATTTCAAAAGCATAATTTATGGACCAGAGGGTCATGCAGAGCATAACTAATGTAAAATGCTTTGCATAAGGGGATTTGCGGTAATTAAAGACTCTGTATGCTCTGATTGCAAGCAAAGTGGATATAATCCCTGAAAAAATTAATGCTCCCATGAAAGGAACCGCAGCGGTGTGAATGTGCAGACTGATAAGACTACCGTCCTCTTTTCAATTACAATAACGCGAGCCTGGAAAATCAGGAAACAAAGTAAAAAAACATCAAACGGTTTAATTATTACATAAAGACTAACTATATAAAGTTATGCACCTATCTTGAAGAACGGCTAACCCTCCGGGAGTGTATTTATAATAAGTTTCCAGAAAAAGAGAAATAAAAATTAATAAATATTCTCAGCAAAAATTAAGTAATTTTTTTGCTCAGATAAATATTCAAAAAGGATTGGCGAGCCTTTGAGATAAAATGCATCGTAAATTCGCAGGTTTTAAAGATGGAGGTCTCTATAAGGAACTCCAGAGATTACTGCTTGCTTACCTGACTCCATTTTTAAGAGTTGCAGGGATACTGGTGAATTCACTGGTGAATTTATTGGTGAATCTGCATTTCCCAACATCTGGTGTATCCAGAGTTTTTTTCTTAATATTCTGAAGTTTACCCAGAAGGCGTTCCGTATTTTCATAACTCTTGAATCCGGACTTTCCGCAGTTAGAATATTACTCAAGAGGCACCACATTCTCCTCCAGATTTTCCAGGAACCTGGAATCAGGATCTCCTGTGAAATAGGTGTCCAGAAACCAGAACGAAAAATGAAAATAAGGGTTCTATAGAGAAAAAATCCGAAAAAATCAGTTTGAATATATTAACTCCGGCTTGTTAACCCGGTGAATGGCTCCTTTTAATCTGCCTCGTAAAGGCTAAAAATTCTCTCAGGGCTATGATTTTTGCTTAAATCATTCAGGCATTAAGGAGGGTAATAGCTAGGATTGATATCCATGCTCCCGCAGCATAGGAGCCAGAGTTAATCCTTCTGCACACAAAGATCCGAACCTTCAAGGTCTCAGTGATTCCGACTGGAAAACTTCATTCTGCCCTGAGAGCACTTTTACCCCATTGGTTAGAAAAGGTTAATATATATAAACTTTTGCATAAAAATCTAAATGTACAATGATGAAGAATTCGGTTTTAGAAAAATGAACAAAAAGATAGAACTAAAAGAAGGTAAACCAAAAAAAGGGGCAATAAAAGGAAGCGAACTAAAAATGAAAATATTGAGCATACAAAGTTTAAGGAATATAAAAACTCAAAAAGTAAAAAACGAGAGATAAAAAAAGAGACCGCTGAAAAATTTAATGCTCTGGATATGCCTCTAACGGGGCATATTCAGGTCCTTTTATGCTTAGAGGAAGCTGAGAATTCCGGATTTAAGAATTTCGGAGAATCCTTCTTTAAATCCGTAATTACTGAAGTTAGAGCTTTCCAGGATCCTTTGTTTTATATAGTAGAGAACACTCAGAAGGCTCTCATTACTTTCAGATTCCATATCTCCTGCAAATGGGTGGATATTTTCCTCAAGTGAATCCAGAAGCTTGGGATCAATACCGGTTCCAAAGTAAGCATCCATAACCAGAAGATCTGAAAGCTGCTCATAGAAACCTGCAAGCTCATCAAGCCAGCCAGAGCTACTGTATCCTGCTGCATATTTCTGCTGATTAAGGAACATGAGATAACCGGAAATGGTAGTGATCAGACCCTCAGTCAGCCGGTCTTCAGGAAACGCAATAGGAAAACGTTTCATTACTGCAGGAGTTACAGAGCTTGAGTATATCATTTCATGTTCACAGACTGAGGGAAATATTCTGGAAATCTGACTATTGAGTACCGCAGTTACATAAGGGTACTTTTCCGGGTCCTTGAGAATAATGCCGCAGCCATTCTCAAATATGTGGTTTCCGGAAACATCGTATGCTGCCTGCAAACGGTAACCCTCTGTAGCAATGATCTTGGGAGTGTTGAGGTACTCCAGAAGTTTTTTGCCTCTTACACTATAATCTGCAGGCTCCAGCGGGGAATCATTATGATCAAATCGATTTTTGAACTCCAGAATCCTCCCGTATGTCATAGGGAACCTGACCTTCAGTTCTTCCGGAGGGATTATTCTGTACTCTTTCCTGTCACCTTTGTCCGCGAGTTCATAAGGGAGCATAAAACGGTAAGGTGAGGAGTTAAATGCAAATCTTTCGGAAAAGGCACCTGAGACATAGGGATGAATAAGCTCAGACTCCAGAACCACGGGTTTACAAAGTCCTTCACATATGTAAAGTGACTCAGAACCACTTTCTTCCGGGACAGTCAGCCTGTGAAGCAGGCGGTTTTTCGTGCTGATGCCTCCGAAGATGCTTTCGGAGATGTCTCCAAGTTTGGTTGGAAATTCGCAGACTTTTTCTACAATTCTGTTTTCGTTCAGGAACATCTTTTTTTCACTTCTGTAGAAGTATATTGAGAAAATTCACTTTCTCCTGTTTTTTATTCTCAGAGTCGGATTTTGCCTGACTTTTCAAAAAGTAATTTTATTTCAGCCATGAACCAGATGCCCCATAAAATCATCAGAATCCTGACTGAACTTCAGTGTTGAGTTAGGCTAATATCTGTAAGAGATACTAGAAGAACGTAAATATATAAATATATTTGCACTGAAAATTAATTATAAATATAAATCGTGACAAATAACCGGAAAAATTATCAGAATAGATACACTAATTAAAAAAATTTAAATACTAATCTTCAGACTACCTATACATGCAGGGAAGCAGAGATTCCGGAAAATATTTATTAAGAGAAGCCTCAACCGAAGACATACCCGGAATGCTTGAGGTATTTAACTACTATGTTGAAAATAGTTTTGCATCCTATCTTGAGACTTCAGTTGGGCCTGAGTTTTTTCAAGTTATCCAGAGCGAAAAAGAGCAGGACAAAGATGAAAGTTTTCCCTTCTACGTGATTGAAGAAAACAGCAAAATAATTGGGATAGGAGCTCTGAGACCATATTTTCCATTCCCGAATTTCCGGCATACAGGTGTAGTTTCCTATTTTATCCTGCCCGGACATACAAGAAAAGGCCTTGGGTCGAAAATGCTCGGGAAACTCTGTACGGAAGCCAGGGAGAAAAAGATGAAAAGCCTCCTTGCAAACGTATCCTCAAAAAACGAAGCCAGCCTCAACTTTCACCTGAAACATGGTTTTATTGAATGCGGGAGATTCAGGGAAGTAGGGATAAAATTCGGGAAATATTTTGATATTATATGGCTGCAGAAATTTCTTGGCCAGGACGAACAGTAAAAAAGGATAAAAGAAGTTTAAAAAGAGCCTGCCAGAGGCAGGTAATCAATATTTCCTTTACCCATATTGTAAACGGTGTCACAGATACCGTCGTAATTGGTATCCATATTTTTCT
The DNA here is from genome assembly GCF_046529725.1 of Methanosarcina hadiensis. Taxonomy (GTDB): domain Archaea; phylum Halobacteriota; class Methanosarcinia; order Methanosarcinales; family Methanosarcinaceae; genus Methanosarcina; species Methanosarcina hadiensis. The sequence continues at coordinate 135,296 of NZ_CP136241.1, read as the reverse complement.
GGCTGAAACCATTTCCATCAGGTGAAGCCCAGTAATTCCCACCCAGGAATGCTCCTCCAGCAATGTTAGTTCCCGGAATTTTGCTCACGTTCCAGGAGTTTGCTGAACTTTTGCTATCATAATATAGATTTCTATTATTATTCAGATAGTTATCATAGCCCGTGTTGTAACTTGAATTCAAAACATAGATACCATATTTTGAATTCGAAACCAGTTTATTGGTATTAAGCGTATTACTCCTGGAAGAGTTCAGACAAATGCCATACAGTGTGTTCAGGCTTGCATCATTGCCTGTTAAAACATTATTCCCGGAGTTTCTCAAATAGATGCCGAATTTATTGTTCTGTGCTTCATTCCCGATCAATCTATTATTATTGCTGCCGGAATCAAGCCACATGCCATAATTACTGCCGGACGCCTTACTGCCCTCAATCGTATTCATACTGGCGTTATACGTCTGAATAGATATGTCACTGTAAGACGCCGTGTTGTCAATCAATTTATTCTGAATTGAATCCCGCAAGCAAACCCCATGCTTACTATTGTTTAATGCTGTATTGTTGTTAAGTGTGCATTCATTTGAAGTCTTCAGGTAGATACCCACATTATTGTACAATGCCCTGTTACCATTCAGGAAATTCTTATTGCTTGAGTAATCCAGCCAGATACCATAACTGCTGTAAGATACGGTATTATTGCTCAGTTCATTTCCTGTGGAATTATAAAGGATAATACAGACATTGCTGCTGTTTGAAGCTATATTGTTATTTAACATATTTTCACTGGAATTCCACAGATGGACGCAGGACCTGGTATTATTTAATGCCAGACTATTTAGGACTGAATTTCCGCTGGAGGCTTTCAAATAAATTCCAATGTTATTATTTTCCGCAGTATTGCTGTCAAGCAGGTTGCCCATGGAAGAATCCAACCATATACCGTAACTGCTGTTGGAAACCCTGTTGTTAAAAAGCATATTCTCGCTTGAGTTGCGCAGAAGGATGCAGGCATTGTTGTACGACAGCGTATTATTGTCAAGAACGTTTTTGCTTGACAAGTCAAGACAGATACCGAATCCGGGATTATTCTGGAGAGACCCGCGAGAGACAAAAAATTCATTATTTTCAATACGGCATTCCTGAGCCTCATAAAGATGGATTCCAGATGTGGGAGAATTTATGTCGCCTGCTATACAGAACCCGTTAATTCCAACTCCATCTGCCGTGACAGAGAAAATATCATCCGGGCCGCTAACAGCCTGGATTATGGTATCCGAAGGGCTGCCGGAAGCCGAGACTACAGCAAGATCCTCCACTCCTATCTTAACTTTCTCTGCATAAACACCCGGATAAACGAGAATTGTATCACCCGGATGCGAACTGTCTACTGCAGCCTGAATTGAGGAGAAGTCGGCAATCTGATCGGGGTTATTACTTACGGTAACTACTGTGGAATCAGATTCTTTGAGAGGGAGATGATCAATAGATTCGCTGCCTTCAATATAGTATGCAGAATCAAAGATACCGTCAAGGTTAATATCTCTCACACCTCTGGGGTAGATTTTACCATCAGGTTTTCCCCAGAAGTTGCCGCCAAGATAAGGACCTCCAACAATATTTGTCCCTTCGGACCTTGTTGTATTCCAGAGATTCTCTCCTGCAATCAACGCTGATTTCACATTTACAACGTTATTGAAATAATTATTGTAAATCAGGTTGTTGGAAGTTCCCTGGATACTTATGCCTGCTTGATTATTAAATTTCAGGATATTGCCTGTCAGAAGGTTTCCATTAGACTCGCCTGTAAGGGAAATACCCTCACCATTTTCAGAAATTATGTTGCTTTCCAGGGTATTATTGAGAGAATCAAAAAGCGAGATTCCACAGTTACAATATGAAACTGAATTTTCTCTTACATCATTATCCAGGCTCCCGCTAAGACTGATTCCTGTCAGGCTTTCGGAAACGTTATTCCCTATCAATATGTTACCCGAACTAAACATATAGAGATTTATGCCGCAGTTGTTGTTAGAGAGGTTATTATGCTTAATAAGGCAATTGCCAGCTCCAAAAAAATGAATCCCGGAAGCTGAACTCGATCCCCGTATGGTTAATCCGTTAATATTTACTTCGTTTGCCCAGACGCCAAAAACATTTCTAGAAGTGTTAGCTGCCTGAATTATGGTATCCGAAGGGTTGCCAGATTCAGAAAGAATGGTAAGAGGGATGGTTATCTCAATGTTCTCGGTATAAATACCCGGTTTGACAATTATTTCGTCACCTGGGCTTGCAGCATTTACTGCATCTTGAATAGATGTGAAATTTGCAGCCCGGTCTGTACTGTTGCTTACCGTAATTGCATTAGCTGCTGCATTTCCTGCAATCAAAAAATTGAACGTAAGAAATGCAACAAGAATAATTATGATTTTTCTTTCTATGGGATACATGGTAAACTCCGCAACAAAATTTGGGATTCTGTAACGAAACTTCTTATAATTATTCGAATTAATATCCGGATGAGTAGAAATTCTGGTGAGAAAACTTATCTAAAGCGCTACAGGGGAGATCAAGACTGCCGGAAAATCTGTCCGTCAGGGGATATGGCTGATTTATCTGTTAACTTTAGACTCTGGAAAGATCCTGAATTCAGGGTCTGAAAAAAAATTGAATACTCACTGAAAATTTCCAATTCAATTATTATCCGATTTGTCTACACGACTTCCTCACTGCTATCAGAAACAAAATGATAGTGTTTTAAGTCGGGCGCATTAGATTTGAAATTTAATTAATATGTAAAAAAATGGTACAGTTATATAAAATTAACTCAGAAGTGAGGGAGTTTTCCATTTAATCTCTCATATGTCAATAATTATTATCTATTTTTTGTTAACTTTGAACAATTGTTGGCATAAGTAGTAAACTTATTACACATTCTTTGCCTGAAAACTATTATCAGGACAATAAATAGAGAAAAATAAAGCCTGGCGGGATGCCGATAAACATATGAAATAGGGGGTTGCCTTCGTTACCTGAAGCAACAGGAGAAACCCTGCTTCTCGCCCCTATTCTGGACCTTCATATTTTTATAGCAGGCATCTCACATACGAAACCTTTACGGATCAGATGAAGTTTTTTGTAGCGAATTAATGATTCAGCAGGATTCTTTATGCAGGTATACGCGGCAATCCGCCGGTAAAAATAAGGACTCTGGAAATTCAGAGAAAAATATCTGCAGAATAATTAAAAAGAACTGAGTGAAGAAAAAGAATGAAAAAAATTGGGAGCCTAAAAAAGGTTACTGATAGAAACTCCTTATCTTAATTAAAAACAGGGAAAATTAAAATAGAATAATTCGGATATAAATAAATGGTGGGGAGTTGATTTTGAGGGAAAAGAGAGCTTTGCTTCCATTAGTATTCGTTTTATTTCTTCCGCTATCGGCTGCGAACACAGGCTGGATAATTTATTCAGAGAGATCAGAGCCTTTAGCCGGAGATTTGCTGGTGGAAATGACAGAAGAAGAAATAGACCTGAGTTATGATGGGAATTACAGGGACGGCTTAATTGATAATTTTGATTACTTTAAAAATCCTGGATATCCGTCGGGTTGTATGCAGGCTGCTGGGAACACGGGGAGTGGATAAATACGTTCTGTGAAATGGTCCCGAAAAGATGTGCAAAAAGTAAAATAAAGCAGTTATGCTGTGGAAATGAATTCTCAGATTATGTAGAAGCCGATATTCCAGAAGCATCAACTTCGACCAGGGTTCTCGCAGGGAAACAAATAAAGCAGGGTATCGGCAACAATAGAATGAATACGAATCGCAGCTAAAATATTTTTCATGGGGTGGAAGTATGAAAGCGGTAAGAATTCATGAGTTCGGCGGACCGGAGGTCATGAAATACGAGGATGTTCCCGAGCCCCAGCCCGGGCCAGGAGAGATACGAATTCGAGTCATTGCAGCCGGAGTCAACCCGATGGATTGGAAGATACGCAAAGGCATGGTTGGGAAGGTGCCTTTACCTATGATTATGGGACTCGATGTTGCAGGAACTGTGGATTCGGGAGAGAGTGGAGCTCTTTTCCAGCCCGGAGAAGAAGTTTATGCTAAAGTTTCGATAGGACAGGGCGGCTATGCCGAATATACGGTTGTCAACTCCACACAGGCAGCAAAAAAGCCCGGAAGTATAGGGTTCATTGAAAGCGCAGCAATCCCTACTGCAGGACTGGCGGCATGGCAGTCCCTTTTTGACATCGCCAGACTTGAGAGAGGACAATCAATACTAATTCACGGGGCTGCGGGAGGGGTAGGGACTTTCGCAGTTCAGTTCGCTAAATGGAAAGGAGCTTATGTCTTCGGTACAGCCTCCGAGAAAAATGAGCAGTTCTTGAAAAGCATAGGTGTTGATGAGTTTATTGATTATAAAAAACAGAAGTTTGAGGACGTAGTCGGGAAGGTGGATGTGGTACTGGATACAGTAGGAGGAGATACTTTCGAAAGGTCCTGGGGAGTGCTGCAACCCAATGGGTTCCTGGTAAGTACGGTAGCAAGCATTCCTGAAGGAATGCCCGAAAAATACGGAGTATTTGCGAAAACACTGATGACCCGGCCTGATGGTGAAGAACTTGCTAAAATTGCAGGTATAATAGATGAACAGCAGATCAAACCAATAGTAACGACAATACTACCTCTATCCGAAGCCCGGAAAGCGCATGAAATGAGTGAAAGCCGCCATATAAGAGGAAAAATCGTTTTAAGAGTAGCAGAGGATCCTGAGTAAATCCTGAACTCGCCTGTAAATGGATATTTTCTACCCTGATACTGAGGTAAAATGACATCAATTCCTTTCACATCTACGACCTGCATGTAGAATTACGGTTTTGCCGCGAGAAATGAAATAAGTACATTGAGAAAATTCAATGGAAACCATGATACAGGTTTTCTGAGGATTTGAGCTGCTGAGAGGGGAAGAAAAATGCCGGAACAGCCTAGGAATTCGAGGAGTCGAATACCGCTTTATATATTGATTGTTTTACTTTATTTATTTGTCACGTTTCAGGGAGATGAAAAAAGCGTCCTTTCAGAATCCGTATCAGGGGAGTCGAATTTTCAGGTTTACCTTACTGAAGGCGTAAGTTATGAACTCTGGGTTGAGAACCCTGAAGGTCCGGACAAGATAGATGTTATAATAAGCAATGGTTCTTACATTGCATTCCAGAGTACATTTGTACTGGCGCGCTCCAAAAAAAGATATCTTCCTTACCATCCGGAATTCAGGGTGAAAGAAAATGGGACTTACCGTGTGCATGCTAAGCCGCATAACCCGGGAACCTTCAGTCTGGAGATCAGGAAGCCTAAAGTTTCCGAGCAGCAATAATAAAGTACCATATAAAGTGCCGTATTTTGAGATCCTTGCAGGGTAAAGTTCCTTCCGGAAGAATAGTAAGCAGGAACCAGCTTCAACAAACTTAATATACTTATCAATACAATTTTTATTTGCATCCAATTATTTTAGTATTATTTTGCAGTAGAAGCCTGCATAAGCATAATTGATCAAAAAGATCAAAAGATGCCCCATTTGAGAGTTAGTTTAAGAAATTCACATGTAATCCCATGCGATAATGGAGCAATCATAATGGACAGAACCAAAAATACCAGAAGGAAGAAAGTGGGATCAAACTTCGGAGAATTTAAGGACACCCAGGATCCGGCTTCCGATACCGGCGCGATTTTTTCTGAAGAAGCAGGAGATTCCCATTACATCCGAGCAGACACCATGAAAATCTGGGACTATTTTGGATTATTGTTTTCCATGCTGGCAGATTCCTTTAACAGCAGATACCCTGTTCCAAAGAAAACGGTACTGGTAATCACAATTAGTCTCCTGTATCTTATAAGCCCGGTTGACTTCCTTCCGGATGTTATCCCTTTGCTCGGATTTGCGGATGACATTGCTCTGCTTGCTTTTGCATTCAGCCTCATTAAAGAGGATCTGGACAACTACAGAGCCTGGAAAATGAGTTACTGATAGCGTTTTACAAATGCGGCTTATTTCTTAAGTTTTCTCTTTCTTAACCAGGGTATGGATAAACAGTTATAGATAGACAGATGTGGATAGAAAATCTTGTTTTTATTTTCTTTACGAAGAGTGTAAACAATAAAAGACAAAGAAAACAAAGTACAGAGAAAACAAAATACAGAGAAAACAAAATACAGAGAAAACAAAGTACAGAGAAAACAAAGTACAGAGAAAACAAAGTACAGAGAAAAAAGAAAAAAGTAGCAACAATGTATAAATAAAAATAAACGAAAAAGCTGCAATTTTCTAAAAAATCAAGTGGCTGGGCCATTCTGACAGAAGTACTGAGATGGTTTCCCATTTTCAAGAAGATACTCTTTCCAGACGTCACAGGTATTACAGATGCATTGCCTGCCAGGATTAAGATCTTTGCAGGTAGCTTTGCCTGTTGAGCAGTACATCCCCGGAACATCATCCGGTTCAGGGACTTCATCGGCAGGCAGTATATCCATTTCTTTCATTAAGTTATCATATTTGTCCTTTGCACATTTGCTGTCAGCCTGAACAGGGCATTGCGGGCATTTGCACCTGTTAATGTTTTCTCGCGAGTAAGGAACTACAAAATCCGTTCCTCTTTGAAAAGTTATATTTCTGTCTCTTGCCTTTATTGGAGCTTCCTCTCCGGTTGTTGTATCTCTATCAGTGCTCATATTTTCCCCCCAATCTGATACTCCACTATTGTTTAACTCAAGCTTTGATTTCAGGAGATAAAAGTCTTTTCAGTTATAGAACAAATATATGATAGTGCTTTAACGGATTATGAGTGTCAGGAAGATAGGGAAAGGTAACTTTTGAATGTATTCCCTCTACTATCATCAGAACCCTTGGACTTGAAACATTCCTTCTACACTTCTGTACTTCTACTGTACTCCTTCTACACTTCTGTTTTAAGTTTTCTGTTTGAAGGCTTTTCAGCTTATGATTTTTAAATAGAAAACGAAAGTATAAATTCGCAAAAACCTAATTAATATTAGGGAAATGTGATAGAAATTTAGAGGGAACTTTATTGACAGAAAATGAAGGGGAGTATGGGAAGAAAAACAGCGGAGGAAAAGGTAAAGAATACTCAATAAGATGCACAAGCGATGAATGCGTAATTAAATATAAAGGGAAAATAAAGCACACAAAACCCTTTAAATGGGTACCTTTAGTGAATGCCTATGGAGAAACTGCGGTTAAACTTTTTGAGATACTGAAGATAATCGTGGGAATTACAGGCATGCTTGTAGCTTTTATTGCGCTGGGGAAGATGCCGGAAAATCTCGAAGGTTTAGAAAAATATTTGCTGGGCACGGTTATTTTAGTTATCTTTTATTTGTCCTCAATTCTCGTTCTTCAGGGAATTTCCTTAAAATCCGGTACAAAATTCCTGAAGTCTCTCAAATGTAAAAGGTGTAGAAGAAATAACGCTTATGAAGAGAGGGAAAAACCGGATATCAGGGAAGACTCAACTGAAAACTCGTACACTGTCAAAATAACCCGGTACTGGAAGTGCAAATACTGTGGGTATCTTGACAGCACTGAAAGCTCGGAAAATATAAAATGCTTTAAGATAAAAAAGAAGAAACCCACAAGGGTAAAGTGTGAGGAATGCGGAGCAACATCACTGGTTTCAGAATGCAGAACCCCTGATATGAAAATAGAGGATTATCCGGGAGGAAGTAATATTACTGAAACCCGGTATTATAAGTGCGATTATTGTGAACATATAAATATTGAAGCAAAGAAAACCCACCTCAATAATATGGAACCTCTTGCAAGCTCAAAAATTAAAGGGAGAGATCCAAGGCTTTAAGTGAAGATTAAGATTTTAAGTAAGGATTATAAACAGAAATGTTATAACTTTTAATTATAACTTTTAATTATAACTTTTAATCATAACTTTTAATTATATATTCGCCCTGTTGCCCTCAACTTCTTTGACTTTATTATTTGATTATTTCGCCCTTAAAGACCTCTACATCATTTAAGGTGTATATCAATAATTAGATATTCGGTTCCTGTTATTCAACAAAAACATCTACGTGAAATGTATCCTGTTTTAATAAAACAGTTTTCTCTTTTTGAAGATTGTCTTGCATCTTAAAAACGGGAAGATAGAGCGCTCTAATAGCGAAAACTCACTTATCAAGATGCTTTTCCATCACAAAATTAGTGAGAATTTGACCTTTACGCTCAACATTTTGTTTTTTGACCACCCGATAATCACGCTTTTCAAAAAATGGTTTTGCAGTGATTGATGCTTGGGTAGTAATAACCATAATACCATTTTGTTGAGCATATTTCTCCAATTCATTTGTGATTGTGGTTGCTATTCCCTGTCCCTGAAAGTCTCTGTGCACAAAAAGCCGGTCAAAGTATCCGGCATCATCCATATCCCCAAAGCCAGCAATAAGCCCATTAATTTCAACTACAACTGTATGGTTGTTAGAAAGCGATTTATCCCACACATCCATATCGATTTCTTCCGGTGCCCAGGCGTCAAGCTGCGCTGGACTATAATCCTTTAAATTGACTGTATGGACGGTATCATAAAACAGTCCAACTATTTCTTTGCAATCTTCGGGTCTGTATAATCTTACTGTCTTTTCCACTTCAGTAATCTCCTGGCAGTTACCGGTCCTTAATAAGTTGAGATATAGGATAGTTTTCTCTCGATCCTAATCAGGGTTAGAAGACCTTTATTATAGAGAGCAGAAAAAGAATTATTTCTTCTTAAACATCTGATCTAATGTGGGTTTTAATCTCTTCCTTACTTTGGGCTCTAGTTTCTCCGTTATGCTGGGCAAAATTGAGCCTGATAATATTCCATAAAAAAGGGTGCTAATTATTCCAAGAATGAATCCCTGAACGCCAGTGATGAGGTCATTAACTTTGCGAATGATTCTGTCTATTGATTCAATAACACTACGGCTAAATTCTTGGACAGTGTTATGCTCAGGAACCTCTGGAGGAGAACCTATAAACTGACCCAGGGAAGAAGGCATATCTCCTACAGGCACATTGGCTATAACATTGTTTGTTGCTGTGTCTATTACTGAAACAGCATTACTCTCACTATTTGCTACATATACTTTCGTTCCATTTTTGTTGACTGAAACTCCACAAGGACATTTTTCTACAGTCACATTGGCTATAACATTGTTTGTTGCTGTGTCAATTACAGAGACGATCCCGCTAGGAGTATCAGAAACACCTTTGATGATTCTTTTGTGGTTCACTACATATACTTTTGTTCCATCAGGGCTAATTGCAACTCCAGAAGGAGATAAATCTACACTCTCCGTACCAGTACCTGTATTAATTATTGTGACATTGTTTGTTTCTGTATCAATTACAGAAACTATATCGCTATTAGCATGTGTCACATATACCTTTGTCCCATCTGGAGTGACTGCGACTCCATACGGGTTAGTTCTTACACGCACGGATTCTGAAACACTGCGAGTTAATGTATCAATTACTGAGACGGTACTGCTGCCCATGTTCGCTACATAGACCTTTGTTCCATTTTTGTTGATTGCGACTCCGACAGGATTTGTTTCTACATCCAGACGATATTTGACGATATTTGTGGCGGTATCAATTATAGAAACATTGTTGCTATAAAAATTAGCTACGTATACATTTTTTCCATCAAAACTAGCTGTAATTCCAACCGGATTATGGCCGACAGGTACCCTGGTTATAATATTATTGGTTGCTGTGTCAATTACAGAAACATTGTTGAGATAACTATTTGTCACATATACTCTTGTCCCATCCTGTGTAATTGCAACCCCTTCAGGATCCGCTCCTACATCCACACTGTATTCAATTTCGTTTGTGATTGTATTAATTACGGAGATATTGTTACTTCTCCCGTTTGGTACATATGCGTATTCGATGTGTGACTCAATAGATGAAGTGGGTAACAAGTTGCATAAAATTAGAATTAAAAATAATAGGAGAGTTATAAAAAGTAAGAATAGTAAGTATGATTTAACCTGCCTTTTCATATATCTCAACCTTCACTTTGTAAAACCTTGAATCTCTGGGATTTCAGAATTAGAGGTTATTAGTAAGGCTAATTCACCCTCAATAGGGCATCATATGAAATGGAAAACTGAGACTAAACCGCTTTTAGGCAGTTAATAGCCCAATTATACTTACTTTTTAGTTCAATTGATAATCGTATAAGCGCGTTTATACCACAAAAAATATACTCGAATACATATAAAGATGTGCAATATAAATATTTTACATTAACAAGTTCTTTAGAAAAGTTTTTAGATAACAAAACAACTCTATTTATTTGTATAAAACTAACTGCAATATAGTTTTTATTGCCTCTACAAGGTAATCTCATTTATGGTAGAGAACGACGTAAAAGTGCAGAAGATCAGACTGAATACTCAATGAAAAAGAAAGAAAAACCGTAGTCGAAAGTTAAAGTATCCAGAAAAATGAGTTGACATCTATCTCACAGTTCAAGAAAGTAATGGTACTCTAATTAAAAGTACTTTTACATTGCTCAGCCTTCAAGACAGACCTGTATAGCTTCTCTTATACGCTCCATAGCCTGTTCAACTGTTTTTCCCTGAGTATAACAATCTGACATGTGAGAAACCTTTGCAACGTAAAAGCCCTTGATCCTATATTATCTGCAAGAAACCCATTCGTAAGCCTTGAATAAAAGCAGCTAATCTGAGAAAGCATACCTATAAATAAGATTCATATTAACCATTAATTATGGCAGAAGCTGGCTTTGAGGAGAGAGTCATCAGGGAACTTGATTCGATAAAAAAACAATTGACAGATATTAGAGAGCATATGGTAGATGTTGACTGTATACTGAGCGATAAAGAAAGAAAGCTTGTAGATAAAAGTTATGAGCACCAGAAAAAAGAAAAATTAACATCCCTTTCAGAGTTCAAGAAAGAACTAAGACTCTAATATGTTTGAGATTTTTCTGGACACGCCTGCAAAGAGTTTCATCAAAAAACTTGATTCCAAAAACAGCCAGAGAATCATCAAAGCCATTGAAAAACTCGCCGAAGATCCGATCCCTCATGATGCCAAAAGAATTTACGGCACCAGTAGAAAGCTTTTTAGAATAAGAGTTGGCGATTTTCGGGTTCTTTATCGTGTTGACTACGAAGAGGTTATCATAATTGTTGTCGATATCGATTTGAGGAAACGAATATATAAAGAAATTTAAATTGAAAAATCATCTGTATGCTGGATACAAAATCTTCTTTTTTCATGTTTTTAGTATATTCTTCGATCCATTCTATTGAATTAAGGATATGGCTGAGGTAAACCAAATCATTCTTTTTCATGCCGAAATCACTTTTGCTTCCTTTCTAATTCCATCAATGAGATAAGGGCTTATTGACTCTTCAGTGAGCAAATCGACCTTTAGTCCAAGAAGTTCTGATAGTTCTCTTTCAATTCGTACAAGGTTTAACAGACCTTTAGTTTCGGAAAATTCCACAAGAATATCAATATCGCTTTCCGGCTTTTCTTCTCCTCTTGCATAAGTGCCAAAAACAGCTACCTTCGTTGCTCCTTCTTTTTCAAGGAAAGAAGAGATTTTTTCGAACAACTCTTTATGCCGGGAAGCATTTTCCATATCAGTATATTTTGTTTGTGATCATTTAAAGGTATGGTGAGTAAAATGGCAGTAAAAGAACAAGAAAAATTCTTGAAAGAAGGTTTCTATTCACCTACCTTAAGATCATATATCTTCAATTGTTCCCGAGAATGTCTTATCTATCTTTTTCCAGTAAGTCCTTACCCCGTTGGAAGTAAAATACACATCATCCGGCACCTTAATTAATACAAGGACTAAAGTCAGCATATCCATTCCAGAGCTCAGTGAATTTAATAGTATCAGAGCTATCACTAACGGATTTAACAGATCCAGAATCCCCAGAATTCCAGGTAGAATTACTGAGAGTAAGATAAAAGGTGCGACTGTGATAAGAATATATCTTGATTTTGATACCTCTTCTTCCGAATAAACAAATCCCCCAAAATAAGTAATTCCTAAAAACGTTTTATCCGACGTTAAAAAATCTGGAACAAAAATAAGATGGAGAAATTCGTGAATAAAAACCAGCCCGATAAGGGATGCAACATCAAGTAAATTTATAGTTAGTGTAATCCCTTGAGAGGGTTTGATGCCGATATCTGCTAAAGAAAAAGGCGAAAACATGCTAAGAATAGTTATAGAAATCAGCGTATTCAGAATCATCAATGGAACTGCTGCAAGCATGGCAGACACAATATTGTCAGGCTCACGTAACTGTATCCAGCTGCTTGTGATCAATTCTGAGTGCCTTTCAGGGTTTACTTGAGGAAATTTATATCTAAGCCGGATTATACCTTCTCCTTTTTTACATTATATTGAAGGCTTGTTTTACTCTTTAAGTCTTATTAAGAAAAAAATAGATGCGATAAAGCAAGATTTCGGAAAGATACAACTATTAAATTATATTTCCTCCCCAGCCCGCTCAAATAGTTAGATAGAGAAATTAACGTGAAGGTGCCTGAGAGAAACAAATCCAGGAAAGAGCACGTATAAATAATATCCATAGTAATTTTCTATTATGGATGAGATAGATTTTGAAGAAAGATTATTAAAGGAACTCGATATTATTAAAAACAACTCATTGAAATAAAAAAGAACATGATAGATGTAGACTGTGTACTCACCGATGAAGAAAGAGATCTTGTAGACAAAAGTTATGAGCACAAAAAAGAAGGAATATTGATACCTATCTCAGAAGTAAAGAAAGAACTGGGACTTTAATATTTAATAATACTCTTACTCTTTTCATACTATTAGGCTTCAAGACAGACCTGTATAGCTTCCCTTATACGTTCCATAGCCTGCTCAACTGTTTTTCCCTGAGTATAACAACCCGGTATGTCAGGAACTTTTGCAATATATATCCCGCCTTCGTCCTGTTCGATCAGAACCGTAAAATTCAAGCTCTTGCCTTCCATCTTTACCGGAGTAACATTCAATCTGTGAGTATTTAAAGTTGTTACTGGCAGGAGTGAAGATAAAACAGAGCCGAAAACCATCGGAAGCAGAAGTGGTATAACTTTTTCATTATATTTCCACCCCAGCCCCTCAATCCTTCGATTAGAAACTTTTCGATGTGCTGCGAAGTTAGAAAAAAGTAAGAAAGAAATGTAAAAAGAGTATAAAGCTTATCGGATCCTTTCCAGATGCAAGGAACTTATAAAATTATACCTGTCTGCGTTTTCCTTCAATACGGAAATAACCAGTTCTCTGTGAGCCTTAAGAAGGCAATAATCATCTCTACCCTGAGCTTTGTATACCTTTAGAATCCCTTTCTTAACTAGATTGTCTATAGCTGTCCCATAAAATCCCAAGTCACTTCTTTTTCTTCCCTGTAGCAAGTCTTCTCTGGAAATATGTTTATCGCACCATCTATTTTTTATTGCGATTTTGTTCAATATGAACAGCTCATATTCAGAGAATTCCTCCATAAACAGACACCCAGGAGAACTGTTCATTTAGTTGAACAGCAGGACAATAAGTATAAATATTAAGGACTCATTAATTTGATTTACTTGTAAGAAGGCTTCCATTAATATTAAATTATTAATAACTTTCTGCACAGTTATTAATTGTTAATCAGGAGATAAATTATTAATTGAGACCTTTCTAGTAATACGAAAGGATAATATAAAATTTTAACTGTAATTGGAGGAAAAGCGGATGTCACTTGTAGACTTCCTGGGGGCCACATCTGAAATAAAAATTATAGATTTCCTGGCCGAAAATATGGACATGGCCTACAACCAGACAGAAATTAGTGAGTGCCTTGGGATTTCCCGTACCGTTGTAAATCAGAAAATCCCAGTATTAATATACAACAATATTATAGAAGTAAAAGAGTGTAAGGGAAATACAAAAAAGTATGGACTAAAAGAAAACAGTCTGGTAAACAAAATAATTGCCACAATCTATGACCACAGTTTCAGAATGGCAGAATATGAAGGAGATGAAGAAGAAGTGCTCTCCGAAATTTCTGACAAACACCAAGCATCACCTGAAGAAAAATGTGATTGCTATTGCGGAGAACCACGCTATATTGAGTTTTACGAGACGCCAGGATACCAGCTTGACTGGTTCCAAGAAAGAATGGAAAAGGCAGAAAACTACAAACCAAAATGGGAAAAGATGCAGACGGTGTTTGCCTCGGCGTGAGAATTTTTTTGAGGGATAATTCATGGCAGCAGAACAGGATAAAGAGCAAGACAGCAAACCAGAAGAGGCCGAAGAAAAGAAAAAAGTCGCTGTATATAGAACTCCACTTTTTACTAAATTATATGCAACAAACCTGAGGGTTTCTCCAACAGATGTAGATATCAGGATTGAGTTTTTCAATGAGAAGGTTAAAACCGAAGAAGGAATAGTATTCTATAGTGACGGCGTGGCAATGTTAACTCCAGAAGCTGCGAAAAAGTTGTACTTAGAGTTAAAGAATGCCATAGAGAAGTATGAAACAGAAAAAGGAGAAATACAGATAAAAGGAGAAAGGCAAGATTGTGAGTTTAATGATGAATAATCCTTTTCTTTAATGTAATCTCCTTTTTTACAATTTTCGTAGTTTGCTGCCACATAGGTAAAGAATCCTCTTAATTTTATACCTAGAGGACTTTTGCTTCTTTTTTAATTCCATCAATAAGGTATGGACTTATTGAATCTTCAGTAAGCAAATCGACTTTTAACCCTAGAAACTCTGACAATCCCCTCTCAATCCTTACAAGGGTTAACAGACCTTTAGTTTCGGAAAACTCCACAAGAATATCAATATCGCTTTCCGGCTTTTCTTCTCCTCTTGCATAAGAACCAAAAACGGCTACCTTTGTCGCTCCTTCTTTTTCAAGGAAAGAAGAGATTTTATCAAATAACTCTTTGTGCCGGGAAGCGTTCTCAATGTTAGCATATTTTGTTTGTGATCATTTAAAGGTATGCTGGAGTGAAATTAAGGTAAAAGAGGAAGAAAATAGAATTGGTGAAGGAGAGATTTTCGGAATGAGATAACTTTTTTATTCAATTTCCGCCCCAGCCATCACCCATAAATCTATTCACTTTTCATGTTATAATTGAAAATTACCACTCGATATAAGCTCGACCACCTGCTGAAGCTCCATTTAGATCACAAAAGCCAGTGGAACTTCCACATCTCGGACAACGTCTCCCATTTTGATGCAACATTCCACTTACGATGAAAACTTTTCCGCAAATCGGGCATTTGAATGATGCATTATTCCCGCACCAATCTTCATCTAAACCAAGATCATTTTGATCAAGTATTTTCTTCCCTGAATAGTTGCTATTAAGAGCATACAATATTTGGTCATATGTTGAATTTTTCGCTTCTTCATATCCTCGATTAAATTTTTCAATTTCTTGAGGGGTATTGAGCATCCAATAAAAATAATAATGATTCCCTTGTCTATCGATCATCTGGAGTATATCATTGCTATTAACTGCATTAGAGATTATATTGTCAGGAAGATTTTCTGGCAGTATCCGACATTGGCCCGGTTGAATTTTTGGACTTCCAGATTCATTGTCCAAAAAAGCAGTAACATATGCTTGCCCATAAATTGGGTTTTTCTGCAGACCATCTATCTCAATTTTTTCCTGCCATTTGAAAGACCCATAAGCAATTGAAGTTGTGAGCATGAAATCATGTCTGAGCATTTTTAAATTAATCTCCTTAACTGCGGATAACAAAGACCTTAAACAGCGCCTTTTATTTTCAACGGCAGAACCACCATCATCTCTAACAAATAAAACCCCACAGTCAGAAACAAAAATACCTTCCACACCGTCATTATTCGTGCTTTTAATTACTTCATATCCGTATTGATAAAACTTATTTAAAGATTCCAAAGCTTTATCCTTTTTCATTAGTTCTTTAAAACCAGAGATATCAACAAAAGCTACAAAAGTTTCCCCATTAATATTTACATATTCGCATACAAGATCATACCTTAAAATTTTTCTAATAAACAAGATAATGGAAAAAGTCACATATAATACCTGTAATTCGAAGGTGGATTTTCAATTTCCGATGCCCTAGGTCCAAAAATTTGTTATGAAAGAAGAGGCAACTACAGAATAAATAATTTTTTGAATTATGAATATTAATTTACCAAACTTTAAAGTGCGTGATTTTTGGATTTGGAATAATCAATCGCTCTTACGACTAAGGAATAGCCCCAACCTCTTATTAACAAGGAATAAAACTGATCTTAGGATGAGCTCATAGAAAAACTATTAATTTTCTATATTTAATTTAAGCCGACTCATCTTTCATTCCCAGAACTTCTTCGTCTTCACGTAATTCCTCTCCGCAACCAGAATATCCCTGTAAAACGCTTCCTCATCCACCCTCATTTTCTCAATAACCCTTGATGCCGTTTCAGGTCCTATTCCCCTGCTGGCAAGCGCAATAACCGCCTTTTTCCCCTGCGCACGGACTATGCTTGCGTTCCTGTAAACTCTCTGTATCCGCTTCTTTTCTTCGGGAGAAACTTTAGCATCTTTACCCTGCTTAGCCTGTTTTTTGACAAGATTGATTTCCTCTTCTTCCCAGGGCTTGAGGGCTGCAACCATCTGAGACTCACAGACCGGGCAGATAATTTCTTCAGGCACGTTTTTCACCTGGCGGTGGGAAGTCCATTTCTTGCAGTTCGTGCAGAACAGGATAATTTTGTCGTTCATTATTCGTTCCTTGAGGGCAAGGACGATTGAACGGTCGGCTTTCTCCGGGGCTATGAGGTCTCTTTTCATGGCAAAGCCGGCTGAGCCGATCGGAGTCGGACCGGAGATCTCGACAGAAATTTCACCGGCTGCAAGTCTCATCAGGACTTCTTTTGCCCTTGGGACGTCAAGCATATCGTGGAAAATCTCGCGGACCACCTCGTCATACATTGAAGAGCCTTCGTAGATTTCAAGCAGCTTTTTCATGCTGATCCTGTCGTAGTCTATGTCCCGAGAGAGTGCACCGAACTTTCGGGCTACGTGGACCATTTTCCATTTCATGAGGGTTGTGTTTTTCAGGGTCATTTCGATAATTAGCTCAACATGTTCCGGGCGCAGGGAAAGAAGCATATCCCGGATCTGGACAGGTCCAACCCTGCGCGGGAGAGTCAACCTGATCCTGTATGGGTCCACTTCCTGGGCTACACTGCTCCCAAAGCGGGCTGAAAGAAGAGAGGTAAGAACCCTTGCCAGCGTCCCGTTGGTGTTGTGGCCAAAACAGGCGTTCAGGGTCACTGCGTCCCCTTCGTCTTCGATCACTATCGTGCTGGCATCCGGAAGGGGGAAATTTCCTTCAACATGGTCCCGCAGGATGCGGATAACTTCAAGAACGGCTGCTTTTGCCACAGGGTATTTCCTCTGAAGCTTTTCCGCAACCTCATCATCGTCAAGCCCTTCCCGAATCAGGGCTGCGGTTTCGGCTCGAAGCGTTCCAACATCCTGGGCCACCTCAAAGGGAACCGGAATTTCTTCTCCTGACCAGCTCGGGACTTCTCCCATGCCTTCGACCGGCTCGACCTTGATCCTGTCCTTCGCTGGCTCGCGTTCGCGGTCAGGCATCTCAATAACGCGCCACATATCCCCTTTCGTAATAAAAACGGCTCCGGGTTCGGCAAAGTTTACTACGAAAGCTTCGTCCAGAACCCCGATAGATCTTCCGCTCACGATATCGTAAATTTCGTACTTTTTTTCGTCCGGAATCATGGAGAGATTGTCGTAATAGTATTCCCGGCTTTTTTTGCGCCTTTTAAGCAGGTTTGATTCTTTGTCCTTCCAGACGAGTTTATAGTCCCCTATCTGATCGACCACCCTCTGGAGTTCTTCGATCCGCAGGTCCTTGAACGTGTAAGTCCGCCTGAGGACCCTGAAGATCCTGTCCATCCCGATCTCCCCGAAGTCCATAACCATGCCTGCGA
Organism: Methanosarcina hadiensis; assembly: GCF_046529725.1. Classification (GTDB taxonomy): domain Archaea; phylum Halobacteriota; class Methanosarcinia; order Methanosarcinales; family Methanosarcinaceae; genus Methanosarcina; species Methanosarcina hadiensis. Next base: position 117,219 of record NZ_CP136241.1, on the reverse strand, counting down.
TCTGGTTTGCCACGACATCAAGGGAATTTATGTGCGGAGAAATCGCTTCAACCCTGCCTTCGAGGGCGGCTTTTGTAATTGCCATGCTCTCTGCGGTATCGTCAGCTTCCATTGTAAGGATCGTGCCCCTTGAGATCTCATGAAGCCTGTGGCCTGCCCTTCCCACTCTCTGGAGAAGCCTTGAGACCTGGCGGGGAGATCCGTACTGGACAACACGGTCAACATTTCCGATATCGATTCCGAGTTCCATTGATGAAGTGCAGATAAGACCCCTGAGGGCTCCTGCCTTGAACTCCTCTTCAGCTTCAACGCGGGCTTCAAAGGAAAGGGAGCCGTGGTGGACTCCGATAGAAGCCCCAAGTTTCCGGAAACCTGCTGCAAGAGCCTCTGCACTCTGCCTCGTGTTTACAAAAATAAGGGTAGACTGGCTTTCATTAACTATTTTTCTGATGCAGGCGAGATGAGAAGCAAATTCAGGCTCACAACCAACCGTCCTTGCAATCTCCATGACTTCTTTTTCCCGCTCTGTCTCTCCTGCTGCGCCTGATGCGGAAAGGTGAGGGCTGACAACATCAAATTCAAGCAATTTCAGAAGGGCAACTTCGATAACCGTAAAATCCCTTTTTGCTCCTGCCAGAAACTTTGCAATCTCCCAGGGGTTCCCGACTGTTGCGGAAAGTCCTATTCTCTGGAACTCTCCTGAGATCTCAACAAGCCGCTCAAGCCCGACAGCAAGCTGGGCTCCGCGTTTCGAGCCTGCAAGCTCATGGATTTCATCGACCACAACATGCGTTACGGTCTCAAGGTTCTGCCGCAGGCGAGAGCCTGTAAACATTGCTTGTAAAGTTTCAGGAGTAGTAATTAACACATCAGGCGGGTTTCTGGACTGCCGCTGCCTTTCACTTTGAGGAGTGTCACCGTGCCTGACCTGGACTTTAACATCAAGCATCCGCCCGAGATTCTCAATGCGGGAGAGCATATCCCGGTTAAGTGCACGCAGGGGTGTGATATAAAGTGCGGAAATGCCTCTACGCGCTTCAGGTTTCTTTTTAAGGATGCTGTGGAAAACCGGAAGCACCGCGGATTCTGTCTTGCCTGATCCTGTAGGAGCTATCAAAAGGGTATGTTTGCCGTCCATTATGTGAGGAAATGCCCTTTCCTGCGGCTCTGTGGGTTTTGTAAACCCCAGAGTATTCAAAGCCCCCTGGATTTTCGGGTGAAAAGTGTTGAAGATGTTGTTGAATGACATTTTTCCTGGAAATGATTTCAGTATAGATAGAGTATAGATAGCAATATTTTGTTAATACGCACCGGTATAAATACCAGTGTGCAGGATGCGAACCACCCACCGAAGTTAATTTTTTATTTCCTCTTACTGACGCAGACGGGCTTGACCGGCGAGCAACACCGCAGATAGAAAATGAAAAAAATCCTTCACGACCGCAAGAATAAAAAAGAGGGGGATTTTCCCCCCGATAAGCCTGCCCACCAGGGGATAAGCCCGGATCTGCAAAACAAAATTTTATCCGAAGACAATTATTCCCTTTAAGACGATTATTCCCTTTAAGACGATTATTCCCTTTAAGACGATTATTCCCTTTAAGACGATTATTCCCTTTAAGACGATTATTCCCTTTTCATCTGCGGGAAAAGAATTACTTCTTTAATGGATTCGAGGCCAGAAAGGATCATTGTGAGGCGGTCAATTCCAAGCCCCATGCCTCCGGTTGGCGGCAGGCCGTACCCGAGCGCGTTTATGAAGTCATAATCTACGGTCTGGGCTTCAAGGTCTCCGAGTTTTCTTTTCTTATCCTGGTCCTCAAACCTCTTTTCCTGTTCAAGCGGGTCATTCAATTCGGAGTATCCGTTTGCCAGTTCCCAGCCGTTAAGGAAAAGCTCAAAGCGCTCGACAAAACCTGCTTTTTCCCTGTGGCTTTTAGCCAGCGGGGAGTTTTCTACAGGAAAATCATATATGAAAGTCGGGTCTATCAGCTTATCTTCCACAAGGCCTTCGAAAAGCAGGGCAAGGAACTCTCCGTGGCTCTTTGCCTTTTCATAGTCTTCGATCCTGTTTTCGATTGCGATTTTCTTAAGTTCTTCAAGAGAATGGGAAAAGACATCAAGCCCGGCATACTCCTTTAAGGCATCCTCCATGGAAATCCTCTTCCAGGGGGACCGGAGGTTAATAGTGTTTTCTCCCATTTTGACTTCGTAGCTGCCTGTCAGCTTGAATACGAGTTCAGAAATCAGGGATTCGGTTAAGTCCATCATGTCATTATAGTCCCTGTAAGCCTCGTAAACCTCAATCATTGTGAACTCAGGGTTGTGGGTTGTGTCTATGTCTTCATTCCTGAAGTTTTTGCAGATTTCAAAAACCTTTTCATATCCGCCGACAACAAGCCTCTTGAGGTAAAGTTCGGGAGCAATTCTGAGGAAGAGGTTCTGCCCGAGACAGTTGTGAAAAGTGGTAAATGGTCTTGCATTTGCTCCGCCATACACTGTCTGAAGTATAGGGGTCTCAAACTCGAGAAACTCCCTGTCAGTAAGGAACCTTCTGATCTCAGAGACGAGCTTGCTCCTCATAACGAAAATTTCTCTCTTTTCGGAGTTGACTATAAGGTCAAGATATCTCTTTCTGTACCTTGTTTCAACATCTTTTAGCCCGTGGAATTTCTCAGGAAGGGCGCAGAGGGATTTTGAGAGCAGGGAGAATTCGGAGACGCTGATTGAGTTTTCTCCCCTTTTTGTCCTGAAAAGGCTGCCCTGAATACCCACGATATCTCCGGAGTCTACAAGGTTTTTAAAAGTCTCGAATTCTTCATCCGGAAGGTTTCCTTTCCTGACAAGGATCTGAATTCTGCCTGCCTGGTCACCAAGGTCGGCAAATATCATCTTTCCGTGCTTGCGGATATTGTAAAGCCTGCCAGCTGTTCTAACGACCAGGCCTTCATTTTTTTCAAAGTCCTCAAATTTTTCAAGGATCTTGCAGATATCTACGTTCTTTTCGAACCTGTATGGATATGGGTTAAGCCCCTGACTTATAACACCGTTTAATTTCGCAAGTTTTGAGTCGTCAAAAGCCCTGGAGCCGGATAGACTGGCGTCTTCAGGCAGGGGCATATTTTCAGATAAGTCCGTGTTGTTAATTTCCATAGTCATTAAATCAGTACATCCTTTTCGGGTGATACGAATAATCAATTAAAGATACAATAAATAAACTGTAAATCAAGCATAGGGGATCAGTGCTAGATTATTAGACAATTATAAATTGATCGATAGTAAATCAATAAACCGGCAACAGGTAATAGTTAACCATAAGTGAGTTAATAATAAATAAGTCAGTCAAAGCCCGGAGCAGGAAGGGATCTTAAGCAGCCTGCCCGGCTGTGGATTTTAATTTCATTTCTGCTGCAGAAAACTGCAGGTCTGAATTATCAAGAATAATAACTTCTATTAGCCTGATTCCTGACATTTATTTTTTTCCATTACACCCATGCATCTTATATAAACATTGAGAAAAGAGTATACAGCAATAAAAACAGTGTTGTTTTAGTATTGTTTCGGTACTGTTTTAGTATTGTTTCAGTGCTGTTTCGGTATTGTTTCAGTACTGTTTTAGTATTGTTTTATAGTATTATTGTGTATTGCTTTCAGTACTTCTTTCTTAAGAACAATTTTCACAGGCTTTGCTGTAGAAATGCATTATGTTGTGAATATCCGTATAAATTCATTGGGTTAATTCATATAGGGTTTATTGTCACTGCATCAGCTTAAAAGAGATCCTGAACTCAGTCCCATGATTACGATTAAGCTCAATGTTTCCATCCAGCTGCTCAACGAGGATATTTACCAGCTTCAGTCCCAGTGATTCGATATTCTCCGGGTCCATGTCTTTAGAAATTCCTTTTCCGTCATCCGAGACCGTCAGAATGAAAAGGAATTCCCGCTTTTGAGTGCATTTTTCCTCCCTGCAGAGCTTTATTCGAATTTCTCCCGCTTTTTCGGGAAATGCATGTTTGAGGGAATTGGATACGAGCTCGTTGACGATTATCCCTAACGGGACTGCAATATCCATATCAAAGAAGATGTTTTCTTCAAGGTCCATGTTTAAGATGATATCAGCATTTCCAAGCCTGTATGTCTGGAAAAGGTTCTCAGCGAGTTCCTTAATATACGGAGAAAAGTTCAGTGTGTCAAACCCGCCACCGTTGTACAGTTCTTTATGAATAAGAGCCATGGATATTACTCTGTCCTGGCTTTCCCTGAAAGCTTCAAGAACTTCCGAGTCTTTAATATCCTCTCTATCATTGAACTTTTCAGCCTGGAGATCGAGCAGGGAGGAAATTACCTGGAGGTTATTCTTAATTCTATGGTGGATTTCTTTTTTACGAGCAGTCTCAATACTATTAAGAGCTTCTTCGGCTTCTTTCCGCTTGGTGATATCGGTTAGCATACTCATAGCGCCTGCGTACTCGCCTTCTTTGTCAAAGAGAGGTTTAGCATTTAGAAACGCCCAGAGCGAAGACCCATCCTTTCGTATTAATTTCAATTCGTAGCTCTCACTTATTCCTTGCCTCCTCTTTTCCAGATTCCGCCTGACAACAGGTCTGTAATCTTTACTGATGAAACCCCATATTGGTTTGCCAATAACTTCTTCCAGAGGATACCCCAGCATGTCCGTTATTTTCGGGTTAACATAAGTAATTACGGCTTTACTGTCAGTTATGAGTATGACCTCATTTGCCGTCTCTACAATGTTGCGGTACTTTTCCTCACTTTCGCGAAGTTTTTCTTCTACTCTTTTTCTTTCGGTTATGTCCCTGGAGATAAACGAGATAGCAGTCAGTTTGCCATAGCTATCAAAAACCGGGGAAAGAGTTATTGAAACATGTATTATCTTGCCGTCCTTTCTTAATCTTGAAGTCTCATAGTGATGGATCTTTTTCCCCTGTTTAATAAGCTCACTTAATTGTTTTGTTTCTTCATGCAAATGGGGCGGAGCCAGGATGGAGGTATGCTTCCCGATAACCTCTTCCGCCGAATAACCGTAAACCTGTTCTGCTTCTTTATTGCAGCTTATAATAATGTCATCAAGGGAAATAATTCCTATAGCATCGTTTGATGATTCCACAATATTCGCTAAGAGTTGAATTTTCTCTTCTGATTTCTTACGCTCGGTGATGTCCTGAACCGTACCTTTAACTTTAACAGGGATATTTTTCTTATCCATAACGTGTTCCGATTTCATGTGGACTGTGCGTTCTTCCCCATTAGCCAGGACAATTCTGAAATCAATGCCAAATGGTTTTTCTATGACGGCTTTTTTAATGGCATCACAATAATGGTCCCGATCATCGGGATGTATGTAGCTTAAATATTCATTGTAAGAAGGTGCTGCTTTTTTGAGATCCAGCCCGAATATACGATACATTTCCTCAGACCAGTACGCTTTATCAGTCTCTATATCCCATTCCCAGTTGCCTATGTGAGCCATTTTTTGAGCTTCAGCAAGGCCTTCCTGGCTTTCTTTCAATGAGTTGTAAGCTTTTTCAAGCTGGGCGGACCGTTCTTTAATTTTGTCTTCTAAATTATCGTATGCGTCTTTCAGAGCCCTTTCCGCTTTTTTGCGCTCGGTAATATCCTTTGCAATCTCGAAGCGCACATCCCGGCCGTCCGGCCATTTGATGATCCGGTCCATGATCATGAGACACCTATTCAGAATGGGGTTGTAATACTCCCAGTGGTAGGGCCTGTCTCTCTCCTTTAAAATAATCGGGCTGGTGCAGAAATCACATGGAGAATCCCTCCGCTGGAACTCACGGTAGCAAATCCCTCCCACAGGTTCACTGCCAAGCTTTTCCTTCACCGCCTTATTCACATATAGCACCTCGAAGGTATACGGATCAGTCACATACACCATATCATCGATGCCATCGAAAATGGAAAGGAGCTGCGACCTCTCGAAATCAAGAGTCTCTTCAGTCCGTTTGCGCTCTGTGATATCAGTGAACATGCCAATAGAGCCTGTGAACTTTCCACCCCTGTCAAATAATGATTTGGTATTTACAAGCGTCCATAAAGGCGAACCATCTTTACATATAAACTTAAATTCATGAGTTTCATCAATGCCGTGCTCCTTCTTTTTCCTCTTCAGCCTGGCAGTAGCAGCATTTTTTTCATCGGTGAAGTCCCATGCGGATCTGCCAATCATTTCATCCTGAGTATAGCCCAGCATCTCCGTCATTTTTTTGTTCACATAAACAGTCCTGTATTCAGCATCAATTATCCATATGCCTTCATTTGCTGTCTCCACAACATTGCGGTATTTCTCCTCACTCTCCCTCAGTGAATTAACCAGTGCATTGCATTCTGCCAGCGACCGGGACAGCCTGATATTGCTGCAGCTTAACTGTGAGATCATGTGTGCAAGTTTCGTTAAGAATGTCATACCTGCATCAACCGTTTCTCTGCTTAACCTCGGAACTTTATCAAGCGCAGCTATGTATTCCTCTTCGTTAAAGCCGTATTTTTCTGCACGGGATCGGAAAAATTCATAATCGATAGGCTCATCTTCAAAAAAGAACTGGCCTGAGAATATATTGCCGACATGCTGGTCTCCTACCATAATAGGGGTCGCTATGTCCCACATATTGTTCCTGCACCTGTACAGTTTAAACTCTCCGGGAAGGGCGCCCGCGGATAGCATGGTATCGCTTTCTACACAGTGCTTGCAGGTCTCAGGGTGGGCTCTGTGGAATCTGGTACATATATCCTGCCATCCGACACTGACCAGAACATTTCCTTTAAGGTCGACCAGAGCCAGGGTTATGTGACCAAACCTGTAGAAATCATCCATCAGAGACTGGACCGCCTGAACATCAATAATATCAACAAGATCCAGACTCCCTACCTCCCCGGAAGACGAAACGATAATGTCAAGCTTGGACAGGACATGTTTATCAGCCCCATGCAACTCCTGTTCTGCCCTCTTACACCCGGTAATGTTGTGAGTGATATGTAAAACTCCAGACAGTGCACCATTGTTATCAAGCTGTAAGCCTGCTTTTTTTTGCACCCATCTAAGCTTGCTGTCCGTGATAATACGGGGCTCCAGATCTTTCCAATTCCCCTGCCACATTTCCCCAACCCTCTAATTAGTATAAAGCAAATGAATCAAACATTATAAGTGAGTATAATTAGCACGTTATTTTTCATAGATTCATTACAACGTTATTATTTCATAGATTCATTACTACGTTATTTTTCATAAATTCTTTAATTTTCGCACTCCGGTTTTCTCAAAGCGACTGAAAAATTAATGACAGTAATAATTTAGTGAGTAATATATCATTAGTTTCATAAAGACATTTTGATTTGCTAATAAATATTTTCTTAAATAGATTTTAAAAGAAAAGTCAGGGCAGAAAATTGAAGAAAGCGCTTATGAGCAGAAACTTAAAAGTAAGAAAGAGAAAGCGAAAGTAAGAAAGAGAAAGCGGTATAATATCTGGAAACTCAAATTCTTTGTATAAAAGAAAGTCCAGAAGTTACTTTATAATAAGTGCTCTTTATAAAAAGCACTCATTATAAAAAACTCATTATATAAAGCAAAATTCCCTGCCTGCTGGCTCAAGCTGGTTTCTCAGAGTTTTTGCGCCTTCTGCCCTTTATCCTGCTTCTAGCCTTTGTATGCTCCAGTTTGCGGATATTCTTTATCAACCCCAGTCTTGTCCCGTCCAGAAGATAAACCTCTGCATTCTCAAGCTCTATCCCGCCGGACGAGAAAACCGGTCCAAGAAGGTCTTCCTTTGCGGACTCATTGAAAGGAACGCCGCCGCAGAGTTCGTTAAAAGCAGGCACAATAAAGACTTCAGGGTCAGCCCAGTCATTTCCATTTTCAAAATCGAGGTTTCCAAAGCGTTCTTTCAGAGCCTCTGCTTTGAATTTAGTCCTTATCCATGCAGGTTCGACCATAGAATACCCAAAGGCATCTGTAAAACGGACTGTTGGGTGGTTATGAGCAGTAATAACGCTGGACGCAGCCAGCAGTTCAGGGGCAGGCCAGGTATGTCCGTGGAAGTATCCGATCCCGTCAAGGACGGCGCCTCTTGCGGAATGAACCTTTATATCCTTCTGCCCGCTGAAGAGAAATTCGATTCCTCCGTCATGGTTCCCGGGAAAGATATCCACATGCACGTGTTTTGCAAGCGTTTCAAGAAAACGTGGAATCTCGTCTTTTTCCTGCCAGGAAACCTGAGGGACATTATGCTTTACGTCCCCAAGCAATACTATCCGGTCAGGAGAAACTGCTTCTATATATCCCAGAATCCGGTCAAGCCTGTCTTTCATCCGGCTGGGCAGATTAATTCCGCTCCTGTAGAGATCCCATTCGATCCCAAGGTGAATATCCGCAATAACCAGAGTGGTTTCCGTGTTCGTAGCTTTAAGTGCAGGTTCTTCAAGAATAGGTATAATTTCTGGTGGCATGAGTAATCAGCAAAAAGGTTGTACTTAGCATCTGTAGAGTGTCAGGGTAGTATCAGTGTAGTAATTTCGGTATAATTCCAGATAGTTCCGGAGTTCGGATACAGAATATGTACGTCATCTTATATAAATAAAATTGATGTTATAAAAACACAAGAGGGCTGAAAACTCTGGTAGAAAAAGACTTAAAAAGGTAGAAAAAGACTTAAAAAAGTTTAAGTTTTTGTGGGATAATAGAAGTGAGACTACTAAAACTTTGTTCTTTAAACTGATATGCTGTGGGGAGATAAATGTCCGAAGAAAAAAAAGAGACAAAATAACCAAAGAAAGGAAGAAGAGAAAATGACCAGAGAAGGGGAGAAGAGAAAATGATCAGAGTAAGGGAGGAGAGAATACTCGAAAAAATAGAAATGAGGACAGCAAAACCTGAAGATATCAAAGAACTTAAAACATTAATATACGAGACAATTGATGTATGCTATTCAGGCGCTTACTCCTGCGAAGCTATTGATTATTTCAAAGAGTATAACAATACGGAAAGTATCCTTAATGACATACTCAAAGGGCATCTCCTGATCCTTACCTGCGGAGAAGAGATAATAGGGACAGGGACCCTTCTGGGTTCAAATATAAGAAGAATTTTCGTAAAGCCGGAATATCAGAGTATGGGCCTCGGCAAGAGGATTATGCACGAACTTGAAAAGGAAGCTCTTGGAGAAAAAATCAGGAAAATGGACCTTCATGCTTCGCTTACAGCCCATTCATTCTATAAGGACCTGGGATACCAGGTACAGTCAGAAGAGGTCGTACAGGTAAAAAATGGGCAAAATTTAAGGTATTACATAATGGTGAAAAATCTGGAGATTAGCTAAAGAAGGATTATGATAAGAAATTTGGAAAAGGATGTTTTCAGGAATAAAGAATTATGCAGAATAAAAATAGAGATAAAAAAGGACTCAGGACTTAAGCCCTGCAAGTCCCGATTTCAGTCCCAATAATTTCAGTCCCAATATAAAGATACTTTGCTGCTTCACATCCCATACCTGAGCACATCATCAATCGTGTCCACGTACTCGATATCGATACCCACCTCTTCTTCAATATATTCTTCAGCATCTACCACTTCAGGAACCCTCTCAGCAATAGTAATCCCTCCAATTCTTCTCTCCTGGAGACTGTAAATTACAAGTTCACTGTTTTCTCTGGGCAGAAGGAAGAGAGTTTTTCCGCCTGCTTCTGCGGCTTCGGCTTTTTCAAAGACCCCGCCTATAGCGCCAACATTGCCTTCGTTATCTATGGTGCCTGTGAGAGTTATGCTGTTATTAAGTTCTGTCCCATTGATAGCGGCAATGGTAAGGAGGGTCATAAGAGCTCCGGCACTCGAACCATCAACACCGGGAATTTCCTCATCCGCAGTAATACTGAAGATAACATCGCTGCCTGAGAGAGAAACTCCGGTCTCCTGCTGGGCGACAAAAACAGCAGTGTTTGCTGCATCCTGGAAAATTACACCCATAAGAGGCGTTGTCTGGACAAGCACCCTGCCTTTGCCGGGCCTGGTCTCGACTGAAATATTGAGCAGGGCTCCCTCTTCGGAAACTACCTCCCGTACAAAAGGACCTGACCTTTCCAGTTCAACATTCTGGAACACAGCAGGAGCCTGAAGAATGGCATAGCCTTCCAGACCTGCAGGACAGGCTTGAAGGTTGTTTTCCAGCTCATAAACTCTCTCACGGTAGAAGTCCAGTTGAGAAGCATAAGACTCAAGAGATTTATTGTTTTGAGCTACCTGAGTTTCGAGTATTTCGTTTTCCTTTTCAAGGGAATTTATCTGTGCCTGCATTTCCTGTACCTGCTCCCCCTCGACCGGTGTCTGCTCGAATAGGAGAAGATAAGCATTCGCAGTAAGCGAAAGTACAAGGATAAAGGCGAGAAGTTTGGATTTCATATAATTAATTATTTTGCCGTGGCTGGTACTTATTTCTTCCTGGAACGCCTGAAAAGTTAAGGAGAGAAATAGAATAAAGAAAAAACAGTATTATCAGATCGATACGGGTCGGAATGAAGCTTGGCATAACCCTGCATGCTCGGTTAAGCTGAAATCAAAAAGTTCTTGGTTTATACAAACAGGCTATTTACAAACAGGCGATTCACATGAAAAAGTATTTATTCAGACTGAGAAAAGCCAAGTTTTAAAAACTGACTTTAGTCAGGTTCTTTCTCTCTATCCTTTTCTTCGTGCTTCCATGTAAGTGTTACTTTCAAGTTTGCATTCTTTTCTGACCTGGTAATGATTGCCTTCCCGTCTGTAGTGAGGAGAATGTTAAAGCCCATCTGCACCTGAGAAGGTCTACTCTCGGAAGAGATTTCCTCTACGGAATCCCCAACCATCTTCGAAAATTCCTTAATAAGAATCATTGCATTTTTAATCGAACTTATGGATCTCTCTTCTACAGCGTTCGCAGATACTAGCGTCATCTTTATAGAGCCAGTGCCAGGAATATGCCCCAGTTCGGCTAAAAGCGGTCTCACTTTTGCGGAGTTTTTTTCGGGTATTTGGCCCTGGTCTGTATCATTGTTCTTATTTTTATCAATAATGCTTTTAAGATTCATGCATTACCACCCCCAGAGGTAATACAGGGACGTATGAAAGAAAAAAAGGAATACGGCCCGGAAAGAGTGAATAAGATAAGAAAAGTAGTATATAATTAGATAAATAATTGATGTTTTTATTGGTAAATTTTCTAGTTTTAGCTTCTTATCTCTTAACTTTCTTCAGCTTTTTTCACTTTCGGCCCTTCTTTTGTGTCCTGCACGATATAGCCCAGGGATTTTATTTTCTCCCGGATTGCATCCGAAGTTGCCCAATCTTTCTTTTTCCGGGCGGCTTCACGATCCTCAACAAGTCTGAGCACTTCGTCTGGAACTTCTTCTTTCCCGGCCTGTGCAAAGATTCCAAGAGCATCGGAAAAACGCTTATAAAGGAAGCAAAGCTGTTCCAGGACCTGCCTGTTCCTTCCGCTCTCAAGATATAAGTTGGCTGTGCGCGAGAGTTCCCTGAAAACGGTTATTGCTTTAGGGGTATTGAAATCATCTTCAAGGGCATCCCTGAACTGATTTTCAAGTTCTGGAAGGATGTTAAGGATTTCTGCGTCTCCCGAGCCGGGTTTATCTTCCGCATTCCTCAGCGCAAATTCAAGGTTGGTAAGAGTCTCTTTAAGTTTCAGATAATTGTTTTTTGCGTTTTCTGCAAAGGACTCCGAATAGTCCAGTTTTTTCCTGTAATGAACTGAAAGGAACATGAAACGTACAACCTCACCCCCGTATTTTTCAACGATCTCGGGCAGGGTGAAAACATTCCCTTTTGACTTGCTCATCTTCTCCCCTTCGACAATAAGGTGCTCTCCATGAATCCAGTGGCATACAAAGGGCTTCCCAGTTGCACCTTCTGACTGAGCGATCTCGTTTTCATGGTGAGGGAAGATAAGGTCTACGCCTCCGATGTGAATATCAAGGGTTGGGCCAAAACTGTTCATTGCCATTACCGAGCATTCGATGTGCCATCCGGGGCGGACTTTTCCCCATGGGCTTTCATAATAAATCCCCCTTTCGATCTCTTCCAGGGTAGAGGCTTTAAGAAGAGCAAAGTCCCTCGGGTTGTCCTTGTCGTATTCATCCACATCTACGGATGCGCCAATTTTGATATTATCAAAATCGAGCTTTGAAAGCTTGCCGTAATCCGGAAACCCTGAAATCCGGTAATAGACAGACCCGTCTTTTTCGTAAGCCAGCCCTTTTTCGATCAGTTTCCGTGCAAGCTCAATCATGCCGTCAACATTTTCCGTGGCTCTTGGGTATGCTGAAGCCCGCTTTATGTTCAGCATATCAAGGCCTTTGAAGAATTCTTCAGTATACTTCTCCGTAAAGTCTTTGAGAGACATCCCTGCTGCTTTTGAATTCCTGATAGTTTTATCGTCTATGTCCGTAATATTCATGACGAGCCTTACTTTGTACCCGAGATATTCAAGTGTCCTGACTATGTTGTCAGTCATCAGGAAAGTCCTGTAGTTTCCAATATGAGGCATATTATAGACTGTTGGCCCGCAGGCGTAAATTGAAACTTCGCCTTCTTTTACAGGTTTGAATATCTCTTTATTTCTGGTCAGGGTATTATAGACTTGCAGCATTCTGAACGCCTCCCACTATTGAAAATTTTAGAAGATAAATGAAAAAAACATTTTTAAAATCCTGTCTTCTGTTATCAGCCAGATTACCGGTTTATCAGTTAATCAGATTTTTTTGCTCCATTATTCCTGATCGCCCTTATTATTCCTGGTTGCTCTTATTACTCCTGATTGCTTTATTATCCCTGATTTATCTTATTACCCGCAATTGTTTTATTACTTTTGCAAAGGCGATAAACTGCTGAATAAAAAGGACAAGACCTGAATCCTGATTGAAAAGTATGAGGCCTGATGCAAAAAGCAAAAATCAGGAAAATTCCTCATCAAATACCGACACTCCAAACCTTTCCAGAATTTTTCCAAGCCGGAAAAGAGGAAGCCCTACTGCGTTAAAGAAATCTCCTTCAACCCTCTCTACCAGGACTGCTCCTTTTCCCTGGGCTGCAAAAGCCCCGGCTTTGTCAAGAGGTTCTCCTGTCCTGATATATGCTGAGATCTGTTCTGCATTCATTTCAGACATCCAGATATCTGTTGATTCGTATTCGCTGATTTCCTGTGCGCTGTCAAGGTCCAGGACAGTAAGCCCTGTTACCACCCTGAATTTTTTTCCGTTTAGCTTTTTCAGCATTTCGTCGGCGTTTTCAGGAGAACTCGGCTTCCCCAGGACTTCACCATTATAGAGAACCGATGTGTCAGCAGAGATTATGAGCCCGGAGTCAAAGTGTTTTGCAACATCTCTTGCTTTCTCTATGGAATGTTTTATCAGGAGTTCTTCAGGGTTAAGGTCAAGCTGGGAAGGTTCTTCATATGAACTCGGATAGACAATAAAATTATCTCCTATCAACTGTTTAAGCAGTTCTTTCCGCCTCGGGGATGCAGACGCGAGAATTATCCTGCGCATGGGGAAAAGTCTGAACGGATAAGATATATCTCTATGCATGATAACGAAAAAAATAGTATTTTTCGCTTATGAATGGACGCTGTCAAAGAATTTCCGTATATTATACAGGTCTTTATTTTTCCCAAGAAGGATACATGCATCGTTTGCTTTGAGAAGGAAATCTCCGGCTGGAGTATGGAATATATTCGAGCGCCTGCGGACCGATATTACGGTTACTCCGTATTTTTTCCTGAAATCCAGTTCTGAAAGGGTTTTTCCGTCGAAGTTCGAGCCTTTTCCTACTTTGAGAACCTGGATATCTACTCCCGGAAGCTCATCCTTTATGCTGAACCCGTTGTCTATGCCCTGATCAACGACCAGTTTCCGCAGTCTTCTGTAACCATTGGCTCTCAAATCATTGACCATTTTTTCAATCTTATCCTTCGGGACGAGATACTTCTCGAGCAGGCGGACAAATATTTCTACCGAGGTTTCGTATTGTTCAGGAATTATTTCGTCTGCGCCGAGGGCATTGAGCCTTTTCATTTCCTGCAGGTCATGTACTTTTACAATGGTGCAGACACTGGGATTCAGCTCCTTTGCGGTTTCGACTATTTTTCTTGTGGTTACAGCATCGGATATTCCGATTACAATGACCCTTGCATTTTTTATTCCTGCATTTTCCAGTACGGCGCCAAAGGTTGCGTCTCCATATTGTATTTTTTCCCCTTTTGCCTTCTCCTGCTGCACAGTTTCAGGGTTTATTTCAACTATAAGATAGGGGATACCGGCAGCTTTTGCAGCTTTTGAAATTGTCTTCCCGGAAAAGCCAAACCCCACTATTATGAGATGATCTTTCATCTGAGGCTCGGCTATTTCTTCATTATAAAGAGGCTCGGAATAAATTCCATTAATTAGTTTCATACCGGAGGCTGTTTCTGAAACCTTTTTGACAATGAAATCAGCAGGCCTGTAGGAAGAGCTGATTAAAAAGGGTGTAACTCCCATAGTAAGGATTGAAACTGCCAGAAATGCCTGATAAACCTCCTGCGTCAGAAGGGAATATTCAAGCCCAAGCCTGGAAAGGACAAAAGAGAATTCTCCTACCTGGGACAGAGCAAGTCCTGTCAGTATGGTTGTGCGGAGAGGACAGCCAAGGAGCAGGGTTACGGAAACTGCGGCTATCAGTTTTACGATAATAAGAGCAATCGTTGCAAGAATTATAAGAGAAAGATGGTCAAGCAGATAATTGAGGTCCAGAAGCATGCCTACGGATACGAAAAAAAAGCTCATGAACATGTCTTTTAAAGGCATGATATTACCTATTGCCTGCTGGCTATATTGAGACCCTGAGATAATGATCCCGGCTAAAAAGGCTCCCAGAGCCAGGGACAGACCTATACTGTAGGTGAATACCGCGGCTGTTAAGCAGATGAAAACAACACTGACAAAGAAAAGCTGTTTGCTGCCGGTCTTGCCTACATGGTAAAGTATCGAAGGAACAACGAACTTGGCGCTCAGAATAAAAGCCAGAATAATTAAGGAGCCCTTGAAGAATATTTCAGGAAGCGCCCCTTCAAAATTCACAGAACTTCCTGCCAGTACAGGAGTGATAAGGATAAGGGGTACGATAGCAAGGTCCTGAAAGATGAGAATTGCCAGCGAGGTTTTTCCATGCGGAGTATCGACCTCATTCCTGTCCTGAAGGACTTTGAGAACTATTGCGGTACTGCTGAGCGAGATAAGCAACCCTATGAAAGCAGAAGTGGCAGAACTGAATCCAAGCTCTGTACAGCAAGCGAGCGCAAGCGCTGTTGTAAAGAGAATCTGAAGAGCTCCTCCTGCCAGTACAGCCTTTTTCATATTCCAGAGCTCTTTTAAAGAGAGATCAACTCCGATGGTAAAGAGCAGGAAAACAACACCGAGCTCGGCATTCAACTCCATGTTTTGCCCACTGTCCATAATCCCAAGCCCATGAGGCCCTATCAGCATTCCTGTTACAAGAAAGCCCAGAACAGGGGGAACTTCAAATTTGGAAAATATGGTTAAGATAAGGATAGCAAAACCCAGAATTATATCGACATGCGCCAGTACAGAGAGATCCATTTCGTTTTACTCCTCTGGAAATCACAAAGGTATTTATAAATTCTTAAAGTAGGCTCTCCCGAATTTACGAAAGGCTCAATGGAATGAGGTTCATGAGACATTATTTTATTCACCCGCCCAGCAGAATCATCTGTTTAAATGAACAAATATTTAACAACAGATATAGTATTTTCGGTAGAAAAAAGAAAAAAATAATCTGGAGGCATATGCAGTTTTCAGGAATACCTCTATGATTTACCAGGGTAGATTATTGCTAAAAATTTTGTATGTAGATTGAAGTTTTAACCGAGAATTACCACAATTTGGGAATAAGTTTAGAGGTCCTTTTTATATAATCTCCATATCCTTTCACATCCCTGATTAAAACTTCTTCCTCCAGTTTCAACCTGTGCAGAAAGAGGAAAATCAGCACTATCGAGATGCTGAGAGAATAATACGCATTGAGCATAAGAGGAATACCGATAGCCTGTAAGATATTCCCTGCATAAGCCGGGTGCCTTATAAACCTGTACGGCCCGCTTTCGATAAGCTCATGGTTTTCCTTAATCTCTATGTGGACAGAGAAGTATTTTCCCAGGGACCTTATTCCCCATGCCCTCAGAACCGTTCCGGATACTGTCAGCAATGCTCCTGTGGCTGTAACAGCAAAGAAATACCCCGGGAAAAGGCTGTATTCAAGGACTGGCAAAATTAAAAGCAGCCACCAGAATATAAGAAGCAGATAACGTGTCCATCTGCTTGACTGGATCCCTGAAAAGTCCGATCCCCTGTATGCATATTTTTCTGCCTGCAGATAGAATATAAGAACTCCTGCATAAATATAAAGAGGCGAATGATTTAAAGAGTTCCAGTTCCTGTCAAGAACCATCAAAGTTGCAGCTGCCAGCAACAGCGCAGGTATACTTATGATCCAGCTTATCCGGTCTGCGTTTTTATTTTTGAGCTTAACCATAGAATGGTTAATGAGAATAACTGTTCTTTAATTTTTTTCCAAATTTTCAGCATCTTCCATGAACTCATTATAGTACTCAAAAACTACCGTTCTTAAAAACTTAGGCAATTTTCAAAAGAGGTTGATAACAAAAAAGGTTGAGAACAAAAGAGGTTGAGAAAACCGTCAAAAATATCATTATTGACAACTTCTTTAGCAGTATGAAAGAAGCTCTTCTTCTTATTGACATCCAGAACGATTATTTCCCGGGCGGCATGATGGAACTTGCAGGCATGGAAGACGCAGCAAAAAAAGCGGCTGATCTCCTTAAATCATTCCGTGCTGCTGGCAAGCCGATCTTCTTTATAAGGCACCTTTCTACCAGACAGGGAGCTGCCTTTTTCATACCCGGGACGCCCGGAGCAGAGATTCATGCAGGTGTCCAGCCCCTTCCTGGAGAAACAATCATTGAAAAGAATTTTCCGAATAGTTTTTTTAAAACCGAACTGCTCTCAATGCTTAAAGAAGCAGATGTGACAGATCTGGTAATCTGCGGAGCAATGAGCCATATGTGTATAGACACAACAGTCAGGGCTGCAAAAGAACTGGGTTTTACGTCTATTCTGGTTGCAGATGCCTGTGCAACCCGCAACCTTAAATTCGGAGATCAACTCCTGCCTGCAAGTACGGTTCATGCGGCTTTCATGGCTGCGCTGGACGGCATGTTTGCAACTGTTATGACTGCAAAAGAATACCTCTCTTAAAGGTTCAATTCCAAAATTTTCGTAAATTATATCTCAAAATCCAATTTCTATAAATTTATTTCCTGGCGTTATGCCTCTGATTTTTTGGACTTATCCTGACCGTAGCCTGAAAGATCAGAGTCCTGTTTTGACTCTCCAGCGGTATGTTTTCCGTAATATTTTATGAAGGGAGTTGCGGTTATCCCGTGGAGTACAGTTGACACGCAAACTATGAGGCTGACTACAGGCCATATCTCCATTATTCCGGTTTGTCTCATTGAAACCTGGGAATAGTAAAAGGCTCCTATACCGACAGGACCGAACCACCCCAAAAAAAGCATTTCCAGGTTACTCCTGATATCCGGCACATGGGATTTGATGAACAAAAGAACAGGCAGGCGGTGCAGCAGAAGCACCAGAAAAGCAAGAACCGGACCTTCCCATCCCAGTTTTGCCCATTCCTGCCAGGGTAAGACAAGGCCAAGAAGAGTGAATATCGGGATCATGAAAAACCTGTCCACGCCTTCAACAACATGCTCTTCTTCATGCCTTTCCTCCTCGGTTGATACCATGCTGAAAATAGTACCTGCAACAAAAACGGCAAGTATGCCATCACCACCGGCAAGTTTCACACCTCCGAGTACCAGCAGGGTAAGAGCCAGGCAATAAGCGTAATAAGAGGATATGTCAATAGTACCTTTTCTTTCTGCACTCTTTAACATGCGGCCGGAAACATAGCCAGCGGCAGCTCCAAGAATAATGGAAAGGCCAGCTTCCAGGAAGAAGATGTGTACCAGCCAGAAATTTAATGCTTCGGCAGGCCTGAGATTCATCAATAGAATAGGGAAAATTACGAAAAGATAAGCAAGACCTTCATTTGAGCCTGATTCTGTCAGAAGAAGGTTCCTTAACCTCGAAGGAAGGCTCTTTTCCGCCAGTTTTCCGCTTACAACGGATAAAGTAAGGATTGGGTCGGTTGGAGTAATAATAGCTCCTATGAGCAGGGCTACGATAAATCCAAAGTCTGTAAACCAGTACACGAGCAGGCTGCTTGCAAGCCACCTGAAAGGCATCGCGATTCCAAGCATAACTGCTACTGAACGCCAGTGCCCTCTGGTATAGAAGGAAGGAACCCGAAGTGCAACTCCCATAACACCAACCGCAGCCGCTAACCGTGCAGTTTCTTCAAGAAGCTCGTGGCTCCAGACATTGATGTCAAAAATCCCCAATCCTGCCGGGCTCAATAAGATTCCGAGAACGAGAGCTACAACAGGCTCGGATAGGCTTAATTTTTTAATTACCTCGGAGATAATTCCCAGAAAGAAAACCAGCCCACCTATGATAATCAGTACTATGTTAATCGTCTCTTCCATTCCCCACTAACCCCAGAAAGCTACTTTTTACTTAATCATTTTTTGATGATCCGTTTAAAATTAATAACCAGGACAGATATTTGTAATTATATATTAAGATATATATTTTTTAATTTGTATCTAAAACTATTAGGAAGTATTTTATAAACTGGAAATGAATTAGTTAATTATTTTATATAATTTAATTAAATTAAATAGGTCTGGTTTAGATAGAACACCTGATAGAACAGAAAGTCCTTGAAAAAAGTCCTGGAAGAAATTAAAAGAATTAACAGGGACTGTTGACTATTGAAAAATAGATAGCGGGCCTGTAAGATATTTAAAGATAGAGATATCAGGATAAAAATATTGAGATAAAAATGTTAAGATAAAAACGTTAAGATAAAAACGTTAAGATAAAAATATTGAGATAGATATATTAAGGTCCACTATCATCAAACAGGAACACACAGGATAAGAAATCAGGGCGCTCTCCCATGATGACAGAAGTGATTGTTGGGATCACCTTCTTTGAGATTGTACTCTTTCCATACATCGCATGTGCCGCAGATACACTGTCTGCCGGGATCAAGATCCTGGCATGTAGCCTTGCCTGTAGAGCAGTATATCCCTGGAACGTCCTCCGGAGGAGGAACCTCTCCCGCAGGCATACTCTTAATTTTTTGTTCTGAACTCTTGAGTTTGTCCTGTGCACACTGGCTATCAGCCTGGACAGGACATTGTGAGCATTTGCACCTGTTAATGTTCTCCAATGAATAAGCAACTCTTGAATCCTTACCTCCAGATTCTGAGAATTGTCTCCCTTCGGCTGGCTCTGGTCTATCTTTACCTTTCTCCATACTATCCCCTGACATTACTATAAATCCAATATTATAATTTAAATTTCACTTCAGGTTTAGATTTTCAGGGCATAAAAGCCTTTCCAGTTATAGAACGAATATGAAAAAGTGATCAGAAGAAGCTTTATAAGCCTGAAATCATCAGTTAAGAAAAAAGAAGCATCCAGGGCCACAAAAAAAGAATAATGGATCATAAGAATGAATTTACAGGTTTTAGAACCCTTAAAGGATTAAGAGCGGCCGAGTATATTTCTTACCTAATTTTGATTGTTTATTGCTGAATCCCGGTTTTACAAATTCCAGTTACTGTTTCTCCGAACCTTCAACCGGATACCCTGCCGCTATCCAGGCGTTAATGCCCCCTTCCATGTTGTATACCTGCTCGTATCCGGCGTTTATAAGGATTTTACTTGCAGAAACGCTTCTATGCCCTGATCTGCAATAAACCAGTATTTTTTTGTTTTTGGGAACCTCATCTACGCGGGCTTCAAGCAGATTATCCGGACTTAAACCGGATCCGGAAGCGTTAGTTACAGGAATCAGAGTTGCACCTTTGACGTGAGAAGAATTGAACTCTGAGGGTGTACGGACATCAAGTACGAATACATCGTCTTTTTCTACCATCTTCTTTGCCTCTTCAACATTCACGTTCTTAATCCCGGCAGGAGTATATCCACTCCGCGGCGCAAAGATCATTACTGCAATTAAAATTACTAAAAAAGAGGCAAAATATAATAATATCTGTTTGTTCAGCAAGGACTCCTCCATATATTATTGGTAAAGGCAAGGATAAGATAGCCATAAACAGGCAGGGATCTCTTAAAATGTCACTGATATAACAGGCTTACCTGAGTATAAAACCATTCCGGAGTACCCTGATATTTCAGCGATCTGCTGTGGTTTTGAACCTGACAGCAGGCATAGCAGGAGATGTGCAGACTGCTTTTTGATGAATTCCATAATCACTTATTAGCAGAGGGCAAACACCTGAGGCTAATTAAAACGCTCTGAATAAACAGGAAAAAAGAGAGCTCTGTCGTATAAAAAAGAATATAAAGAACTCGATTCTAATTCAGAGTGACAAACTTGCACATTAAAACACTCCCGGGGAAAAATAATTGGATAAACCAGGCCTGGACGAAAAAGTAGATTCGCTTATAGAGGGCGGAATCCGGATCCTGAATAAAGCTTACGCTCTTGAAAAAAAACCTGTTGATATAGGGCACGGTGTGCTTCTGTACCCTTCGGAATTCCATCTGATTGAAGCTGTCGGTAAAAATCCGGCGGAAAATATGACTTCAATAGCTTACCGCCTGGGAGTAACTAAAGGGGCAATCTCCCAGATGGTTAAAAAGCTTGAGAAAAAAGGACTCGTGGAAAAGGTCAGGACTCCGGAGAATAAAAAAGAGATCACGCTCAAACTGACAGAATTTGGGAAGGAAGCTTTTGAATGGCACAGATCCCTCCATGAATTGATGGAAGCCGGGATAAGAAGGGAGCTGGAGAAGATGAGCGATACAGAAATAGAAGCATTTCTCAGGGTTTACGGGCATCTTGAAGGGATGCTTGACAGATGTATCGAGGGATACAGGTAAAGTGCCACGCCAGTCCTGGGCAATCTGGAGGCTAAATTTCAAATCTCAACCTGAATAAGAATTTTGTTTAGCAGCTAAATTAAAATAGTAAGCTGCAAATAAACAGTATAGCTGCTATACAATATTAAAGGCAGGTTTAGTGAGCTCCAGAAAACAGAAAAAGAGCTTCAGGTCTTAATCAAGCGGATAAAGCCTTTGTTATCAAACGGATTAAGCCTTTAAAGCAGGAAAACAGGTGAGTAAAATGGAATATAAATTTCTTCCAATCTCTCCCGAAGACAGGGAGGATGTAATTGATACATTCAACTACTATATCGAGAACAGTTTCGCCGCTTATCCCGAAACCAGAGTTCCTTATGAATTCTTTGATTTTTTTCTTCAGGCTATTTCAGGATATCCGAATGCTGTCGTAAAAGACGAACATGAAAATTTCCTGGGTTTTTGCATGCTCCGCCCTCATTCGCCAATGCCCACTTTTTCCGGAACAGCCGAGATTTCTTATTTTATCAGGCCAGAGCATACTGGGAAGGGAATCGGTTCCGTGATGCTTGAATTTCTTCTCTCAGGTGCGAAAGAAAAGAGGCTTCACTGCATCCTGGCAAGCATTTCTTCCCTCAACGAAGGAAGCATCCGTTTCCACAGCCAGCACGGTTTTTCCGAGTGTGGGAGATTCAAAGAGGCGGGAAAAAAGAAAGGAAGATTCTTTGATACAGTATGGATGCAAAAGTTACTTTAAAAAATGTTAAAGCGGTTTTTTGTAAAGCCTCCGTCAACCACCATGAGACTGAAATCGCATTGATGATGGATCGGAAAAGGAAAACTGTAACCGGTACAGGCTACAATGCGAAAAATCAGAAAAATGTAAAACCAGGCAAATTAGTCAGTCCACTTTTATTATTGTCAGCTGGCATCGGGTAGGGACTGGATACCTGACTGGAGGACCGTGCAAACAGGTTGTTACTGGTTTTACATTTTACACTTTCGCAGTATCACTATCCGTTATCATACAGGTTAGAATATGCCGCAACCTATTCCGCTATGGAATACGTTCCCAAAAAGTAGCGATAGAATATCAAAGAAAAAGAAAGAGCCGCATTTCTTCTTAGGATCACACTTTATTTTAGGGTCACATTTTATTTTAGGGTCACATTTTATTTTAGGGTCGCACTTTATCTTAGGATCACACTTTACTTTAGGATCGCACTTTACTTTAGGATCGCACTTTTTTTCCTCGCATGCACTTGCTGAAGCAGCTGTCAATGACATTACAAAAAAGAACAGCACCAGAACAGCAAATGCTCTCTTTAATTTTCCCATATGTTTACACCCCATGATATTTTCTGATACAATTCCAGAGTAGCAGGTTCAGTCTACATCCAGTGGCGACACATTGGAAAATTTTATTTTGCCAATTAATAATATAACAGGTTCTTCAATTAACCAGCAAATTGTTTCCTTTTTTGTGTACCGTGGAAGTAATATTAATTAAACCACACGCTACACCAGCAAATTGTACCAACATGAGATTAAAACCAGTGAGATATAATATATATGGAAATATAAATTAGAATATATGTTATATTAATAAATATATAATTGATTGGATATAAGTTCGCAGTATATTATAGAAAATTTTGTTTTTGGGTTTAAGCGCTCCAGAAATTATAATGAAAGATACATTCGTGCCTGGAGAGAATACTTACAGAGATGATTTTTACCATTTATTAAAGAAATGTTATGGGAAGATATATTCCATAGAATCTGGTTTATGTGATTAAAGTCATTTATAGAATGGAATCCTGAATACCGAACCTAACCGGAGATAAACATTATAAGAGACTTATAATGAGTTTCCATGAGTAAAGGAGCCCTGGAAATCCCTATCTAATAAAACCAGTAAAAATTACTTGAGAGAATATGCTTTAGCAGGAATGGAGTGGGTAAAGAAATGAGTGAAAATCCGGACAAAGCAACTTCAGCCAAAAAAGCACCTGATAAACAATTCTACTTAATATACGGCATTATTCTGGTGGTTGTTTTATTTATAACATATATTCTCCTTCAGAGACCAGGGGAGCCTTTGAGGATGGTAGCACGGTTTGCAGCAACGTTCGGTTACCTGGCAGTTTTTCTTTCAATACTCAGCTCTGAATATATGGCCAGAATGAGAAAAATATCAGGACTGCCCTTTTTGAAAGCTCATCATAACCTGGCAAGAATAGGGATTCTGCTAATCATTATTCATCCATTAGCTCTTGCTCTTGAAGCGCAGGACTTTACGATTTTTTTACCTGTGTTTTATCCGATAGAAAGGTTCCT
Source organism: Methanosarcina hadiensis (assembly GCF_046529725.1). Classification (GTDB taxonomy): domain Archaea; phylum Halobacteriota; class Methanosarcinia; order Methanosarcinales; family Methanosarcinaceae; genus Methanosarcina; species Methanosarcina hadiensis. The sequence continues at coordinate 93,765 of NZ_CP136241.1, read as the reverse complement.
TGCGCTTGGAGGGAGAACCGCATTTTATCTCTTTTTACTGGCTGCCGGTATTGCTCTGTATAGAAAAAGATATAGAAACTGGAAAAAAGTACATTACCTCAGCTACCTGGCTTTTTTGCTTGTCTCAGCTCATGCATTAATGATAGGCAGTGATTTCAGAGTTGAGGTAATGAGAATTCTTGCATTTGTTATGGCAGTTACAGTAACAGGCATATTCATACATAAAAGGTCAGGTACAAAGACAGGAGCCAGGCGGAAAAAAAGCAGTTAAGCCCAATAGAAAAAACAGTTAAGCAGGCAGAAAAAACCGATCAGTTAAGAAATGTAGACAGTATATTAGAGTAAAATTTACGGAGCAGAAGCTACGGAGCAGGATTTACGGAGTAGAATCAAAGGAACAGGATTTACGGAGTAGATCAAAGGAGCAGGATTTACGGAGTAGATCAAAGGAGTAAAGCATTTTACTGACCATGACTGGAAAAAGATATATGGATAAAATATATTCCCACCCATGGTTAAACTTTCAGTATAGCTGGCTCTACAGGTGTACTCCTGCCACTGCTAGCATTTTTCCTTAATCTCTTCAAGGCCCTGATGCAGGACACAAAAACCTATGCAATACTTAACGTGCTTGGTGCAGGACTTTCATGCTATACTTCAACAATACTGATTGATTACATGCCTTTCGTAATTCTGGAAGGAACACGGGCACTCGTAGCCTTTATCGGGCTGATCGGTCTGTTTAAAGTTCCGAGGAAATTTGAAATGAGGAATAAGGGGCATCCGGTAAAATCAGATAAGATCTGACTAAGGTCTTTATTCGCAAGAGATTTACTTACAATATATCTTAAAACTGCTTTTTTTCGTTTTCCGGGAGCTTATTCTTCTCACTGGAAAGCCGCTGCACTTCCTTACGCAACTCAGCAATCTCTTTTGAACTGGCGTCCTTTTCTTTTCCAACAAGAAGGCTTGCAAGGGCTGCAGTGATATACCCAAAAATGGCAAAAGCATAAACAGATAACAAAAAAGTTAATATTCGTCCTTCGACAGTTTTTGGCCAGTAATCACTTCCTATTGTCGTCATAATCATTGCCGTCCACCAGAAAGCATCCCAATAGGAACCAAGCCCAGGGCGTTCAAAATTATACATTCCCGCGGCTCCGATAAAAGTTACCAGAGCTGTGAGGAGCAGGACATATTGCAGACCTCTCTGTTTTACTGCTTTCCTTACAGTCCTTATGCTCCTGTTAAACGAAGAAAGGATTCTGGCAAGGTTAAAAGACCGGATAAAACTTGAAAGTTTAAACAGCCTGAATCCCCTGAATATTTTTAGTACCCGCAGGGCAGGCAGAAATAAAGAAAGGGCAACAAACCAGTTTTCTTTTATATATACCTTTTTTTTAGGAGCAATAAATAATTCAATGAAAAAATCCACTATGAAAATGCCCCAGATAACCATGCTCGCTGTTTGCAGAGTTGATGAGAGCCCGTAAACAAATTCAATAACAATAAGAGCCAGCCATATAACTGACAGTATAAGGAGAGGAAAATCAAAGATATCATTGATCTGGGAAAGTAAATCCATACGTTCCTGCTGAAGTTTTTCTCTGTCCATATGCTTTTCTCGTCTAAATTATACGAAAAAATAAAAAGATATACGGGATAGTAAAAGGAAAACCTGTGAATATTATTAGTCTCATGAGATCATTTAAGCTATCTCAGTCAGACCTTTTTTAGTTAGAAAACTCCTTGTTCGGTTAATACCTCAATCTAAAGAAAAAAATCAAACAAGTTATTCTCGAGAAAAGAGTTTATTGAACGTATCAGAAAAGATGTTAAGATACCCCTTAAATTCTCAGGCTCTTGATTCCGTGCAGCATTTCAGAAAAAAAGAAGGGAAAGGACTGCAAATAACATGTGTTTACAGCCCAAATCTCCTGTTTACAGCCCATATTTCCTGACCGGAGATTTCAGGCATATCATCCATTTTCCGGCAGAAATAACTGTTGAGAACTTATTACGTATCGTTATTCGTATCGTCATTGCCCGTTGTGTCATCTGCTGACATGTCTTCAGCGGTATCATCAGTTGTATCGTCTACTGTCATATTAGCAGTCGTATCCGTCGTGTCGTCTTCAGTATCATCCATCATCGTGTCATCTTCAGTCAAACCGCCTGTCATACCATTTCCGCCAGCATCGTCTTCAGTCGTGTCGTTCATGTCATCCATTACTGATGCAACGAATTCCAGTCCTGTTGCATTAAGGGCTCCAATGTCAGTGAAGTTATTCAGTTCGTATTCCCGGTCAGAGCCTTCAGGTGTGAAGGTAAAGGTCCCTTCTGTGAGGTTTACCGCATCATCGTATAATACGGTAAGATCCGAGTTTATATTTTCCTCCCCTTCTGTTTCATTGCCAATCATAATGTTAGCTACGTAAATCGCTTCCTCGATTACTGCTTCTCCATTCTCTTCAGTTGTATACCAGAAGCTAAGGATATCTCCTTCAGTTACATTGTTCATCCCAAACTCCTGTTCTGCCGGCTCCCCGTTTATGTAGACTAGCCACGTAAAATCTGCTTCGGTATCGTTTTCGATTTCTTCAATACTTTCAAGCACGAATGGCACATTTGTTACGTTACCAGTCATATTGCCGGTCATGTTACCGGTCATATTGTCGGTCTGATCCCCGGTTACATTTCCAGTCATGCCACCTGTCATATTCCCGGTCATATTGTCAGTCATATTGCCGGTCATGTTACCTGTAACGTTATCAGTTACATTGCCGGTTACATCACCAGTAACATTTCCGGTCGCGTTCATGAAATTAAGGATTTCAAGACCTTCGAGCTCGGGTTCGTCAAATGCTACATGGATGAAGGGCTGCTCTTCGCCGTCAGGTAAAGTGTAGTTGGTAGGTACCGGTTCCTCGACCATTGTCCCATTATCAGCCATAATCATATCAGGCATTACAAGATGGACCTGTATCCCCTGGTGAGGCAGTTCATTGTCAAAGAGCAGCCTATAACCGTCTTCCTCCGAGCTTCTTACACGTTCGGTTGCTATAGCATGTATGACTCTGTTATCGCTGACAAGAGTCCCGTTTATGTACAATTCTCCTGCACCCCAAACAGCCCCGTATGCGTAAGAAGTTGGCTCCATACGAGTATCTATGGAAGATCTGCCATGGGCGATTCCATCAATAACCACACCGCCAAGAACAGGATGGAACTGTCCAACGTGAGTGACATTTGTCAGGACTACACGGTATTCGATTTCACCTGTGGGATCAGTGAAGTTAAATTCAGCTTCAGCTGTATCCTCGGATTCATTTACATCCACAGGAGTCATGTCCATCAGGTTCATGGTAAAGGAACCATTGATACGCGAGAAATTATCGGAATAAGGCGTATCATGTGTTGTTGCGTTAAACTCAGTTCCTTCGTCATTTAACGACCTGTTCTCTATTGGGACACCAATTTCTTCTTCAAATCCCAGTGGCATTCTCGAGGTTCCGAATATTACAGGATCGAGCCGCCGTGGGCCTGGAAGGATCCATTTAACGTCTCCACCAGATTCCTGGTTTACATAAACTGTTTTATTTGAAAGCGTGCTTATGTTTCCAGGTGTGCTCATGTTTCCTTCGTCTTGGGATACGTTCCCTGCCTGGGTTGTATTGTTCTCTCCGGTCTGTGCCTGAGCAAATCCAAGAGAAAACAGGCATATAACCAGCAGAGAAACTATTAATTTCATTTTCATTCTATACCCCCATGTGCGAATCCAGTCCCCTGGACCAATTGCACAGATAATATATTAATAAATAAAAATGGTTTATATTAAAATCGCTTTAATAATAAAGGTTGAATTTATAAATACTTACTCTTTATTAAGTATACAAACGGTTAGACAAATATTCAAAATCAGCAGATTTTCCGAGAGTATATATAAAAAATTATGTCTGCTTTAATTCGCTATCTCCGTACACAAGCAATTCGCAGCCTGCATGAAAATTTTTGAGAATATGGTTTAAAACTTATCCGAATCGAAAAGTTATGTTCAATCTTAATATTTAGAAGAGCCGGACAGGATAAGTGAGAAGGCAGGCTTAAATATCAGAAACCGCCGGACAAAAAAATGTTAAAAAAATACTTAAATTGAAAAAGATGACTGCAAATCCTAAAGCTATAGGCCTGCAGCCTCTTAATTTTAATCAACTTCGTGATTAAAATATTGATAATATTTCTTTTGACGCATTACATATTACGCAGACATTCTGACTAACGTATTTATTCCATATCTTCATCAATCATATTGTCTGTGTCTTCGGTCATGTTGTCTGTGTCTTCGGTCATGTTGTCTGTGTCTTCGGTCATGTTGTCCGTGTCTTCAGTCATGTTGTCTGTGTCTTCAGTCATGTTGTCTGTGTCTTCGGTCATGTTGTCCATGTCCTCGACCGCTTCACCTATACCTTCGATTGTGGCCATTCTTTGAGTTATTTCAGCAGTAATGTCCTTGGTTACAATTCTAATTGTATCATCCATGCTTCTGACGATGGTTACTGTTCCGGTTACATTATACATATCTTCCATGTTTTCTTCGTCAACCTCGTTGAAGTCCTCAATGTTTCCGATTATGGCCGTATCGCCACCCATTACTGCAATCAGGTCGGCAATTTCTTCTTCCATATCTTCTTCTTCGGTCTCGTTATCAACCAGACCTCTGATGATAACCATTCTGGAGGTCAGATCGTATTCCATTTCAGTCGCATTTTCAGTAGCATTATTCGTAGCCTGGTCCATGGCAAGGTTATCAATAGAGTCTGCCACTTCGTTTATGTCACCTATGTTTCTGAGCACAACCATTTGTCTGGTCATATCGCCTGTTATTTCTCCTGTCATGGTTCCGGTCATAAGCTCGGTCACGTTATCGGTCTCATTTCCGTCATTTGCTTCATCAACCGTATCGAACGTGACGCTTCCAGTCATATCACCGACCATTACCACAGTCATGTCTTCGGTGGCGTTCATGCCATTGGTGGCATTATCCATGCCATTTGTGAAGTTATCCATGCCATTTGTGAAGTTATTCATGCCATTTGTGAAGTTATTCATGCCATTTGTGAAGTTATTCATGCCATTTGTGAAGTTATTCATGCCATTGGTGGTGTTATTCATGCCATTGGTGGCGTTATTCGTTTCTCCGAAAATAACCACTTTCCCATCTACATCATCTATATCGCCGACCATGACCGCTCTTTCGGTCATATTGCCAAGGTCTCTGATCAGGAATATCCTTCCGGTCACATCATACATCGTACCCTCAGTGACATTATTCATGCCATCTGCAGCGCCGTCATCAAAGATATCTGTGATGTTACCCCCAACACCATCTGTGGCGTTATCCATGCCGTCGGTCTCGTTTTCCATTTCGACCATAACCATGTTCCCGTCTATATTACCTGTAATGGTTTCAGTAATATTTCCGGTCATGGTTACTTCTATTTCATCCATATCTCCAAGCATGTTGTTTTGTGCCTGTGCACCTACAATAGATAAGGTTATGCACAGCACCAGCAAAGGAATTATCAATTTCGTTCTCATTCTTTACCCCCATATGAGTTTGACCGTCACGCCAACTGCATTTACATCCCGTTAATTAAATAAAAATTGATTTAATATTAAGCACTTTAATAATAAAGATTGAATTTATAAATAATTAACCATTATTTAACTATACTAAGGGTTATTTAGAGTTTCAAGGTCAATGGGCGCTTTAAAAGCACGATTAACCATTAAATTATATTTTTATTCCTTAAAGGGGGTGCGATAAAGAAACTTTAAAAAAAGACTCTTCTAAACCGTGACTTTCGAAAATAAAGGTCAAAAAATAGAAAATAATTCATATTAAGTAGTTTTCAATCCACTTTTTTACTTCTGCATATACTTCGTCCGAGACTTCCGCTAAACCATGCCCTGCTCCTTCATATATTGTGAGTTTCTTTGGTTCATGTGCCAGAGAGTATGCATATACCGAACTCCCCGAAGGCAGTGTCCTGTCCTCGTCTCCGTGGATAAGAAGCACGGAAACCCCTTCTGCCAGATTTGAGATGGGACTGATCCCGAGACTTTGAGTTGAAAGAGTTACTATTGTTTTCACAGCATTTTCATTATGAGCAGCCTGAACAACCACTGCCCCTCCAAAAGAATGCCCTATAAGCCCAAACCCGGTAATGCCTTCCCCCTTCAGGAATTGAATTCCTGCAAGCACATCCATTGCGGCTTCTGCCAGATCAGTGGGATATCTGAACCTGACCCTCAGCGAACTTATTCCAGAATCAAGCAAGTCAGTACACAAACGGGGATAAAGGCCGTTTGCAGGCGTATCAAAGCCTCCCCCAATTCCCCCAACCATAATCACTGCTCTGTCCGCACCCTTTACTGCATAATAACGGCATTCAACCTTTCCGCGGCTTGTATCTATTATGACGGATTCAAACCCATCCCCTGGTTCTTTTTTCATACCAAGAATATCAGCTTCCAGTATCTCGTCCCCGAATTCGGTTCTCTTTCTCCCAGACATACATGTATTTAAAACTCCGGTTTATTAGGCATTTATGGATGGTATTAAGTAATTCAATAAAAAGTAACAAAACATGCATTAAGAAATTAGATCAGAAAAGAGTTCGGGAAACCGGAAATTAAATCGGATTAAAATGAGCCTTAAAAGTAAATATAAAGGAAAATAAGACATAACCACATTTTTAAGCAAAACATAGTCCTGGAAAAAAAGAAAAGGAGCCTGCAATCACAATACTGAAGGCATAAATTTAATTAAAAATATCGCAAATGAGAAGTAACTTTACTAACGTGATTTTACCTATAATTAAAGGAGCAGTTCTATGGAAGACCTCATACGTTTTTTTAAAAAAGATAAATTCGCTGTACATTCAGGAATCGAATTGCTGGAAGCTACTCCAGGCTATGCAAAAGCCAGAATGAAAATAGAAGAAAGACACCTCAACGCATTAGGGGCAGTGCAGGGAGGGGCGTTGTTTACCCTTGCAGACCTTGCTTTTGCTGCTGCCTCAAACGCATACGGAATCGCTGCGGTCGGGATCAATTCAAACATTTCTTTTGTAAAAGCTGCAACAAAAGGGACTCTGACAGCCGAAGCGAAGGAAACATCAATAAACCCCAAGATTGCCACATACACCGTGAATGTTACTGATGACGAAGGAGACCTTGTAGCAATATTTATGGGAATGGTTTACAGAAAGAAATTTACACTTGCTTTTTCTGAGGCTTAAGCTTCAGAAATTAAAACTATATGGTAAATTGCAGTCATAACAAATGGACAGTGAAAAAATAAGATAAATGATGTTTAAAACGACATTATAACAAAATTAAATAAAATTAAGACAAAACTAAAAAAGACTAAACAAAACTAAAAAAGACTAAACAAAACTAAAATATCTGCTTCTTCGAAAACCAGAGCAAAAAACCTGGGATGCGACTGCCGGGATTCGAACCCGGGTTCTAAGCTTGGGAAGCTCAGGTCATAGCCACTAAACCACAGTCGCACACAGTCTTAAAACTGTTGTGTATTCTTCTCATGCATCTTTTAGATATTAAAGTTTTCGGTGACTGTAAAAAAATGTCGGAGAGAACTGGTTACCCTCTACCGAAATAGGAGGTCTTTTTTAGAAACTTAATGGTGCAAAGCGATAAAGACCGGGGTGAGGAATAGTTATTGTAGAGGATTTTAATCGGTTATTATAGAGGATTAACCGGCTTTTTCGGAGAAGGGACAATGGCGAGGTTTATAGAGCTTGCAGAGCTCTTTGGGGAGCTTGAAAAAATTACGTCCCATAAAGAAATCGTAAGGATGATTTCGGAGTTTTTTCGGGGGCTCAAAGGGGATGAGGTAAAGGATAGCGCTTATCTTTTTCTTGGGAGCATAGGACCTGCCTTTGAGAACACAACACTGGGAATTAAGGACAGGCTCGCCGTAAGAGCCATTGCAGAAGCCTACGGAGTTTCCGAAGGAGAGGTCAAAAAGAGGTATGCCAGAACAGGAGACCTTGGAGATGTTGCTTTTGAGTTAAGTAAAAAAATGGAGATTTCCCTGACCATCGAAGACGTTTTTCAGAGGCTTGTGCAGATAAAAAAAGTTTCAGGGAAGGGCAGCCAGGAAGAAAAAACAGGGCTTTTTTCGGACATCCTGCAGAAAGCCACACCTGAAGAAGCGAAATATATAGTGCGACTTGTACTCGGAAGGCTCAGGCTGGGATTTGGGGACCAGTTTTTGCTCGAAGCTTTCTCTATTGCCTTTACAGGAGATAAAAAGAATGCAGTAAAAATAAAGGAAAGCTACAGTGTCTGTACGGATATGGGCGAACTAGCAAAAGCCCTTTCGGAGCAGGGAACAGGGGCTCTGAATTTCATTTCCATAAAACCGGGAAGACCTGTAAAATCGATGCTTTCCCAGCGTGTTGAAAGCTTTGAAGAGCTTGAGAAAAGGGTTCAGGGAAAAAAAGCAGCCGAAGAGAAGTATGATGGAGAAAGAATACAGGTGCACAAAACCGGAGAGGAAATTAAAGCTTTTTCCCGCAGGCTTGAAGATATTACTTCCCAGTACCCTGATATCATTGAAGCAGTCAGGGAAAGCGTTCTTGCCAAAGAAATTGTGCTTGACGGGGAAATAGTTGCATATGCCGAAGTGGAAAAAGACGGTACCCGGATAGAAGAATTTTATCCGTTTCAAAATCTTATGCAGAGGCGCAGAAAATATGAGATTGAAAAATACAGGGAAAAATGCCCGGTCGCAGTTTTCTTTTTTGATATACTTTACCTGAATGGGGAATCCATTTTAAAGAAATCTTACCTTGAAAGAAGAGCACTGCTTGAAATGAATGTTGTTGAGAAGGGAATAATTCATCTGGCAAATAGAATTGTTACGGAAAGTATTGAGGAAATTGAAGACTTTTTTAATGAGACTGTAATAAAGGGGCTTGAAGGGATTGTGGTTAAATCTACGAGCAGCAATTCCGTTTACGAAGCCGGGAAAAGGAGCTGGTTCTGGTTCAAATGGAAGCAGGAATATTCGGAAGGCATGAGAGAAACCTTTGATCTCGTGATCGTTGGGAGCTATTATGGAAAAGGGAGAAGGAAAGGATCATTTGGAGCCCTTCTCTGTGCGGTCCTGAATGAAGAGGAACAGCGGTTTGAGACTTTGACAAAAGTAGGTACTGGTTTTACTGATGCTGATGCGGAAGAAATAAACCGCCTGATTTCAGCTCATATCGTGAACGAGATTCCAAAAAATGTATCCATAAGAAAAGGAATGCTTCCTGATATCTTTATAGAACCCGCAATAGTTATTGAAGTCCTTGGATCGGAAATTACTAACAGTCCCGGGCATACGGCAGGAGAAGGAAAAGAGGAAACAGGGCTCGCACTGCGTTTTCCCCGCTTTCTGCGAATAAGGTACGACAAAACTCCCTATGATGCTATGACGGTTAAGGAAGTAAGGGACCTTAAAAACGGAGCCTGAGATCTGACAGGATAACAGAAAGAGAAATAGAGTTTGAAGAAAGTATTGAGATCGGACAGGAAAAATATTGAAAGGGGTTGGGGAGCCATTGAGAAACCGTGAAATTTCTGAGTTGCTGTATGAAACTGCTGATATTATGGAATTTCAGCAAATAGAGTGGAAGCCGAGAGCCTACAGGCGTGCAGCTCAGAATATAGAAAACTTTGGAGAAGATATTGAGAAAGTCTACGAGAAAAAAGGAAAAAAAGGGCTGACAAAGATTCCGGGAGTAGGCGAGTCCATTGCCGACCATATAGCCGAATACCTGGAAACAGGAAAAGTGGAAAAGTTTGAAGAGCTGAAAGGAAGAGCTCCTTCAGGCACTACCGAACTGATGGAGATCAGGGGGCTTGGAGCAAAAACGATGAAAAAGCTTGCCGATGCCCTTGAAATAAAAACCATATCAGACCTGAAAGATGCGGTTAACACTCACAGGATCAGGAGACTTGAAGGATTCGGAGAGAAAAGCGAGGGAAATATCGCCAGAGCGATTGAAAACTACGAAAAAAGCCATTCCAGAATCCCTCTTGGAAAAGCACTCCCGCTTGCCGAAGAAATCATATCTGCCCTGAAGGCTGAACTGAGGATCAGGACTCCTGAGATTGACCTCTCAAAGATTATCTATACTGGCTCCCTGCGCAGGCTGAAAGAAACTATAGGAGACATTGACATCCTTGCAGAAGCGGATAAAGTAAATGCAGGGAAAATGATGAATGCTTTTGTTTACCTTCCCGAAGTGGGACAGGTTGTCTCAAAAGGCAAAACAAAAAGCAGCGTAATCCTTAAAGAAGGATTTGGAATAGACCTGAGAATAGTCCCGCCTGAAAGTTACGGGGCGGCTCTTCAGTATTTTACGGGCTCAAAAGAACATAACATAGAACTGAGGAATATTGCCCTCAGAGAGGATTACAAGCTTTCAGAATACGGACTTTATTCTAAAAACTCAGGAGAACAGGTTGCAGGCAAAAGTGAAGAAGAAATATACAGGAAACTCGGGCTTGAGTATATCGAGCCTGAACTGAGGGAAAACAGGGGAGAACTCAAGGCTGCGGCAAAAAATGCCCTCCCAAAGCTTGTGGATGCAGGAGACCTCAGAGGAGACCTGCACATGCATACAAAGTACAGTGAAGGGGCAGAAAGCCTTGAAACAATGGTAGAAAAAGCCGAATCTATGAGATACGAATATATTGCAGTCACAGATCATTCGCGCTCTCAGAGGATTGCAAACGGGATGGAAATAGAAACTATGAAAGAGCAATGGGAAGAAATCGAGAAGTTGTCAAAAAGCTTCAGAATAAAGATCCTTAGAGGCTCGGAAGTTGAGATTCTTAAAGACGGAAGCCTTGACTATCCCGATGAAATCCTTAAAGAGCTGGATATTGTGGTCGGAGCTGTTCATTCGGGCTTTGCATCATCGGAAAGAGAGATGACAGGAAGAATTGTTACTGCTCTTGAAAACAAATACCTTGACATACTTGCCCACCCTTCAGGCAGGCTTCTTGGAAAAAGAGAAGCTTATGCGGTTAATTTCGGGAAAGTGTTCGAGGCGGCAGCGGCAAACGGGAAAGTTATGGAGATAAACTGCCAGCCTTCAAGGCTTGACCTTAGTGACGAGCTTATCTTCAGGGCAAAGGACTATGGGCTGAAATTCTGCATTTCAACGGACAGCCATTCCGTACCGGACCTTGCTTCCATGCGCTACGGGCTCGGACAGGCAAGAAGGGGATGGCTTGAAAAAGAAGATATTGTGAATACCTACCCGTACTCCAGGCTTAAGGAGGTTTTCAAGAAGCTCAGGGATTGAAAAAGAATGATCGAATTTATGTGATCTTTCTGCTTCAAACGAGTTATTTTGTATTAAATAAAGAAGTATAGTCAATCATGAAGATAAACATCAAAGCTCTAAGATAAATGCTAAAAGAGCCTTATTTGCCCGAGCTTTTCTAAAAAGAACAATTTAAAAGCTTAAATCACAATTAAATCCCTGATAAAACTTTGTTTCTATCTTTAGTTTCATAAAAGATATATTTTCTTTCATAAATAATATTACGCTGGTAGAAGATTAGATCTCACATAAAGAAGGAGAAAGATGCAGGAGAGGCAGCAATTCCTGGTTTAATTTTGGCAATAGTCTTGATGCCATTCAAAATCCTGACAGTTGAAGGTGCATTAAGCAAAGCTTTCTTGGGAATGATATCCAGATTTTTTCTGTGCTTTATTCTTAAGCATGGCCATAGGCGTAGCAACAGGTTTCATTTAGCAGGTAATTGACAGCAGCCTGAGAATCTTCTATTCTGCATTCTCCGGGCAGGGGCATTCAAAGAAACCTGACGTGATGACAGACATGCAGGCCTCAGTAATTGAAGAAGAATAGGAAATGAATGCTGAATAAAATAAAAAGTGATGCATAGACTTTTTCCAGCCTACAGGAAAGTCTATTTTACTCAGGGAGAAAGTTCTGAATGACAATACAAAACCGCCTTCCTCATCGCATTCATGTTCTGGCAAAGCCAGCAGGGGCTATCTGTAACCTGGCCTGCACATATTGTTTTTTTCTTGAAAAGGAACTGCTATATCCGGGAAGCAGGTTCCGAATGTCAGATGAAATACTGGAAAACTATATCAGGCAGCTCATCGCAGCCCACAGCAGTCCGCAGGTGACCGTTGCCTGGCAGGGAGGTGAACCCACGCTTATGGGCATCGACTTTTACAGGCGTACAATTGAGCTGCAAGAAAAATACAGAAAACCAGGCATGACTTTTGAAAATACGATGCAGACAAACGGTACGCTGCTGGACGACGAATGGTGCCGGTTCTTTAAGGAAAACAACTTTCTAATAGGGATCAGCATCGACGGCCCGCGTGAACTGCACGACACACACCGTGTGGACAAAAAAGGGGAGGGAAGCTTCGATAGGGTCATGAAGGGGCTTCGCCTGCTGCAGAAACACGAAGTAGAGTATAACGTCCTGACAACGGTTAACCGCACTAACGCCGATTATCCGCTGGAAGTCTACCGCTTCCTGGGGGATGAAGCAGGGACAGACTGGATTCAGTTTATTCCGGTTGTTGAAAGGATCAACGAGGGAGGACGTACCCTTTACCAGCAAGGGGATAGGGTCTCTGAACGTTCCGTGCAGCCCGAGCAGTTTGGAAGTTTCCTGAGCCGCATTTTCGACGAATGGGTAAGAAATGATGTGGGAAGAATATTCGTGCAGACTTTTGAGGCATCTGCTCGTAGATGGCTGGGGCTGCCTTCAGGAATGTGCGTTTTTGAGGAAACATGCGGGACCGGGCTCGCTCTTGAGCATAACGGAGACCTCTACTCCTGCGACCATTTTGTAGAACCTGATTACCTGCTGGGCAATATCATGGAAAATGAACTGGGAGTGCTTGCTGCTTCGGAAAAGCAATACAGGTTCGGGCAGGATAAACGCGACACTCTACCGCAGGTATGCCGGGAATGTGAGGTATTCTTTGCCTGCAGGGGAGAATGCCCTAAAAACCGCTTCCTGATCACCTCTGAAGGAGAATCCGGCCTGAATTACCTGTGCAAAGGCTGGAAAGCTTTCTTCCAGCATATCGATTTTCCTATGCAAATAATGGCAGGCTTGATGCGCAGGGGTTACCCGGCATCAGAGGTGATGAAGATTCTGACTCTGGATGACGCTTTTCAAAAGGTAGGGCGTAACGAACTCTGCCCCTGCGGCAGCGGGCTCAAATTTAAACGCTGTCACGGACGCAAGGATGCCAGGATAAAGAAAGAGGGAATGGGCAGGTAATTCACATTGATCCACAAATTCGAAGAAGCTACGGAAAAAAACGGCACCATTAACGTGAAATCCAGTATCCGGTAAGGGAGAATCTTGCAAGGAAAAGGAACCAAAAATACATCAGCGCGGGTAATTTTGATAATCTGTAATCATTATAAAAAGGAGAATAAACAATGGGAGAAAAGAGACCAAATATTCTGGTCATCTGGGGAGATGACATAGGTATCAGCAATCTCAGCTGCTACAGTGATGGATTGATGGGATACAGGACACCTAACATAGACCGCATAGCTAACGAAGGCATGAGGTTCACAGACTCCTATGGAGAACAGAGCTGTACAGCCGGGCGTGCAGCATTTATTACTGGCCAGAGCCCTTTCAGGACAGGACTGAGCAAAGTAGGTCTGCCTGGGGCAAAGACAGGATTACAGCACGAAGACCCTACCATTGCCGAACTTCTGAAAGCCCAGGGTTATGCTACAGGCCAGTTCGGCAAGAACCACTTTGGAGATCGGAACGAGTACCTGCCTACAGTTCATGGTTTTGATGAATTTTTTGGAAATCTCTACCACCTGAACGCAGAGGAAGAGCCGGAACTTCCTGACTATCCCCCTGAAGAGGACTTTCCGCTTTTCAGAGAACGGTTTGGTCCGAGGGGAGTGATGCATTCGTGGGCCACTGATGAAGACGACCCTACTGAGGACCCGCGCTGGGGCCGTGTGGGCAGGCAAAAGATCGAAGACACAGGTCCGTTGAGCAGGAAACGCATGGAGAAGGTTGACCTTGAGTTCATAGAGGCTGCCATTGATTTCATTAAACGCCAGAAAGAAGAAGGTAAGCCTTTTTTTGTATGGCTCAACACCACATGGATGCATTTCAGAGTGCATGTCCCTGAAGAGATCCGGGGTCAGGCAGGGCGCTGGCAGTCGGAGTATCACGATGCAATGATCGAGCACGACAGGCAGGTTGGCATGATGCTTGACCTGCTTGACGAGCTGGGTATTGCCGAAGATACCATTGTTCTGTACAGCACAGACAACGGACCTCATATGAATTCCTGGCCCGATGCAGCCATGACTCCTTTCCGTTGTGAGAAGAATTCAAACTGGGAAGGTGCTTTCCGCGTTCCTGAAGTCGTGCGCTGGCCGAGCAAAATACCTGCAGGCGTTGTATCCAACGAGATCATAAGTCACATGGACTGGATGCCAACTTTCCTTGCAGCTGCAGGAGTGCCGGACATAGGAGAGAAGCTTAAAAAAGGACACCAGGCAGGCGAGAAGAACTTCAAGGTGCATCTCGATGGTTATAACCTGTTACCTCACCTTACAGGCAAAGAGAAAAAGTCCCCGCGTATTGAATTCTTTTACTTCTCCGATGACGGGGATCTGGTTGCAGCACGGTATGATAACTGGAAACTGGTTTTCATGGAACAGCGTGCTGTCGGGACCCTGCAGGTATGGGCTGAGCCCTTTGTACCTCTGCGTGTTCCAAAGATATTCAATCTCCGAACAGACCCGTATGAGCGCGCAGACATGACCTCCAATACCTACTATGACTGGATGCTTGACCATGCTTTCCTTCTGATACCGGCCCAAAAAATAGTTGGCGACTTTTTGTCGACTTTCATAGAGTTCCCACCGCGCCAGAAGGCAGCCAGCTTTACCATAAACAGGGTGATGGAAAAGCTCCAGGAGGGTATTGGCAGCACCTGAAGGGATAAAGATACATTAAAGTAGTTGTGCGCTGGCTCTTTGAGCCAGTTGGCAACTTTAACACATATTGCATACCCGGAAAGCTATGCAAATGAAATCAGTAAAAATAAGAAGTGATTATGAGTACTTATTCGAAACCATAGTAAATCGAGCTGCTGGATAGAGGAAAAACTAATAAAGGAATAAAAGTTCAAATTGATACAGAACTGATACAGACTAGACATAATTAGATTAAGAAAAAAAATCAGGCAAAAGGTTAAGATAATGGTTTCAAAGGACCTCCCCTTCACAAAAGAAGATATCCTTAAAATAATGGAAAAACACCCCACTCCTTTTCATATCTACGATGAGAAAGCAATTCGGGAAAACGCCAGAAGAATGAAATCCGCCTTTAAGGATGTTCCCGGCTTCAAGGAGTTTTTTGCCGTAAAAGCTCTCCCCAACCCATTCATCCTCAAAATCCTGAAAGAAGAAGGTTTCGGAGCAGACTGCAGTTCCCTGCCTGAGTTGATTCTTGCGGAAAAAGCAGGGATGGCCAGCGATGAAATTATGTTCAGTTCCAATGATACGCCGTCCGAGGAATTTATAAAAGCAAAGGAGCTTGGCGGCTTTATCAACCTTGA
Source organism: Methanosarcina hadiensis (assembly GCF_046529725.1). GTDB lineage: Archaea > Halobacteriota > Methanosarcinia > Methanosarcinales > Methanosarcinaceae > Methanosarcina > Methanosarcina hadiensis. The sequence continues at coordinate 78,068 of NZ_CP136241.1, read as the reverse complement.
CGATATCAGCCATATAGATTACCTGGAAAAATATGCAGGACTTCCTGAGATAGTTTGTTTCAGGTATAACCCCGGGCCTTTAAAAGAAGGAAATGCGATCATAGGAAAGCCAGAAGAGGCAAAATATGGCTTTACGCGGGAACAGATGTTTGAAGGGTACAGAGTCCTGAGAGATAAAGGCGTAAAGCGCTTCGGAATGCATACAATGGTTGCTTCGAACGAGCTTAACCCGGATTACTTTGTTGAAACCGCAAGGATCCTTTTCGAACTTATAGTTGAGATCTCAAAGGAACTCGGAATTCATTTTGAGTTCGTAAACCTCGGCGGCGGGATTGGAATTCCTTACAGGCCAGAACAGGAGACGGTCTCCCTTGAAGCTGTGGCAAAAGGCGTAAAAGAGGCTTACGAGGCTACAATTACAGCTAACGGCCTTCCTCCTCTCAGGGTATATCTTGAATGCGGCAGGGTTATCACAGGACCCTATGGCTATCTGGTCTCACAGGTCAGGCACCTCAAAAGCACATACAGGGATTATGTAGGCCTGGATTCCTGCATGGCAAACCTGATGCGGCCGGGAATGTACGGAGCCTACCACCATATAACCGTGCTGGGGAAAGAAAAGGAAGCACCTGCACACAAATACGATGTAACCGGCTCCCTTTGCGAAAATAATGATAAATTCGCAATCGACAGGATGCTCCCCGAGGTAGAAATAGGAGATATCCTGGTAATTCACGACGCGGGCGCGCACGGGCATGCGATGGGCTTCAACTATAACGGAAAACTCCGCTCAGCTGAACTCCTGTTTAGGGAAGACGGAAGCGTAGTTCAGATCCGCAGGGCAGAAACTATAGAGGATTACTTTGCAACCCTTGATTTCGAGAAGTTGAAAAACTTCAGGTAAGAGCTTCCAAAAAATGATAGTCAAAAGGTAAAGGACGGAGAATCCAGATTTTTTAATCCGTCTTTTCTTTTTTCGCAGTTGTTTAATTCTTATTTTTTGTTATTACTGGATTTATTATTCAAATGGTTTTTTAGCACATACAAGGAACTGCTTTTATACTGTCTTTAATTTAACCTCAGTTTGACAGTTTCCACTAATTGATACTTTTTTTCCTTTCTTTTTTGTCCCAACTGGATTTGACGATTCTTTAAAATTTATTAAAATTTATTACATATTCTATATAATTCCATTCCTTTTTGTTACTAATAAGCTATTGATCCTATCAAAATTCGCAAAAATATAGTTTTTAACTCCATTTATCATGAACTTGATTGTAAGTGTCAAATTCTTCAAGCTTTTTTTAATGAATTTTGTAGACGTATGTTTTATCTCCTCAAATTCATATCGCATCAGCGATATGAATAATTGGGCTATAAATCCAAGGATAATAGCTCCATAAATGCTATCGTCTGACCAGACTCTCAACGGCTTAATCTGGATTTCATTTTTCAACGAATGGAATATTTTCTCAATAGAATCCTTTTTTCTGTATGTTATCAATGCATCTTGAAGTGTCAAATCCCTGTTCGATTTCAGACAAAAAAATCCTTCTCTTCCGTTAATCAATGAAGCTTTCAGGAGTTCTATAGCTTCCTCATCACTAAGCTCTTCGAGCTTAGTTCTAAAACAGTAATCAATCTCAATCAACTCATTATTTATTCTGAATTTCTTAGGAAGCTTTTTGTTGTTTACTAAAGCCTTCTGAATCTCTTTTGCTTCCTTTAATTTCTTCAGAACAGCTCTTGCTTTTGCTTCTAACTGTCTTTTCTGTAAAGATTCAGAGAAATAGAAATACTTACTGCTGCTAGGCTTGACGATTTTTATCCCATATATACCTTTTTGGGAATCTATCAGTTCTGCTTTTTCCAGATCAAAGTTCTCGATTATTTTATCGTCACTTGTATTCAGTTTCATGGCAGTGAGATAGTCCATCTCAGCATCCTGTATACTCTTGAGATTATCAGTGGTGTTAGCTCCTTTATCAAAAATAATAAGAGAACCCTTTTTAAGTCTGCTTTTTACCTGGTTATAAGTGTCAGAGAAGTGCTCCAGGTCAAGAACGTTTCCTCGATTCACGGTAACACCAATAGGAATGTTAATGGGATTAGTTAATTCACTGATTCCAACGGTTATCTGCAGCTTATCAGGCCTGTGATCTCTACTATACCCGTATTTACCAAGGTTGGATTTAGTCCCGTAAAGAACTATACTCGTCCAATCAAGGTTTATATTTGTCTCTTCAAAATCGTAGACAGAAAACAGAGAATCAAGAATGTCAGAGAGGATTTCCTCTCTATTACGTCCTAAAAGTTCAAGAGTTCTGTAAAGAACTCTTTCATGAAACCTTTCAAGATTTAAGATATCAAGAATTTCTCCCTGATTTAACCATTTACCAGCTTCTTTGATACTAAAATTCTCAGTTAATTTGTAGCTTAACAATCCAATTAGTAAACTATTGAGATCAAGACCCCTGCTTTTATGTTTGCTAAAAATATCAAAGAAATTAAGCTTTTCATAAAAGAGCTGGACAGCAAGAATTGATCCGATAGGAACACTTATATTCTTGTTAGGAATTGTAGGAAACGCTCTCTGTTTTGTGATGTTCATTTGACCGAATTACACAAAATAGAGAGCACTTATTTTTATCTAACTGTCAAAGTCAGGATTTAATATTAATTTTAACTCAGGGCTTTCTCGTTGATTCCCTGTCAAAGAAGATATTTTTCCCTTTGATGCTGAGCGGAATTCCCATTGCAACGTCTGCATCGATCATCTCAAAATAACAGGCAGCAGCCCCGACAGAATACATAATCCTGTTGTCAATGCAGAGATCCTTTGCTTTTGCAGCAGCAGAGCCCACAGCAATCCCGAGGTCGAGGTATTTGATCATGCAGTGGGGGCCTGAAAACTCTTTCTGCACTTTCTCCTGTTCAAGCATCTTTTTGCAGGTATCAAAGCCACAGGCCCCGCAGTCAAGACCGGCTGCTCCGGAGGCTTTCAAGCCGATAAGGACTATTGCATCCGCATCCCTTACGTTCTTTGCATCCCTGATAAGGAATTTAAGGTCCTTAATCTCGCTCAGTTCTTCCATCCTTTCGGCAAGTTCGGATTTTTCCTCCGAAGAAAAAAGGCAGGTAACAATATCGTCGATCCCCTTACCCTTGGGGGCTGTTCTGGCTGCAGTCAGGATAATATTTGCAAGCGTTTCAATCGATTCGAGTTCAGGGTTCAGCTTCATGAAAGGAAATTGGGAACGATCTTATTTGATCTTATTTGATCTCGTTTGATTTTGTTTATGTTGCAGCCCTGAAAAATGGTATGCAAATTCAGCTTTATTCGCAAACCTATTTGCAGACTTACGCCAATATATTAATGATCAGATATGACTCCCGAAGAAGCTGCAAAAAGGAAAGAAGAATGGGTCTCAAGGATGAAGCGCGAAGGCAGGATGAAAGAAGATATGACCGAAGACCATAAAGCCTGCCTGAATGCCCTTCAAAATCCAGTCCGTAGGAATATCCTCAAAGCCCTTGACAACCGAAGGATGACGTTTGAGGAAATAAAAACTGGGTTTAAACTAACGGATACCCAGGCAAACTATAACCTGTGTACTCTTGAAAGCACCCTCTGTATTGAAAAAGAGGAAGATGAAGGAGTTCAGTACTATGTCCTGACTCCGCGTGGAGAAGGATATGTGGAAAATGTGGAGTTAAAGAAGTAAGAGTAATATTACTCTACCTTTATATTTATTCCAGAAGCCATTTCCAGATGGGTCTAACTATAATTTTTTTGCCCTGAAAGACCTCTTCAAACTCTTCGGACTCAGTCAGGATCAGCCCTTTTTCGAGTCCATAGGCTTCCAGGGCTTCAAGGAGCCCGCCGTATTCCCGCTCCCTGTTACCGGTCAAAGCCATAATTACCTGTATAGCTTCCACAGGTCTCTCATTTTCTGTAACAATAAAATCACACTCCTTCCGAACTTTGTGATAGTAAAGCTCCATATTCCTTCTTTTGAGTTCAAGAAAAACGAGGTTTTCCAGCATTTTTCCCCGATCCCTGGAAAACTTGAAGGATATAAGGTTTATGAAGGCTGAATCAATCGCATAAACCTTTTTAGGGGCATAAATTTGTTTTTTGAGGGAAAAGTCATACTTTGGAATTGTGAAAACCATATAGGAGTTTTCGAGGTAGCCTATGTAGCTCTTGACCGTATTTGCACTTCCCAGACCCAGTATTTTCTGCAATTTGCTGTAATTGATCTCTGAGGCGTAATTTGAAAAAAGGTAGAGAGCAAGCTCCCTCAGGGCATTTTCATCGCCTAGTCCGTAGCGGACAAGGATATCTTTGTAAAGAATGTTTTCATAAAGAGTCTTCAGGAGTTCAGCATTCTCAAAGCGCAGGTACTCAGGGATACCCCCTTTTCCAGATACTCATTGAAAGCCCCCTTAATAAGGCCCCTCTCTTCAGTTAAAGGTTCTTCCGGGGAAGGGATGCCTTTGAATTTAAGGAACTCCAGGAAAGAAAAGGGATAAAGTTCCAGTCCCACATAGCGCCCTGTCAATCTGGTCCCGAGTTCCCGGCTAAGTAAAGAGGAATTAGAACCGGTAATGATGAACTTGAATCCTCTTTCATACATCCTCCGGACGAAGAGCTCCCAGCCTTCAACGTTCTGGATTTCATCAAAGAAAAAAACACTGCTTTTTCCGAACAGCTCAATAAACGTCTCATAAAGAAGATTAAAGTCCTCCGCTCCAAAACCAATCAGGCGTTCATCCTCGAAATTAAAATAGTAAACTGGTTTGTTTCCGTATAAATGATTACGAATCTGCTTAAGAAGAGTACTCTTCCCGGAACGCCTCAGACCAGAGATCACAAGGACGTGAGGGAGTTTCAAAAATTCAGAAACTTTTTTAAGGGCTTCCCATTCAACAAGTCCTTCAGGTCCTTTTGCCTCAAAAACTGCCTTTTGCTCTCGTATGACTTCTTTCAATACCTGCAGATCCATAATATCCTCACGATTAATGAAGATTCATCTTTATAAAACCTCATTTAGAATGAGACTTTAAGTATATATAAGCTCATTCTTAATGAAATGTCTTTCCATCATCTCTGAGAGGACAGAAATTGGAAGAAAAAGGCTGGCTAAAAAAACAGGAAGTAGATAAAGAATGAAAAGTAAAGTAGCCTGAAGTCAAGACATAGAGGTAATATATTAGCCCGGAATTTAAAACTTCAATTGTAGAAGCAAATCCGGGTCTCAAAATACAACCATTAAGAGAACAGCAAAAGTCCTCTTAGCTGATTTTAAACATCCTCATACTTTTTCAGGATATCCTCAAAAGCATCTGCAACAATACCAAGCTTTTCCTTTCCGAGCCCGAAGGTGCTGAGTTTGAAATATTTGGTAAGCCCTGACTTGATGCCGTGGATGTTGCGGCTCTTCAACTCCTTGTAAAGGAAATACCTTCCGTTTTTGACTTTTTCCGAAATTTCGTAGAATCCAGGAGCTTCGAAGAACATAAGGTCGTGAGAATGCGGTCTTTGTCCGCGCTGGATAAAGCCCATGCCTTCAAGCCTTGAAGAGAACCAGCAGGCATTTCCGACTTCCTGGTCCCAGTTCCTAACTCTCTTTACAACTTCCGGGAAAGAAGCCATCAGGGTCATAACCGTTGCTCCACGGGCAGTGCACCCGAGAAGTTCAACTTCTTTTACCTTGTTGTGTGCTGATTTCCTGAATACGACAGGAGCATATTCTTTGCTTACGCCAAGCACCCCTACAGGGCCAGAAGCTGCCATGGATTTATGCCCGCTGCCTACGATAAAATCAGCCCCGATTTCTTTTGCAGATACCGGCATTCTTCCCACGCAGTATGCTCCGTTCAGAAGAAGAGGTACATCGTATTCGTGGCAGACGGATGCAATCTTTTTAGCGTCAGGAACGTTTCCGTAGCTTCCGTCAGGATAAGTAACAAGTGCCAGAGCCGGAGGTTTTCCGCTCTCTTTAATAACTTCTTCGATTGCCCTGCCGTATCCTTCGGGGTCAAGATAATATTCCGGGCTGCCGGCATGCGGCACTGCTTTGATATTCAGGCCGGCCCTTTCGGCTGCGACATAAGAAGAGTAATGGGCAAGCCCGTCAAGCACAATCCAGTCTCCGGGCTTTCCAACGGAATGCATAACAGCAAACTTGGATTCTCTTGCCCCGTTTGTAACCCTTGCTTCATCGCAGCCCAGAAACTCAGGGAGCGCCTGATGTACGAAATCATGGATAGGAGGCTTTTTGATCAGATCGAGAACTCCACCACAGAAGTCACAGACAGAGTAGCCGTCTCCCCATTCGACAAGAGCCTGTTTAGCCGCTTCGGTCAAAAGCCCGCCTGTCTGAAGAGGGTCAATATTTATGCTGCCAAGGGTTTCTCTTTTTATGAAACCATACTTCTGTAAGGATGAGTCATCAAGTGTCATTTTATTTGTACCTCGTAAAAATTGTAAATTCCTGATTTGAAGTGCTAATTTAGCCTGATGCTTCAAAATTGTTTATTTAGCAGGTTCATTTCTATTATATGAATTGAACTGTTTAAAGCCCTGCTCATCCATGATACGCCGAGAATTCATAAAAAAGTATGCCAGAACAACTGAGAGAATATAAAAAGCTGTAGGCTGTAAAAGATGAATGCCTGAACTTCATTTTTCAGAGATTCCTGATAAAAGAGAAAAATTAGCAAAACGCCTTAAAAAGGCGTCCCGCACCTGCGTTTCTAACTCAGGCGTTTGCTGCCTTGCTGAAGACATCGATGAATTCGTCGCATTGAGAAACAATGATTGCTGCCACTTCCTTTAAAACCTGAATCGGGTCTGCGCCATTGGTTTTAAGGTAAAGGACAGGTTCACTGATGCTCACATATTTCATGTCATAGAAAGCTGTTTCAACCCTTTCGTCTTTAATCAGGAGGTCCTTGAGAAGATTAAGAAGGGTATGAGTTTCGCCTCTGAGCTCGACTTCAAGCTCATTGTTTGTTTTGTTAATAATGTTCAGTTCCACTGGTGACCACCTGTAAATGGTGAATAATATAACCGGTTATAAATATTTGCCATAGAATGAATAGTTCGCCGTAATGGCAGAACCGCTCAAAGTAAGGTGGGGAAGAAAATTACCTGATCCCCTTCCCGTACTCAGTTGAGATCTTACGGGTTTCAGTCATATTGCAGACAGGACATTTAAGCTTTTTCCCTTCCAGCACAAGTTCTCCTTTGCAGTTTGAACAGTAAGCTTTTACGACCCCAAGAGAATCTTCAGCTGTGGTAAGCCGCATTCTCTCAACATCAATGACCCTGGCTCTTATAATATCAGAAGGCCTGAACTCATCTGCCAGCCTCTTAACATAGGAGTCCCTTACATTCGAGACATGGATATCCCCGGGCCTTGCACCTACGACTTCCCTGTTTTCTTTTCCTTCGATCCCTGCAATTTCCACCATTGCTCCGGATTCGCGCACATCTGTGATCCTGCCGTAGATGATATCTCCTACTTTCAGGATATTTGGAGTAATAGTGTTTGGTTTTACCGAGACTATCCTGGCTTTTCTGTCAATGAGTACGTTGCCTGTTGCAGTAGAATAAATGTCTCCTGCAATTACTGCAGTTCCGTCGCCCGATTTAAATTCCTCTGTAGTTCCTACAAGTTCTCCGGGAAGAACAAAACCTCCTTTTTCAAGGTCTTCTTCGGGTGTTACGGGTTCTGCAGGAGGCCTGAACCCCTGGGATTCTTTTCTGTCTCTGGGGCCGCCGCCTTTCTTGGGATAGGAGAACTTCCTCTTTTTGTCAGCCTCTCCTCTGTACTGGTCCTTTGACTGGCCTCTGGATTGCCCGCGAGGTTGATCCCTTGACTGGTCTCGGGGTTGAGATTTAAACTGAGTCCTGGGCTGGCCTTTTGGCTGGTCTCTTGCCTGCTCTCTTGGCTGGGTTTTAAACTGAGCCCTGGGCTGATCCCTCTGCTGACCTTTAAACTGGTCCCTGTTTTCTTCACTCCCTGGAGTTTCTTTTTCAGTTCCAGGTTTTCCTTCACCAGGACCCGTTAATTTTTTCCTAGTAGTCTTATTCTTTCGAATTCTAATCATGATCCCTCATTCGAATTATCGCTATTAGTGATATAGATAATCATTGCAACAATTTTAAATCATTAGAGAACCTGGAGCGGGAATGAACCCATAGCTTACTCATTTCACGGATGAAAAACACTTATTTCCGTATTGTTCTCTATCTTATGATCTATTCCTTGTTCAATAAGCTCATCAGTTCCGCCTTTCAGAATGGAGCATAAAGGTGTAAGCTGTAAAACATGATACCTTGAAGGACTCCTGAAAACAGGATCAGTCATGAACAGCAATTCTGTAAATCTCTACCTCAATCACTTCTCTTTCTTTTTGATGGAAGTCGAAAGTTCTCTTTATAGGGAACTTCGCAACGTACGAGTGAGTAATGACCGCAGGCTTAATGAACTTTTGGATAAAAGAAAGGCTTCCGCGGTTGTGGATGGAATATATTACTTCACTTGTTCTTAATGCTGACGAAAGGAAAGGTCTATCCCTTCCTTTGACTCTTGCCCCGAAAGGAGGGTTCATAACTGTGGTTTTTACACGTTCCGAGACTCCCGTGATATCGGAATTAATGAATTCTGCCTCAACCCCGAGCCTTTCAGCATTTTTCCTTGCAATCTCAAGAGCTTTCGCATCCGTATCATATCCAATAACTTTCTCTGCTCCCAGAAGTTTTGCTCCTATTGCAAGAATACCCGTACCGCAGCCCAGGTCCTGGACTGAGCCATCAAGGTCTCCCTGCATGTAAGCAAAATGGAGTATTTCCGCAGCAAGAAGGGAAGGTGTCTGGTACTGTTCCAGTTCAAGTTCAGGGTCAGAAAACCCTTCTATCTCTTCAAGCAGCATTTCAAGCTTTCTCTGTTTCATATCTCGAATTCTTCTTAATTACTCGATTTATTACTCGATTTATTACTCGATTTATATCCGATAGAAAATTACGCAGCCACTATTGTATGATAAAAATCACACCGGCTCTTCGGTGATCTCATCAAGCACAAGCTTTTCCCAATCGCGTTCTCCAAGGACTATTTCAAATTCCTGAGGCGTCAGCATAGGAGCAGGAAAGCGCCCCACTTCATCCACAGCAAGCCTTGGGCAGGCGGTATTTACGAAAGCATCTACCTTAAACTGAAGCAGCTGGTCCGGGGTTACGAGGTCGATAAGGATCAGGTGTGCCTCTTTTCCGTGCTTTTTTGCGAGTTCTTTTAAAGAAGAAGCAAGCTTTACTCTCTCCTGCCCGTTTTTACTTGAGACAATGATCCCGAACACCTGTGCATCCAGAGATTTTGCAATTACAGCACTCCTCTGGCGCAGAATCCTTGAAGGGTCAACCTCGCGGACTTTTCCGGAAAACGGATCGGCTGCAAGTACGCGTTTCTTTGTGGAAAGGGCTACTCCCAGAGGATGGAAATCCCCGCTTCCGATGTAAAGGTACTCGTCGCAATCCTCATCCCGGGCTGCCGAAAAATTGCATCCGAGAACCTGCCCCGCGTAAGCAATACGCGAGTCACCACGCCCGATAACGCAGGTCTTTCCCATTTTCTCCAGCACGCTGCATGCATCAGGAAGTTTATGGACATGCTGAACAGTGGTAATCAGCCCTATTTTCTGACCTTCGAGTTCGCGGACAGCCTTTTCAATAACAGGCCTGACGTCAACCGAAGATCGGGTTTCGATAAAATAGACTTTATCCGAGAGCCTTATGTCTTCCAGTTCCGCATGCCCGAAATGGAAAAGAATGTCAACGTAGTCAAGGAGAGTCCTGTCCAGGTCGCAAGCCCCGAAACACGGATCTCCTGATATAATAATTTCAGCCCCTGTCGCCTCTTCGACCTTTTTTGCCAGCTCGGGACCTTTGCGTTTTAATCCTTCAGGAAACTGAAAACCTACGAGCTTCGCTTTAGTGTCTTTTATTACGCTGATTATATATTCAGGCCTCAGGTCGAATGCTTCACTGATTCCTAAAGACATCCTTGATCTCCACACCTTTCTCACTTACATCAATCGTAACGAGAATTTTCGGGTCAACTCCAAGCTCTCTCAGCTTCAGATAGCCGTCTCCGCGCCCTATAACGGAAACCACATCCGTTATCTTAACGCCCATATTCTGCAGCGCCCTCACAAGGGCAAGGAGTGTTCCCCCTGTACTGATAACGTCGTCAACGATAATTACTGTGTCCCCTTTTTTGAGCCCGTTTATATAGAGGACGCCCTTCGAATATCCTGTGCTCTGAGAGAGTTCGACTTCCCCTTCAAGGAAATATGGCCTCTTTCGAACAATGGTGAGAGGAATTCCGGTTTTAAGGGAGAGGGCGTTTGCAACCGGAATGCCCATTGCTTCCACTGTCAGGATAGTGTCAACTTTCAGGTCTGCGATTTCTGTGATATAATCCGAGATCTCTTCTACAAGATGGGGGTCGATAGAAGGTACGCCATCGGAAATAGGATGGATAAAATAATTGTACTCCCCTCGCTTGATTATAGGGGATTTGATCAGTGAATCTTGCAGTCTTTCAAGCATGGTTTTAACCTTTTTCTGGCTGTCTCGATATTCCGGGAAGTAAAAAATCCTGAAATTAAGCCTGCTCCCTTTAGTACTGTTTCCCGAATCCAGGAATGTAAGCGTATATAAGTGCACAAAATTGCTGCCGGGAAAGAGAAGTTGATTTCAAGGAAACATCAAAGTACTTCATATAGCTTTGGTTTTCCAGTCCCGGTCCGTTTATGTTCGGGATGCAGGAAATTTACATTAAATAGCTATTTCAGTGTTAATAAGTTTAAGGATGCCCGGATAAAAAGTGAGAATGAATAAATAAAAATAAAATCAAGAATCAAACTGAGAGAGAAAAACGCAAGAAAGATAAAATAAGGTAAAAAGGAATCCATTAAAGATTCCACAGCGTTTTTCATGCTAATTCATATTTGAGTTTTGATTATGCAGTTACTGATTCAGCAGACTCCAGATTCTGGGTACTTACATTTTCCCCCTGGTTGAGTAGTCCAAGGACTTCATAGGGATTGGTATCTGCCAGTTTCATTTCACTCAGGGTAGCATCATCAATATCAATGACTGCGATTTCAGTAACAAGACCGTTCCAGTGTTCAGGATTCATAAGCCAGAGATCCTTCAGATATTTTGAAACCCATTCAGGATCGCCCTCTTTTGCCCCGCAATTTGCACTCGCAACATCAGAGTTGTACCCGAGCACAACTGCCTTCAGAGTTCCTGCATTCTTATCTCTGACAACGAAAATTCCAGCAAGGTCGCTTCCAATTGCATTAAGCTCCTCGTCTGTCAACTCTGAGACAAAAATCCCTCCTTTTCCAGGGGTTGCATCCCAGCGCTTTAAGAAAATATCATCCTTACACCAGTGAGGAGTGGAGAAAACCGTGTAACTTACACCTTCTTCAAGCGGGTAATTTTCTTCCATCCAGTTTGCGAGCACAAAGCCGCTCGAGACTCCGGGACAGAAATGGTTGTGTATTTCAAGGCACTGCATAAGTTCATAATCGAAATTTCCTGTAGCCCACGCATTGGAAAGTGTAAGTATGGCAAATTCACGCCCGTTAAAAACCTTTGAGTTTACTTTTTCGCTCCAGGCTGCTCTGGACTCCTGGCTTCCGGAAAGCGTCTCAAAGTCTATATTTTCTGTTACCTGATAGCTGATCTTATCTTCATTTTCGTATGAAGCCTCAATATAAGTGCATTTCCCGCTTGATTTGTCAAAAAAAGCAAACCATAAGGGGGCATTTCTTGTGTTCTGGACTACAAGCAGGTTCTTTGTATACTGCAACTCTCTTCCATAGAATTCAGAATAGAAATCATTTAGAAAAAAATCGGACTCTGCAGGAGAGCCGATATCAGTCATTATAAAAGTGTTTTCAGGCCCGAGAGCTCCCAGCTCTGCTTCGGCTGCGGAAAAGACCTGATCTATCAATTCCTTATCTTTAGCTGGAGGATTAACATTTCCATTTGAGTTGAGAAGCCCGAGAACTTCATAGGGATTGGAACCTGCCCGCTTCATCTCACTCAGGGTATCCTTGTCAATGTCAATAACCGCAATATTCGTAACAAGGCCTTCCTCATCCCAGTTGCCTCTGTCCATAAGCCAGAGGTCTGCCAGGTATTTCGAAATCCATGCAGGATCATCTTTTTTTGCCCCGCACTTCGTATTCACAACATCAAAGTCAAACCCGAGTACCACTGCTTTCATTGTTCCTGCGTTCTTATCCGTAACCACAAATATTCCGGCAGGAGAATTCCCGATCGCTTCGATCTCTTCATCAGTCAGCGCAGAGACAAAAATTCCTCCTTTTCCAGGGGTTGCATCCCAGCGTTTGACAAAAATGTCCTCTTTACACCAGCTGGGGCAGGAAAAAATCGTGTAACTTATTCCTTCTTCAAGCGGGTAATTTTCTTCCATCCAGTTTGCGAGCACAAAGCCACTGGAAACTCCGGGACAGAAGTGGTTGTGTATTTCCAGGCACTGCATAAGTTCATAATCGAGATTTCCTGTAGCCCAGGCATTGGAAATCGTAAGTATGGCAAATTCATGCCCTTTAAAAACAGTAGAATTTATTTTTTCATTCCAGGCATCTACGGACTTCTTGTTTTTCGAAAGCTCATTAAAGTTTATATTTTCTGTGACCTGATAGCTGATCTTGTCCTCATCTCCATATGAGACCTCGATGTAAGTACAGTTCCCGCTTGATTTGTCAAAGAACGCAAACCAGAGAGGAGCATTCCTTGCATTCTGAACAACAAGGAGATTATCAGTATATTTCAAATCCCTTTCATAGAACTCCGAGTAAAAACTGTCCAGAAAGACATAAGATTCTGCAGGAGATCCAATGTCAGTGATTATAAGGATATTTTCAGGTCCGATGCTTCCCAGCTCTGTTTCGGCTGCGGCAAAAACCTGAGCCATTAACTCCTGACTATCAGTTTCGGCTGCCATCCCCGGAATGGTACCAAGGGAAAAGATGAGTACTGTCAGGAAAACAAAATTGGTGATTTTTGTTTTGATTTTCTTGTTTGTAAACAAACATCTTTCAATCATATTTTTACCTCTACTGCCCATAAGTCATCTTTATCCTGATACAGGTAGTGTATTCAGGCGTAACATTTTCCTACAAACGTAACTTAACAAATAGGATAAAAAATCGATTTTATGTTTTTTAGTGTTACAAATTATCAAGAAAATAATACATAAAACTTTCGAATTTTGTTAACGTTGAATATTCGCAGGTACTAGAGAAGGGGATAAAGGGGATCTATGGGAAAAAAAGAGAGGAGAGGAAACAAAAAATAGAGAATAAAAGAATACCGGGAAGGGAAGAAAAAACAAGAATACGGAAAGAAGAGAAAAGAGAAAGAATAAAAAAGGAAAGAAAAAAAAGAAAAGAATAAGGAAAGAAGAGAGAAAGAAGAATATAGAAAAGGAAAGAAAAAAGGAAAGAAAAAGTAGGGAAAGGAAAATAAAGAGAGAAAAAAAGTCAAAAAGAAAAGTTAACGGCAGACAATATTGTCAAAAAGCCTGACCACAATCTCTGCAAGTTCTTTGCTCTTCTCTGTAGATGTCATCAGGGTGTCTGCACGGACAGCATGACATCCGATTTTCTCGAACGCGAATTCATCTGCGCGGTCCCTTTCATCGAAAACGAAGACATCAAGGAAATCCTGATAGTATTCAGCGACTCCCATTGAAGAGACTTCAAGCCCACAGGCAGGCATCAGTTTCCCGGCAGGGCCGCTGACAGGGGCATTCCCGATAATCGGGCTGACTGCTACTACTTTTTTCTTTTGTAGGATTTCCTTCATTCCCGGAAGCGAAATAATCGGACCTATACTTGTGATAGGGTTGCTTGGACCTATAAGGACATTATCATCGTTTTCAAGGGCTTCGAGCACATTTGGAGAAATTAAAGCTTCGGAAACTCCCCTGATATCCACTCCCTGAACATCGGGTTCTCCTCGTCTTCCTATCCAGAATTCCTGGAAATGCATTACTCCGCCAGCAGTTTCTATATAAGTGGAAACAGGATTGTCAGACATAGGTAAAATATTTGCATTTATCCCGAAAATGGAAGCCAGTTTTAAAGTTGCCTCTGTAAGGGACTTTCCGTTCCTGATAAGGTCTGAGCGGATAATATGAGTTGCCCTATCCATGTCCCCGAGCTTCATACTCTCTTCAATCCCAAGTTCCTTCATGCGCTCATAAGTCTTGAAGGTATCATGCTCTATGCCCCACCATTTCTTCCTGTCAATCTGGTCTGAGAAAAGATAGAGCACTGTATCCAGATCTGGAGAGATCAGGTTCCCAGAAACCCAGAGGTCTTCGGCAGTATTTACAACAACTGTCAATTCCTCCGGCGGGAGAATTTCCCTGAGCCCATCAAGGAGTTTGGGAGTTCCAGTGCCGCCTGAAAATATAATCATGATATTACCTGTATCTAATACCTGTTTCCCAAGTTATTTCAACTTTCGGGCAGCAGGTACCTCTTAATTTGCGTATTAAAGCAGTATCATCAAAGTAATAGATACAACAATATATAATGACATCTGTCTAAAGATTAATGAAAGTAGTCCTTGATCCCGTACACGGTTATATAGAACTGGATGAAGTCGTCCAGGAAATCCTGGCTACCTCCCAGATGCAACGCCTCAGAAGAGTCAGACAGCTTGGATTTTCAAACCTTGTATATCCGGGAGCAAACCATACACGTTTTGAACACTCCCTCGGAGCCATGCACCTTGCCTCCATGCTTATGAAAAATCTTAATTCTATCGATGAGGATAAAAAACTGGAGATCAGAGTTGCTGCTCTTTTGCATGATGTGGGGCATGGCCCTTTTTCCCATGTAACAGAGAACGTAATTTACAAATATACCAGGCGCAGGCATGACGAGGTAAAAGAAATAGTAGGAAAAGGAGAGATTAAAGATGTGCTTGGTAAGCACGGGATTTACCCCGGAGAGCTTGCAAAACACGTCGAAGGTGAGACATCCCTGGGGCAGATCCTTAGCAGTGAGATAGATGTGGACAGGATGGACTACCTTGTCCGGGATGCTCATTATACAGGTGTTGCTTTCGGGGTTGTGGACTATAACCGCCTGATTAACCAGATGCGTTTTCATGAAGACAGGCTCGTGATCGACGAAGGAGGGCTTAAAGCAGCCGAATCTCTCCTTGTCTCCCGTTTCTGGATGAACACTTCAGTTTATTACCACCACGTGACAAGAATCTCGGAATCCATGTGCTCAAAAGCCGTTGAATATATGATACAGGACGGAGAGCTCGACCCATTCCGGTTAAGGCAAATGGACGATATAGATCTCACAGCAGCCATGCGAAACTCAAAGGGGTATGGAGGAGAACTTGGCAGGAAGATCGATTCACGTAAACTGTATAAAAGGGCGCTTTATATAGGGCTTGAAGATGCAGGGAAAGGCGTGTTAAAACACAGGGATAGAATTGAGAGAGCTGAGAAAGAAATTGCAGAACTTGCCGGAGTTGACCTGCAATGCGTGCTTGTAGATATTCCAAAAACCCCTGAAATGCTTGAAATGAAGGCAATGATAAAAACAAACCATAAACTGGTTCCCCTTAATGAAGCATCGCATTTCGTGTCCATTCTGCAGGAAGCTCATATGGATAACTGGAGAATGGGGGTTTACTGCCCGAAGGAACACTGTGAAGCTGTGGGAAAGGCTGCAAAGGAATACTTTAATGTAAAAAAAGTAACAAAACAATTCAAGTTGAGCGATCTGGAAGAAACTGAAGTAAAGGAGTAAAATTTTGTTTAGAATCACTAAGGAAGTCAGCAGGATAGAAATCACTCTCGAAGCGAAGAAACTGGGGGAAGACTACCTGCTGACTCTTACCGGCGGAAAGGAGCATGCTGGCGCAGTTGCGGTAGGGCTGTTTGATGAAAAAAGCGGTAGAGCCAGCTCTTCCGTGCTCACACTCCCGGGGCACAGGGAAGAACAGCTTGCCCTTGACAGCGCAAGAAGGGTAAGCAAAGCAACTGAAAAAACGTCGGTAGTTGTTGTCGGTATCCACGTAGATAATATCAGCCTGGAAGAGATAAAAGAAATAGTCTCAACCGCAGAGGAAATGGTCGGAAACTTCATTGCCTACTGTGAAGAAAGTGATTTGACAGCAAGGAGAAATGAATAATGGAAATAATTGTAGGTATCAGCGGAGCTTCAGGGGTTCAGTATGGAATCCGCCTTCTTGAAGTGCTGGCAAAAACAGGGATTAAAACCCATCTTGTACTTACCGAAGCTGCAAAACAGATAATCGAGATCGAAACTGATTACTTACCCGTGGAAGTCGAAAAACTGGCTACCTGGAATTATTCCCAGAAAGACTTCTCAGCCCCAATAGCCAGCGGCTCTTACAAAACTTCGGGAATGATTATTGCTCCATGCAGCATGAAGACTCTCGGAGCGGTCGCAAACGGAATATCCGATACCCTGATAACAAGGGCTGCGGATGTCTGCCTGAAAGAAGAGAGAAAACTTATCCTCATGACAAGAGAAACTCCCCTCAACCTTATACACCTCGAGAATATGCTGAAAGCCAAAAAAGCTGGTGCAAGCATACTTCCGGCATGCCCTGGCTTTTATTCCAGACCGAAAACCCTTGAAGACCTTATAGATACTATGGTCGGCAGGGCACTTGACCTCCTGGGGGTAGAAAACGATATTTATCAGCGCTGGGAATGAGAAAAATTCTTATTTTACTCATTTTGATTCTTGAGTTCAGAGTACAGCCGCACGTTCTATCGAAAGCTATATAAAGGATAATATCCTTTGAAGGGAAGCCCTTATGGCATATCCTTTTGGGATAGTAGGGTAGCTTGGTCCATCCTCGAGCGTTTGGGACGCTTGGACCGCGGTTCAAATCCGCGCTATCCCATTCTTTTTCATATTTTCTTTTTTATATTTATACATCTTTTTACAGATGCTTCTGTAAAAATGAATATTTGCGGTTTATTTTAAGTTTTAGTGTTCTTAACCCCAGTTTATGAGCCTATCCCAAAAGCTATTTTTTTATGCACTTATCATTTAGGTTTCATTACTACTTTCCTGGTTAGTAGCTCGATTGATTACTTCAAAATTGAGAACTAAGTAAGTAGTTTTTGAGTTTTGGGGTCAGCTCTATTATTAAGCAGGATAATTTCTCCTTCGTAAATTTTCCACTTAAATTAAAGAAATTAGATAGCATATTACCATTCTTTTGACTTCCTTTTTATTCTACTGCATGCTGCTTATGAATTTTTGCAACAGAACCTTTAAAAGCGCCATAGAGAGGGATATTCCCATCAACCTGTGATTATCAAGTCTCTATAGAATATTTTTAACCTATAGAAACTTATAGGTTGTTATGGCAGCGACAACAACAATCTGTATTGATCCTGATATCAAGAGAAAGTTAGACGATTTAAAAGCATATAAAAACGAATCTTATAATTCTGTCGTTGAAAGGCTTATAAAAATAGCATATGACGAAGAACCGTTAACAGATGAAGACATAAAAGGCATTGAGGAGAGCCTGGAGGATATTAAAGCAGGTAGAGTATACAGCGAAGAGGAAGCTAAACGTATGATGGGTATTGAGGATTAAATGTATTCTGTTGAGTATACAGCGAATGCGATTAAAGATATGAATAAATTACCTGCTGAAGTAAAAACAAAAATCTTCAGTGCTGTTAGCAAAATCAAAGAAGATCCTTATGAGCATGTCAAGAAGCTAAAAACATCTGCCAAAACGCCTCTTTATTCCTTAAGAGTGAGAGAATATAGGATAATAATGGCAATTAAAGACCCTGTACTTATTATTCAGGTCGTTGAAGTCGGTAATCGGAGTAAAATATATCAAAATTATTGAGCTCTTACAAAATCCTCTTAATTTGTCCTTCGACCATTTTTAAATGAACTTTAATTTTCGCAAAATTAGTACGAAATCTTTACCAATTTGTGATACTCAGATTATATAGGAATCTCATTTTTACCGAAATTTCCACTGGAAAACTTCAAAATCATGTAAGTGCCCGAAAAATGCATTTTTCCTTCAATTTTGCTCTAATTTTATTCATTTGATTGAGCAGGATAGAAGGGAGTATTGCAGGATAGAAGGAGCTCCTGCCAGCAAGGAATTCTAAATAACAGGCCTGTTTCTTGAAGTAACTTAATGTGCAATCTGTTGTTCTGCCTGTCTCTCATCTTTTATAGAACCAGTATCATGAACTGCATATTCATATATTACTGGCTGCATAGCTTCCATTATCTCTATTTTATTCCAAGGAACTAATGTTAATACATTTTTTTCACTTAACGCTATCAGAGATTTATTCCGAATTTCTTTTAGTTGACCTTTAATTTCTCCATTTCCAGTTTTTATTATTATGTATGGAAAACCGTTTTGATAAAAAGATGTTATTGTTTCAGTTATTACAGAAGATAATATTCTGTTTATAGAATATGCAGCTATAAGGCAACCAACGGAATATAGAAGCCCAAATGCAAAAATAAATTCGATATATTGAAAATATGGGAGATTTATTTTCACACTATCATATATATAAAGGAAATAAGTATAATTATATTCATGGTCTGAAAAATCATTTAAACGTTCAATAGAGTACATTTGTAAATAATAAGGAATCAAATTAAATATCAGCATATACACGCCTAATAAATACCCTATCAGAAGCCAATGTGATGCATAAACATATCTTATTCCTTCCTTAATTTTTCCATCTGATGTTAGTTGTTGTTTGAATAGTTTTGAAAGGCTGTTGGAAATATACCTTATTATCCACTTAATTTTGCCGTCTGATGTTAGTTGTTTTTTGAATAGTTTTAAAAGGCTGTTGCAAAGTTTTATTATCCGCTTACTACCCTCTGGTGCTGATTGTGGTTTGAATAGATAGTCTAAAAAAAATACATAAAGAGTAAGAACCCAAAAGATAAAAAAGATTATACAGTTTAAACCTGTACATGCAATCAGTTCCATATCCATTGGCCCTATATTGTCATTATGAAAAAAAGTTTGAATGGAACTGAAATTTGAAAACCAATAATCAATCAAATATGATACAACTTCTTGATACAAATATTGTGTAATATATGCACCTAAAAAAAGACCAAAAAAAATGAAAAGGAAACTAGAAGAAAAAGAGTCAAATTTGTAGTCTAATATTAATAGTTGATATTTAAATATGGAAGGGAAGTCTGATCTTAAAAGTTTAATATATTGACTTTTTTCACGAAAACTCAAAAAATTTTTGAGTGGTTCTTGTATAATGCACGTTATAAGTATAAGAAAGATAGGAATCAATAACTGTGATATAATGTTTAGTGGCTCATTACTATTGATTTCCAATTTTTATCACAATATGCATAATGAACTTATATAATATGTATTTTGAGATTTTTACCAGAATTTCAGTGATTTCCAAAATGATTTTTCGTTTCCTTATTTTTCCGGAAGCAGTTATGTATTTGCTCATTTTCAAGAGCCTTGAGCACAGGTAATGAGAGGCAAGCATAGAGAAGAAGGGAAAGAGAAGAAGAGACCGATGCCATGAAAAACAGCTATTAGCAGAAGAGTGGTTAAGAAAGACAACTTGCATCCAAAGTTGCAGGCAGACTTCTTATAGAAAAAATAAAAAAGCCTGATAAAAAAATAAATCAGGAAACTCATTGTTCAAACATAGGGGAAAACGTTTTTGAATCCAAAAAGCAGCCCGATGCAGATAAGCACCAGTCTATCCGAAGGTTCAAATATTACAGTAGAGTTTTTATACTTCCATGTCAGTTTCATAGTAATACCTTCTTTTCTTTAAAGTGTTCAGAGGAGTCTGGTACACTCCTCTGAATTAAACACTTTCAAACAGTACGAATATCTCTACAACTATTTAAATCTTGGTCAGAAATTCAGTAAGAAATGGTACAAATTTAGCCCGTATTTTTTGATTTAAAGGCTTAATATTCCTTGTGTTAAGTAAAGTACGTAGTTACTTAACAGATGGCAATAAAAATCATGAAGTTCAATCCAAAAAAACTCCATAATATTTTTATACATGCCCTGGCAGCACTTTTCTAAACTCATTTATTCCATAGTATACAGGAATGTATAGTATCCTGCCGATCTGGCCACGAGTAAATGCAAAATTAATTTTTGAAAAATACAAAAGCATACATAAACCGTATCTGTAGGCTCCTTTTTATCCTTAACGTTTTTGTTTTTACTTTCAGAATATATTAATATTACATTTGCTTTTTTCCCTTCGTACAAGTCCGTAAATAGAGGACAGACTTTTAATGCTTATCGAATGCGAAGAACGAAAGGTGCACGGGTGGGAAAAAGAATATACACCATTCCCATTTAAAAACAAGCGTATATCTCTATAAATTGACGCTCTAGTGAGCTTTTCGGATCCCATCCTGGTAAAAAGTAATCAACTGCTTCTGAAAAATCGACTGG
The DNA here is from genome assembly GCF_046529725.1 of Methanosarcina hadiensis. Classification (GTDB taxonomy): domain Archaea; phylum Halobacteriota; class Methanosarcinia; order Methanosarcinales; family Methanosarcinaceae; genus Methanosarcina; species Methanosarcina hadiensis. Next base: position 57,472 of record NZ_CP136241.1, on the reverse strand, counting down.
CTTGATCGCAGGTACAAAAGGATCTGGATAAGCAAAATCAGGATATTTCAGGATACACTCTATGTAAAAAGTACATTCTGGAAGACAGGTAAAAAGAAAAGTAACCATAAAAATGAAAAAGAAGAGACAAGTGCCTTACTTCATAAGGCAGGCATGCGCAGATAACTTTTTCCTGAAAATCAGATTCGTTATTTTCAATTTTCTGATTTTTTAACGGTGCCTCACAACACAGTTTGAAAGCCCGAGAATTTCCACGATATCGCTGTTATCAGGGCTGTGGATAACCATCTGCCCTTTCTTAAGGTAGGGAATCCTGCGCTCGTATTCTTTAGGGACTTTCAGGGAAGAGATTGCAGCATCGTTATTGAGGTTAAGGATTAGCTTTGTATTAATCTGCTTGATGACAGTATCATCAATGTCCTGAGGGTCCTGCGTGATCAAAAAGAGCCCGAGAGCTTCTTTTCTTCCCTGGCGTGCTGCATCTGCAAAACGAGAAATAATAAGGCGGGCATGTTCCCCGTTTGCCTTTGAAAGGTAGCGGTGAGCTTCGTCCAGCGCCAGGATAATCGGAGTTTCTTTGATAGCATCAATCCCTGTGGTATTGAGCTTGTTATCAACTATCAGGCTCATAATCGTCAGAACTATGAGATCCCTGATCCTTGGGGAGCTTATGTATTCGGTAGGGAAAACAGAAATCTGCCCTGGTTTGAAGATTTTATCAACGATGTTGGAAATCGGGGTTGCATCGCGGTCAAAGACCTTTGAGAAAAATTTGCTGCTAACTCTCCGGACGATCCCGTCATAAGAAGACTCATGGATTCTATTGCTATCAATGTAGTAAGAACGAGTGCCTTCGTTCTGAATGTGGCTGATAAAGTTCTGATAAGTATGCGGCACGCTTGACTTGAAGAAGTCTCCGAGGAGTACTTCAAGCCCGATAAATTGAAGTTCGGACATCCCTGCTGCTGCAATAAGCCATGAATTGTGTTCCACAAGGGAAAAAGGAATTGTAAACTCGATCTGCTCTGCTCTTGACTTGTCTCCGGGGTATTTCTGCCCATCGACCTTTGCCACAAAAGCTTTTGTGGACTGAACCCTGCCGTAAGTAACATTTTCGGATTCAAACCTGAATTTGTCGTCCTCTGTAAGGATATCGTTGTCCTCAAAAATCTGGGAATATTCATCCTGAGGGTCCATAATTACCAGGCAAGGGTTTTTCCTCGCCTTATCGGGAGAGTTGCGCAGCCTGTACCGGTTGTTTTCAGTCATGAACTGGCGCAGGATGTTTTTCGAGAGAAAAGTCTTTCCCGTTCCCGTGCTCCCGCAGATAAGCATATGCCTGAAGATAAGGGGATCGCCCATAGAATAATCGTTCCTGAGATAATAAGCAACGGTCTCGGGTTCGGAATGTGTCTTTACAAGCTCTCCTCCAACGCTGAGGTGCCCGAGGAAAATCCCTTCTTCCGGAATGTTCAGCCCTGTCTGGACTTCAAGCCTGTCCGTAACAGGCAGTATGGGCGTGTTCGGGCGGGGAATCCTGTCTGCCATCCTGCGCGTGAGTGAGCCTTCTACTCTCTTACGGTACAGGATGCATAGAGGATCAAGGCAGGCAAGGAACTTGTAATCGGCTTCGTTTATAGGGCTTGCCCGCGAATTCAACATACGGCGTGAGTGGATTTCAGTTGCATCATCCACTGCAAACTCCTGCCTGTACTGGAGTTTTCCCACCCGTGCAAAGAGCTTTTCGCTGTCTTCATAAGGCACAACAACATACGTCCCAAGCCTGATCTCACTCCTGCGGGCAGAAGCGATGTATCCTGTAATCGTAGCTCCTGAGGGAGTTATTTCCAGGGGCTCTATGCCTGTTGTGACAATTCCGAAAGCCTCACCCAGGGATGGATCAGTTCTGGAAAGACTGACTCCAGTATCATATTCTTCGAATGTTTCAAACGGAAGTTCATCCTTTTCGGAAAATCCGGCAACTGATGAATCTTCGGGGAAAAAAGAAGCAGGTTCCGGAATAGCTCCGGAAAGGCTGGAAAGACCGGAGAGCGTATTAGAGAACAATTTTGGATCAATACCTGAAGATTCTTGATTAGACTTTACAAGGGTTTCAGGCGAAGGAGAAGGAAACTCGTCAAAAGCCGGTTGTGTGCCTTGGTTAGGAGTCTCCTTAGGTAAAACATTTTCTGGAGCCTTCATCTCATTTTCGGGACTTAGCTTTAATCCAGTGTTTTCGCCTGAGCCTGCACTCTTTTCAGAATTTTCAGAATTAGTAGCTTTTTCAGGAGCAGAAGTCAGTTTAGACTTATTGGAAATAAAAGCAAGAATGTCGGCATCTTCATACTTCATTGAACTTACCCCACCGGGTGTCATTATAAGTTATATCAGGACTCATATTTTCAAAGAATTTGTCAATTTCCTGCCTCTCCACTTTCCGGATTTTTGCTAGGTGGTCTGCCTTTGTGAGAGTAAGGGGAAAACCGTTCAGGGAAAGGTCAAAGAGCACTTTTTTAGTAATTTGCATACGCAGGAAATCATCTTTAATAAGCCCGTAAGGGGCTTCAACCTTAAAAACCACATCCTTAGAAGGCACGTAAAGCATGAAGAAACAGAGAGCATAATCTTCAGGCGAGAACCTGTGCCTGAGCTTTTGCTGGATCATGTCCCCGGCTGCAAGAGGAGAAGTCCCGTTAAGCATCCTTTCATAAAACCTGTTGGGCTGTAAAAACCAGTTAGTGTAAGTAATGTATGCACTTCTGGGGCCATTGTGTTTTCCGTTTCCGTTATTTCTGGAGCTACACCCGTTATGCCCGTTACCTGAAGTATTCCCGGCTTTTTCGGGAGAAAGGATATTTCGGAAAAACTGGGCATCAAGCATCCACGGCAGGTCAAAAGCTTCCCTTTTCTTCCGGACGCTGTCCATGATCTGCATGTCAGTGGGATTTTTTACAAACCCTATTATAGGGCTCTTTTTTTCCAGAAAATGGTCCATTACATCAATGTAATTCTGGAGAATTTTTCGGGCATCCGGGTTCTGCCTGATCCTTACCTCATCATCATCCAGCACCATCCAGTACATGAGCTGTTTTGGATAAATGGGCCCGTCCATTATGAAAAAGCTGTCAGGCTCTATCCTGTCCTTCATGAAAAGAAGGTGCTCGGACTCTGCAAGATACATGGCAAAACTGTGTACCATATCAGGAGCCTTTCTTTTCAGCTCATCAGGAGCAATAGTGACCAGCTTTGCCCTTCCAAGCCCTTCGTCAAAAGTTTCCCAGCCTGATGTCGCCCGCATTGCAATCCTTTGTGAAGAGGAATAAGCAGCACAGACAATCGTTCTGCACCTCTGGACATCAAGGTCCGTAGGCGTTGCAGCCAGCCCGCAGTGGCAGAAGTCTACAAAAAGCCCGCTGTCATAAGTCCTTGGATTCGTGCTCCCGCTGTCGCAGGCGTAGGTAACGGGATAAGGATCTTCGCCCTGCGCCATCAGCTCGGTCCTGACCATCCCACGGAAGAGCCTGTCCACAGCCTTAAGAATTACCTTCTCACCAATTTTCAGTTCCTCAAGTAACTTATAAATATCCGCTGCCGTTTTCGGGTCATCAGCTTCAAACGATTGATCAATTCTCTCTGCAAGCTCCGAGATCTTATGCATATGCACGGGCTCAAGGGTCATGAATAAAAGATACTTTAAACAGTAATATATATTTGTTGAGTGAAAGCAGAGTTAAGGACAGGTTTCCTGAAAATTTCGTAGTAAAAACTGCTATTATTCTGGTGAATGTCTATAACCTTTCATTGTTTCATATAGATAGAAATTTTTTGAGTGGGTAAGGCGTAAATTACAGTTGACACGATCTCATAGATAAGTCTCATTGAAAAAATAGCATTATATTCGGCGTGTGCACATAATATGCACATGGGATGCATATGATTCAAGCTAGAGTAAAAATATCAGATAAAACGAACCAGGTTTTGAATATTGTTAAAGCCAAATATAACCTGAAGGATAAGAATGCAGCTCTCGACCTGGTTGTAGCCCAATATGAAGAGAAAATACTTGAGCCTCAATACAGTCCTGAATTCGTAAAGGAGATGCTTGATTCAGAGAATGATGAAGTAATTGGACCATTCAAAAATGCCGATGAACTAAAAGCATATATCAAAAGCTTGCCTGATGAGGATGAGTAAGCTTATATAAATTATTGATCAAAGGAAAACTTTCAAAAGAGCTGAGAAAGTTAAGCAAAAGGAATCATATACTTTTTGAGGCAGTTTTCAAAAAAGCTGATGAAATCTTTATTAATCCTCAACATTACAAAAGTCTCAATTATCCCTTAAATAAATATAAACGGGTACATATTGATTCTAACTTTGTACTATGTTTTTCCGTTGACGAAAAAGAGCAAACTGTGACATTGGTGAAATTGGCCCATCACAAAAATGCTTATTAATCAAATTTTTTGAATATGAAAAGCTTGTTTATTCATATTTTCATTCAACTTTCCGATTTAATTACTTTCCGGCTTAACATCAGATGAAGCATGCGCAAACATATTTTATTACTTTGTAAAAAAATTTATATGCCATTGCTTTCATACAGAAAGGCATGGGAATACAAATCAGCATAAAGGCGGGTGCAGACGCAGCAACTTCCAGCGTCAGCGCTTCGGGAAGTGTACAGCACATCATCACAGATAAAGAGAGAAAGACATTCGGCATTGAAGATGCAGGCCTCAAGAATGCAGTCGGAAAATATTTCGGAAAGAACCCGAATGATGCCTATCTTCACAGCCCAACCCCATGGGATGACCTCTACAAAACATACGGATGGGCTGAAGTTCAAACAGTACTGGATGTCAAGAGTTCAACAGTAACCGGAATTACATCAGAACCGGTTATAGTGGCAACCAGGGAATTCGTCAACAGCAGCACAAAAGTAGCCACTTTCGATGCCAGCATTTCGGACCAGGTTACCAATACTACGGAAAGCAACTGGTCTCAGACTGATACTATTGAAGTAGGGCAGACAATTTCGTATAACATCAGTTTCCTCGGAGCCGGAGGAGGAGGAGAGACATCCATGTCCTACAACCATTCCTGGGGGCAGGGAGGGTCCGAGAGTAAAAGCATAACAGTCGGCTCAAGTTCGGGAGTCAGTGTTGAACTAAACCCTGGCGAGTCAGTTGAAGCTGTGCTGACAGCGAGTAGAGGCGTAATGAAGGTCAGGATTGTTTACCTGGCACATCTGACAGGCAGTACTGCTGTCAATTATAACCCGACTTATAAAGACCACCACTTCTGGGCTCTTCCCATTACCGGTGTTATGAGTTCTGCCAGCCTCCCGACAACCAGAGAGTATACGGAAGATATTGAGGTCAGCTATTACTCAGACGCAAAAATTGAACTCAGAGACCCGACAGGCCAGTTAAAGGCAACCTTTGTAGCGGCAAATAAACCAGCGATTGAAGGAATAGCAATTAAAGCAGTGTAAACATGTATGCATATAAAGAGCAGGCATAGCAGTACATGAATTGAACGTCGGGCAATAAAGAGAAGAATTTATCACCTGTAATAAAACGGTTTGACCGTTTTTTGTTTGATTTTATCCGGCCTGCTCAATTACTTTTTAAAAGAGTTACTCTCTATTTATCTTGCAGCAGTAGCCTACCATTCAATCCAATTTTAATCCTTTTTATCCCGTTCACTTTTTACTTATTTCGTCTCTTACTTCTGCTAATTTACTTCGAAGGTCACTATATTCATTTTTTAAGCTTCCAATGTCATCAGGAACAGTTCTTATCCTTGTTTCTATCATTTCTTTCATGTGTTCATTTTCTATCTCGTCAGAGATTTTACAGCTTAAATCTTCTTTAATATTCACCACATCTTCGATATATTCGTTTAACCTATCGACAAAATCCTCCATCTTCAATTCTCTTGCCACAGCTTGCAGGCTCTCTAATTCGTCTATCAGAGCATTTGCAGTATTATCCAGATTGTTCATTTTCTGTTCTAACCCTGTTAGCCTGGACAGTACATCCTTTTCCGAGAATTCGGACAACGTATTTTCCCCCTCAAATTATCAATAAATCTCCATATGAATTGTCACGTAAATTAAACGGTTATGTAAAATGTTGCATAAAAATTAACTTTCATGCTCTTCCCCAAAAAGAGCCACTATACTAGTATTGAGTTTTCCAGTATTATAAATTAAGGAGAAGAATAAAAAATGAAAAAGAACAGGGTAGTTATTTCAAGAAACCATTTTTCCAGAAAAAGTTTTTGTCAGGCTTCCGCTCGAATTTTTCAAAAATGCTCGGATAAAGTGCAGGATACTTTACTTCTTCAAGAGGGATACAGAACATCCTTTCAGGATGGGATGGGGTTCCGCCAAGTCCAATAACAACAAAGAAAGGAGACCTATTTTCTCTGGCGAAGTCCTGGTATCGTTTTAACTGTTCTGGTTTAGACCAGTGAAGTTTTTCTTCATACAGACCTGACCTGAATTTGCATTCCACATAAAAGATTTCTCCATCTGGGATGTAACGGATAGTAAGGTCAGGACCGGCATCTGATTCTACAAATCTATCGTGCTTTCGAGTAATGTCCGTGCTCCATTGAACGATAGAAAAGTACTTCTTATCAAAAAGATCAACGACATACCTTTCGAAGTCATTTCCTTTTTCTACAGATTCATCTTCTGTCAATGCTTCAACAGCTTTCATTATCTTATTTACAAGTCCCATATAAAATCCCAGACAGTATTTATTTATAAATACTGTCTTTATTACTTTAGAACTTTTCTATCAGGTGCATTATGTATTGGAGCAGAATCCTGTCCAGACTGGATGCAGAGAAAATATATTCATCAAAGATTGGCATAAACACTTTAAAAATGGAGTAATAAAAAATAAGAAAATTTTAATCAAAACTTATTTTAACATCTCTTTTTTCCAGGAGAAATTTTTCTTCGGGTTTCGTTCAAACTTCTCGCAAAGCTCTGGAGAGAGTGCAGGATACTTTGCCTCTTCAAGAGGAATGCAGAACATCCTTTTTGGCTTTCTAGCTTTTCCACCCAGACCTATAACCACAAAGAAAGGGATTAGATTATCGTTTGCAAAGGTTCTGTAACGCCCAAGCTGTTTTGGGGTTGACCACTGGAGCTGACCTTTATAAAGTTTTGACCTGAATTTGCATTCCACACAGAAGATTTCATTGGTACGCCTGTGGCGGAGGACAAGGTCAGGGCCGCAGTCGGATTCCACAAACCGGTTATGCTTCCTGGCCATATCCGTGGTCCACTGCACAATAGAAAAACTTCTTTCATTGAAGAGATCCACTACATACCTTTCAAAATCATCTCCTTTTTGTTCGGACTCACTTTCAAAAATAATGCTCAAAATTTTCCTTAGCTTTCTAAACAGACCCATAGTTACACCACTATTGTTTTTCAGAAAAATACTGGAATATTCTAACAGAGTTATAAATGTGATGGTATGGAATACAGGAAACTGAAGCTGTATTAATCAAAATAGTATCTTCTGGAGTCCGGTCCAGGGTATTCTCATCTTTTGTGGCAGCTCCGGTTCCAGCCTGCTCTTTTCTGTAATCTGAAGAATTTAGAAGGTATTTTTTAGATTTCAGGAAAACTTAATTTAAAAAAAGGATTATACTATAATAAGAGAAATATAAATCATAATAAAAATAATCAAACAAGAATTAAATTCTCAGAATTCTAAGCCTAAGGGGGAAGGCACAGGGATTACGGGGAAAAGCTGATAACACCGGAACAGGCAGCCGAGCTTATGGAAGAAGGCTGGAAACGGGCAGATCTCCATGTGCATACAACCTGTTCTTTTGACGTGCTTCCGGCAAAAGATCTGGATCCCAGGAGTCTCTATGAGAAGTCTCTTGAGATAGGTATGGATTTTATAACATTTACAGACCACGATACAATGGAGGCATATGAAATCCTTGGATGGGACTGTGAAAAGCTTGTCCCTGGGGTTGAGATGAGTATATATGATCCTGAACTTGCAGGGCATACCTTACATATTAATGTCTTCGAGCTTGACATGGAGGAATTTTCAGAACTAAGGGAAATAGCAGAAATGGAACGTAACCTTAAAGGTTTTATCAGATATTTAAAACGGCACAAACTCCCTTTTGTTTACAATCATCCTTTCTGGTTTGAGTTTCACAAGCATTCAAACCCTTCTGCAGTGCCGAAGCTGGCAAAGCTGTTTCCCGTACTTGAATATAATATGCATGAGCTGAAGCAGAAGAATGAACTTACAATTGCTCTTGCAGAAAGGTTTGGTAAAAGCATTATTGCAACAACGGATACTCACACAGGGAACCTGGGAAAGGTATATACCCTGGCAAAAGGGGACAGTTTCAGGGAATATTTCAGGAATATAGAAAAAGGGAGAAATTACATAGTTACCGAAGACCTTACAAGAGAGCTCCTGATTGAAGAGATGAATACATGGATAGACCTGATATTTGAAAAGAGCCGGAAAAGCCGGGATATAAAGGACTACCTTACAGGAGTGAAGTCCCTGGATGCAGTTGTGAAAATCTCGAGGAGCGCCCTTTTAAACTATTCTCCGAAACTCAACCGGACAGCTATGAACCTGTTTTACATGATCTCAAAAACAGGGCTTCCGGCTTCATTTTACATTCATTCGGAGAAGAGTCTTGCCAGAGAAATAGAAAAAAGTATTGAGATAAAAAGCCAGAAGTAAAAATTCATTTTTTCTTTTTTTACATTTTTTTATTCTAGCTTTCTTTATTCTCAAATTTGATAAAGTCCCAAAAATAAAAAACATATTATAGTGGCTGATTTTCAAATATACGAAAAAAATGGAAAGGTTTATTTACGAAATTGTTTAGAAATAGAGGCATAAAAGTCAAATTTTTTGTATGATTTTTGAATACCTAAATATGTAATATTAATAAAAAATGCAAATAAACATGAAGAAAAGGGTGCATTGAGGTTACATTATCTTTCTAGCTCATATTTTATGCATACTTCATGAATTGATGTCTCCCATGTTCCTGTTGATCAGCAGAAAAACGGAGAAGAATGAGCAGGATAGAAATCATTTTCAAAGTAACCTGAACCTTTGGAACGATTTGTGTAATCCAGAAGAAAAATTTGAGATAGGAAGAGGCCGCAGGATGAAACAAAGAAAAAATTTCATTAAATCAGGACCAAATAGAGGGTTAAAGCAGTGGTTGATTTTTGCCGCATTCACGATTATTGTTTACTCAAGCGTATATCCGGCAGGAGCCGCAGAACCTGAGAATTCTGAGGAAAATCTTACGCCCTTGAACGGCGAAATTTTTGACAGAATTGTAACATATATAAAAAGCCTGCTGGGAGAAGACGAAAAAACGCAGGGCCCAGGAACTGTTTCCGAAGCAGCAGCCGCAGGTGTGCAGCAGTCGTCAGACACTGAAGGAGCAGTCCTGAAAATTGCAACTCCAAGCGTAATAAAATCCTCGTCCTTTTTAGGAGACTCAAATCTCGGGGTTTTTGCCCATCTTTCAAACCCTCCTCTCATGAAAATGGATTCTGAAGGGCATCTTGTAGGGCAGCTTGCAGAAAGCTACGAAGTCTCGGAAAATAACACCTGCTGGACCTTTTACCTTAGAGACGACTTCTACTGGAGCGACGGAGAACCTGTGACCCCGGAAGATATCGAGTTTTCAATCCGCTATTACGGGAAAGAGGTGCCCTCAGCCAGATGGATAAACGATACCCTGGAAAGTTCTGCAGTTTCGAACGCAAACAACTCAGTAACCTTCAAATTCAACAAGCCTTACACCCGTACTGACCTGGAGTTTGCGACCTACAATATCCTCCCTGCTCATATCTGGGAGACAATTGAAAATCCTGTTGAATACACAAATAACGGTCCTTATGTGGGCTGCGGGCCTTACTATCTCAAGCTGATAGACCTTAATGCCGGAAAACTTATTTTTGAGAAAAACCCTTACTGGAAAGGAAAAGCTCCGGAATCCGAAACCGTGGAGATCCATTTTTACTCAAGTGTTGATGTTGCCACCCTTGCCCTTAAAAACGGAGAGGTTGACACTTATTACAAATACGCTGGTTCGTACCCCTATTCCGGCATCGAGCAGCTTGAAGAAACGGGAAATTTCGATTTTATTGAAAAGACAGATATAGGGCTTATTTTTCTGGCTCTCAATTTGAAGAAAGCTCCTTTCTCAGACTCAGAATTCAGAGAAGCCCTGGCCTATTCAATAAATTACGAAGAGATCGTAAGTCTCGAGGCACTGGGGTACGGAGAAGTTCCGAACCGTGGTTTTGTGCCGTCTTCCATGGAAAATTTCAAGGAAACAGAAAAACTTGAATATAGCCCCGAGAAAGCCAGAGAAATCCTGAAAAAGGCAGGATACCTGGACAGTAACGGGAACGGAATCCTTGAAGGAAAAGACGGGAAAGACATAAAGCTTGAAATCCTTATCCGGCCGGAATATACCCGCACAGGAGAGCTTCTTGAAGAATATCTTGAACAGGTCGGTCTTGCATCTGACCTGAGGACTGCGGATGCAGATACCTGGATCACTCTCAAGGATAATTACGAATATGACCTGACAGTAACCCGCTCCACTCCCTGGGGTATGCTCATGCACGCAAGCTGGGGAAGCGGATATTTCGACTCCAGAAGGACAGGACAGGGAGTTATGCATAATCTGGATGATCCGGAGTTCCTGCAGCTCTGCGACAATATCCTCGCAACCACGGATCCCAAAGAACTTGAGGGATACGCATACGAGATTCAGGACTACTATGCAGAGAACCTGCCTGCAATTCCCCTCTACTGGAGCAGCATTGTTACCCCGTATAACAGGCAATTTGAGGGCTGGTACACTGACCCCCTTTACGGGATCTATAACCTGGACAACTTTGTAAATGTGAGTAAAATAGAGGCATAAAACAAAATAAAAAATAAGAGCGATGTCAGGGATAGCAAGAAAAGTAACCAGATATCTTGCCTCACTGGTACTCATAATCATCATCAATTTTACCCTTCCCAGGCTCATGCCCGGAGACCCGGTAAAAAACCTGATAGGGGAAGATGTTTATGTGTCAGAGAATGTGATGGAAGAGCTGAGAGCAAAAATCGGGCTTGACAGAACCCTTTACGAGCAGTTTACATCCTTCCTTTCGGATCTCCTGCACCTTGATCTGGGATATTCTTACCACCTTCACGCTCCTGTTGCAGAGATACTCCTGGACAGGCTGGGCTGGACCTTGCTGTTTGTGGGAGTATCGATAGCTATCGGAGCCTTCATCGGAAGCCTGCTCGGAGCCCTTGCAGGGTGGAAGCCGGAAAGAAGGATGAGCCGTTTTACAGGTCTCGCTTTTATTGTGCTCTCCTGCACCCCGCCTTACTTTCTTGCCCTCCTTTCCCTCTATTTCTTCTCATTCAGGCTTGGGATCTTTCCTTCCAAGGGATTTTATGATGCCCCGGAAATAGGAAGTGTTTTTCATCACCTGTTCTTGCCTGTCTGTGTAATGTCTGTGTTTTCAGCGTCCAGGAATTTTCTGGTAATGCGCGGAAGCGTAATCCAGGAAAAGGAACAGCTTTACGCGCTCTATGCCAGGGCAAAGGGCCTGAAAGATACCGGCATACTTTTCAGGCACATAATAAAGAATGCCTCACTCCCTATAATCACCCTTCTTGCCCTGGACTTCGGGTTTCTCTTCAGCGGGGCACTGTTTATAGAAATCATATTCTCCTTAAACGGCATGGGGACCCTTATCTACGGCGCAATAATGGGGAAGGACTATCCCCTGCTCCAGGGGGCTTTTCTGGTAATCGCCCTCACAGCCCTGATTGCAAACATGCTTGCTGATATTCTCTATGCTTTAATCGACCCCAGGGTAAGGAGACCTGCATGAACCCGGAAGCCTCCCATATTGAAAGTTCCTGCATTACAGAAGCCTGCACTGAGGAGTATTCTGGAAAAAAGCGCGAAACCTCCAACCTTAACTTTAAGTTTCCCAGAGAGCCTTTATTCAGGATTTCCAGAAAGCTGGAAGACCTTCCGGGACAACTGAATACGGGAGGAATTCTCCTTTTTGTTTTTTTCCTGTTCATGGCATTATTTCCCTCCTTTCTTGCTCCCTATGCTCCAAACGAGCGATTCGCACCTTATGAAGAGCCTTCCTGGGATCACTTCCTCGGGACAAACGACATAGGGAATGATATATTCTCCGAACTTGTGTATGGATCAAGGATCTCAATGACAGTAGGCTTTGCGGCGGCTCTGGTTTCAACCCTGATAGGAACTATACTGGGGCTCTGTGCAGGCTATTTCAGGGGAGCCCTTGACGAACTGCTTATGGGCTTTACAGATGTTGTCCTTATTATCCCGAAAATTCCTCTTATCATAGTGCTGGGAGCATACCTGCAGCCGAGCATCTGGATCCTGATCCCTGTACTTGGTCTCCTGTCCTGGGAATCTACCGCCAGGGTTACCCGTTCAAAGGCCCTCCAGCTCAGAGAGACAGGCTATGTTAGAAGTGCTCGATGCATGGGCTTTTCTTCCTGGCACATAATGAGCACGGATATTTTTCCCAACCTCTACCACGTCCTGCTGCCCAAGTTCATGCTGGCAACAGCTTCGGCAATGATTTCGGAAGCCTCTCTTTCTTTCCTCGGGCTCAGCGATGTAAGCATGAAAAGCTGGGGGACAATGCTTTCTTTTGCTTTTTTCAGGGGCGGTTTTATCCGGGACATGTGGTGGTGGTATATGCCTCCGGGAATATGCATCACTCTCTGCGTAATCTCTATTGCACTGATAGGGTTCGGACTGGAAACACAAGGAGAGAAACATGCAGGAGAAGGGGCGGATGCAATGTGAATGCCAGTACTGTTAACACACTGCTTGAAGTAAAGGATCTCAATGTATTTTTTAAGGGAATAAAAACTATAACCGCTCTTTCAGGAATTTCTTTTTCGATTGGTGAGAGCGAAACCCTGGCTCTTGTTGGAGAGACAGGATGCGGGAAATCTGTGGCTGCGCACGCAGTTATACGTCTTTTGCCTTCTGAGTCCAGGGTAAAAGGGATTGTAAAATTCAGGGGAAAAAACCTGCTTGAACTGGGCGAAAAAGAGATGACAGAGGTAAGGGGAAAAGAAATAGGGATTATTTTTCAGAATCCATCTCTTGCCCTTAATCCCGTGTATTCCATAGGGCACCAGCTTGCAGAACCTCTACGTGTGCGCAGAAAGGAAAAGAAGGAAAAAGCGCTTTCTATGGCAGCAGGAGCCCTGAAAAATATGGGTTTTGCAAATGCCGCCGAATATGTTCGCTATTACCCTTCATGGTGCTCAGGGGGGATGAATCAGCGTTTTTTGATTGCAGCATCAACTATGCTTGACCCTGCTCTCCTTATAGCAGATGAGCCCGGCAAAGGACTTGACGGAAAATGCGTGTCCGAACTTGAAACTGAGCTTAAGAAATTGAAAGTTGAAAAGAAGATTGCTCTACTCCTTATAAGCCATGACCTGGGTTTCGTAAAGAGACTTGCAGACAGGGTCGCAGTAATGTATGCCGGAGAAATTGTTGAAATTGCAGACTCCTCAAGAATTTTTGAGAATCCCCTTCACCCGTACTCAAAAGGGCTCCTTAACAGCTTGCCTGAGAAGGGCTTTATTCCCATACCCGGCTTATCCCCTTCCCTTAGCAACCCTTCTTCAGGCTGCAGGTTCCATCCGCGCTGCTCCCTGAGAAAAAGACACTGTATTGAGAATCATCCCGACCTCACAGAAATTAATGGGAGAGATGTGAGGTGTTTTCTATATCCCTGAGAGCGGACAGGCTTTCAAAAACTTACGGGACTGGCCTGCGAAGTACGGGAAAATGCATTTTCCGTGAGGTCTCGTTTGAAATCAGGCCAGGCAAGACTTTCGGACTTATGGGACCATCCGGAGAAGGGAAGAGCACTTTAGGGAGAGTAATTGCCGGGCTTGAAAAAGCCACAACAGGCTCCGTATATTACAAAGGCATCCCGTTTACCGGGATGAAAAAAAATGAAAACATAGCCTTCCGCCGTAAAGTCCAGATAATGTTTCAGGATCCCACGGATGCTTTCAACCCGAGGAAAAAGATAGGGCACGCGATTTCTGAGGTTCTCGCACTCCTCGGGACTCCCGAAGCCAAACATTCTTCAGAGACAGAAGAGCTGCTTATAACTGCAGGTCTCCCTGAAGAAGTGCTTTCCCGTTACCCCTTCCAGCTCTCAGGCGGCCAGCTCCAGCGCCTTGCCCTCAGCAGAATTCTCCTGCTCAACCCTGAATACATTGTCCTTGACGAACCTACTTCGGCTCTTGATGTTTCAGTGCAGGCACAGATCCTTCACATGCTTAAAAAAGTGCAGAGTGAACGAAATACAGGCTATCTCCTTATTTCCCATGATGAAGCTGTTATCCGTTTTATGTCCGACAGCTATGGAGTACTTGAAAACGGGCAGCTGAAGATAATCGAGTAGCAGCTTTCGGCCCCAAGTTCCGTCTCGGGAAAAAGGTAAAAGGTAAAAGGAAACGAACTGAAAGCCTTAGTTTAAAAAAGCTCCAGAATAGCTTCAGGGCTTTCAAGTACTGTGATACCCTGCAGACCCTTTACAATCTCTACATTTTTCATGTCCACGTCCCTGACAAGGACTTCGACGGGTCCTCCTTTGATGGCATTATAAGTGCACAGCTCTTTGCAGATCCCGCAGCCTTTGCATTTAAGGAGGTCAATCTGGTCTGTGACTCCGTTTTTTTCAGTGATTGCACCATGGGGGCAGTTTTCCCTCGGGGAGCAGGTCTCACAGTGCCTGCACTGCTTCCTGTCAATGTTGTAAGGCATTTCCGATACAATAGAACCTTCAATGTCCACGGGCACAATATAAACCGGAACCCTTCCTTTAACAGCCTGGGCAACGGCATTGGTTACTAGAGAATCGGCAATCCCGTAGGCAATTTTCGAGACAGTATTTGAAGTTGCAGGAGTAACGAAAAGGGCATCATACCTTTCAAGAGCAAAGCGCCCGACTTTGGGAGAACTTGAACCCTGCTCGCTTTCCCGGAAGATCTCTTCAAGGTAGTCCCCTCCCGAGATTTTCACGAGCTTTTGCTCAAGCCCGTACATCCTGAGCACTTCTTCGGCTGCCCTGGAAAGATATGTATTTACTGAAAGTTCGGGGTTCCTGCGTTTAAGTTCTTTAAAGACCTGATAACTGCGGTCCAGGAAATGGCCTGCTCCTGTAATACCCCATGCAATTCTCTGAAAACTCATGGAAAGAAATCATACCAGAGGAATATAATATAATTTTCTAAAAAAGAATACTCTGGATGTAAAAAAAAGTTTAAATCCCGAGCACTTCATAAAGCAGTTTCATAGCTTTCTTTTCGCGATCTCCACCGCATTTGGAAGCAAGGGATTCATAATGCCTGATCAATTCAAGGTATTTTTCTTCTCCTGTGAGCTGGTAACGGGTAGCATGAACAGTAGCCTCAAGCACTGCATTGAACCCTCTGTTGGGTACGGGGAGCTCTTTTCTATTAAGCTCATTAAAACCCGCCTCTACGGGAACGAGATCAGCGATAAGAGCCTGGTCCGTATTTTTGATATTAATGCATTCGAAAACGACCCATGCAACGGCTTCCTTAAGTACCGGAAACCTGAGCCCGCCTGCATCAACGTATTCAAACTCGGAAGATTCAAGGTCGAAGAATGTTGAACGTACAAAAAGAAGAGGGTCATAAACCACATTTGAGGCGAAATACTTCTCTTTAGAAACATTTTCCCAGGTATGGGTGCCTTTGAAAAGGCGGATAAAAGGCTTCTGGCCTTTCATAACTATGCCTATAGGAGCAGCGTTAGGGCGCTCAAATCCTGTGCTTGCGATAGTTTCGGAGATTCCTTCCCTGATTCCAAAGGCAGGAAGATCGATAGTATGATATTGTTTTTCAAGCTCCCTGAACTTGGAAGAAAAACCGGTCAAAATCTCAAGCCTCCAAGAAGGGCAATAAAAATCCCTGCAATGATAATGTCTGCTGTGGAGCCCGGGTTAATCCTTCTTTCCAGAAGCTCAGAGTCAAATTCCTGTACTCTGGGAAGGATGGTAGCAAAATCTTTTGCGGTTTTCCCTGAAGTTTCCCATTCCGAAAGAATTTCGCCTGCCCTGGAAGAAACATAGTCTGCGGTTCCGATGTCAAACTTTGTCTGGATAAAAGTATCCCTGTGCCTGGAAAGCAGTTTCAGAAAAGTATACACTACAGCCTCATTGATTCCGGTGCCGGAACATATGGAAACCAAACCTCCGGCCAATGCTTCTGCTCTGCAGTTTCGCACCTGCATGAACTCAAGAATGCTTCTTGCTCCCTCAAGGCAGCGCCCGAAACCTGTAGTCCATTCGTTTGCTATCAGGTCATAATCCCTGGCAATTTCCATAAGGAAGTAAAGAGTAACGTTCTGCGTCCTGAGATCGGAAGTTGATTCAGGGTCTTTCAGGTCAAATTCCTCAACACTGTTTACCCTGACTCCTGCATGCCCGAAAGCCCTGTAGAACTCAACAGCGTCCTCACAATCCGTTGCCCGGACAAAGGAATGGGCACGGGAAGCCAGTTTATCAAATTCTCCGGCACCAAGCTTGAAATTTGCTTTTCCAGAGTGATATTCTTCTTTTGAAATTTCACCAGCTGCCATTGCAAGAGGGATCAGGAGTAAAAACGCCCCGAAATGGGTGTTACCTCCCTGCTGCCATGCAGAGCTCTCATAAACTGCACTCCTGAGGAGCGCTCCAATCCGTCCTGTGCTTCTTGCAGCAAGCTCAAGGGTAGGGTAGACAGCAACCGAAGAAGCAACAAAATGCTCAAAACATGTGTCAGGATAATTATGTTCCCTATCAACGTTCCCGGGTTTGGGAGAAGCTGAAACCTCAAGCAGCATGGCAAGCTGTGCACAGCGCGCAATCAAACTCGGGGAGTGTGGTTCTGCACCCCGGTCAGAGATATGGCAGGATAAAACAGTCTTATCTGGATTCATTTACAGGAATCCTGGCACGGTCAAGGATATGTTTTGACAGTTTCTCTTTAAGCTTCATGTATTCTGCATCAGAGAGGTCGATCGTATTGAGCACGCCATCCCTGATCCAGCAGGGCTTTGTAATCTTACAGCACCAGACAAGGCTGCCGAAACATGTGTCCTCTCCGAACTCAAGCATTGTACCCCTGGCAAACTCCATTTTTGTCCTGGCGAATTCTTCTGCGGTATATCCCAGCTTTTTGAATTTCTCGTGTACAGGGCAGGGTTTTACCGGAAGGCAGCAGAAAGCCAGAGCTCTGAAGTCCCCTTCACTGCAAACATGCTTGGGAGCATTATACCAGCCTATTGATTTCTGATATGAAGTAACACTTTCTACGAGTTCCTTTATCAGGTTGGGGTTTTCCATTGCTCCCCTTGCAACAGAGACCATGTCAGCTCCCCTGGAGAACATGTCCTTTGCAGAGGCAAAGTCAGTAACCGAGTTGTTACCTATGATAAAGAGCCTTGTTGCATCCCTGTAAAGTGAAATCGCGTCAAGGTCTGCTCCACGGCCTTCGAGCATGGCATCCACATGGATAATGTCAGCTCCGGCCTTATCTATAAGCCTGGCAAGTTTGACATCGTCAACTACATTTGCCCTTACTTTTACAGAAAGCACGGCTCCGGTCTCTTTTATTGCTTTTATCCATTCGGAGAGTCTTGGAAGGTCGCGCAAAAGGGCTTCTCCTATACCGGCTTCAAGCATCTCAGGCTGCTTGCAGTGAGCATTTAATTCAAGAATTGCCCCTTCTTCCTTTACGATTTTTGCAGCTTCAATCAGGGGTTCAAGGGTGGTACTTCTAACGTTTACCGAAACCGCACTTCCTGAGTTTACCGCCTGAATTTCCCTTTTTATAAGCTCCATAGGTTCATCGGAAATGAACTCTTTCCTGCCCCGGGCTGCGAGCTTTGATGCAACTTCTATGGATCCTTTATCAAGGTTGAAGGCTCCAAGGACTACGAGCCCGGCATCACCTGCATACTGATTAGCAAAGGCACTATCAACGATTCCTGCCATTGGAGCCAGTGCGATAGGGTTTCTAAAACTCACGTAACCAGTATGCAAATCAAATAGACAATCACTCATGTTTTACCTCTTAAAAATAAGCGTGGAAACTGAATACAAAAATGATAGTTATAGTTAGATATTAAACTAACGAATCTTTATAGGCTTACAGGTATCTTTTTTAAGGATTTTCGAAACGGAAGTTAATCACATATTTACATTACAACACATATATATTAATATTTTGGAAAAATATACCACACGAAGGAGTTATACAGGGCGCGGTAAGGACACGTATTTTCAATTCAGACTTTAAAAAATTAGATTAGCCTCGAAATCTGGTCAGGAGTTTATAAAGAGATTCCAATCAGGAGTTTATAAAGAGATTCCAATCAGGACTCTTTTCAGCCAATACCCTGGCAGAAATATCCTCCCATAAATATATATAGGTTCAAAAAATAGATAGAGCCAGAAATCAGCAACGTGCGAGAGAGGCAGGACGGCTGCCGGACCTTCAGGTCTGAGGAAAGTCTCCCCACCGCTCCGGATACACGAACATCTGTAAAGGATGTCGGGCGAGAGCCCGGGCCCTGGCACAGAAACGGAACCATCCCCTGCAAATGCGATGATGCCATAAGCTGAGGTCGCAGGGAGAGTGGATGAAACGGCGAATCCTCGTGGGTGCAAGTTGGAATCGGGAAATAAAGAGCAATCCGGAATCTTCCCGATTGGTTTTGGTAACGCTTAGCCGAATGCCGTCACTGCAAGAGTCCCCAGGGACCATTTCCTGCACCGATGGGCGCAAGAAAGCTTTGCAGGAACAGAAGGGAGCTTATTCGCCTCACTCGCGCTCAACCATTCTTTTTTCAATCGATTGTATCAGTTAGCTTTTATTCAACCTATTTTTCGGATTAGCCTTTTCACTCGCATAACTTAGATCATAGTTACTGGTTTTTCTCTGTAAAAGATTTTATTTTATATGCAGGTCCGGCCAAACCAAAATTAAGCAGCAGCCATCGGACATAATCTTTATGGTTTCTCTTTATTATGACTTCATCCAGGTACTTATCCAGAATTTCCTCTTTGCTGAGAGCAAGTCTGAAAGAGGTTTCAGGAAAACGGTGCATGATCTTGTGGAGCTTCAGAGAGCTGACAAGGAAATTTCCAAATTCCTGCCTGCACATGGTTTCGTAATCTTTAAGGTCACTCAATTTCCGGTCATAAAGCACAAGTTCGGCTACTTTTTCCGCTGCGAGCTGCCCTGACCGGATAGCATACGAAATGCCTTCCCCTGTGAAAGCGTCCACAAAACCCGCAGCATCCCCACTCAGAAGGACCCTTGAACTTACGGTTTTTCTTTTTATCCCTCCTGAAGGAATAATGTGGGAATGGATCTGAAACTCTCCTGTAAAGCCATTTGCCTTCAAGAAATCCTGCATCACAGTCCCGGGATGCTTAAAATGTTCAGCCGTTCCCACAACTCCTGCGGAGTAATAGCCTGCATGAGGGAAAATCCACCCATACCCTCCCGGAGCGACCCCATAATGAATATCCATCAGATCTGGAAACCGGTCCCTTATTACCTCATCCTTTTCTGGGATTTCCGAAACTAAGGCAAGATTGTATTCTGTCTTCCTCCGGGCTCTGCGAGGCCTGACGTTATGTTTGAGCACGCCTTCTGAGCCTTCTGCAATAAGGACAAACTTTGTAAGGTAAGTGTTCAGGGAAGTCCTGACCTCAACATATCCTTCTCTTTCCTCACATTCCAGTACCTTCTCTCCCAGACTGATGTCGATTCCTGTCTCTCTGGCTTTGTCAAGCAAAAAATAATCAAAAGCTTTTCTGGAAACGAGCAGAGCTAATCTGTGATCCTTTTGCCTCTCAGTATGAAGCTCCCTGAAATGAGCTCTAACCTTTGAAATGTCCCTTTCGATTAAGTATTCAGGAAGTTTGAAGTCCAGACACGAGAGAGCATAAGTGGATAAAACTCCCCCACAGGGCTTATACCTTGGGAAACGCTCTTTTTCGAGCAGTAGGGTTGAAATTCCCGCTTTTCCGGCTGCTCTTCCAGCAGAAGCTCCCGAAGGCCCTCCACCCACTATAATGAGATCATACATACCCAGAACACCTGCTTATGGATGAGAGGCATGCCGTTAGCAGACAGCCCCAAAAGAATGGTTTTCCCCAAACTAGATTGATGTGGGAAAATAAAAAGGTAGAGGTAAAAAAGAAAGCAGGAGAAATTTATTTAGAAGCATGGAACATAAACGTTTGAACGCCTTAAATAATACGGTTCTTTAAGAATTGTATTATTTAAGAATCTTATTATACTGTATTATTCTGGCTCCAAGCTTCAATTGTCTTTCCCTTTTTTCGAAATAAACACTAAACCAGGGGCAGTAAGGCTCATATATTCAAAAGGGGGAAAGCCGAGACAAAAAAAGGTTACATCAGACGGGGATATCCTTGGCTTACTGTGATTCAATTTACGCGGCTGTATGTTGTTTGTTTTCTTACCTGACCGGGCCGGCCCAGCCCAGCGCGCGGCGCAGGGAGAAACATAAAGAGACCCGGCCTGGGCTGAACCGGTCAGATCAATAACTCACCGGAAAACAATTTGAGTCTGTTCAGGTCACCTGAGTTTGAAATTCAGGAGAGCCCAGCGAAGATAATCCTTATAATCAATAGTGAAATCCATGACTTCAAGGTATTTATTGATCATTTTGTCGTTTGAGGTGAAAGTCTTGAATGTTTTTTCAGGGAAGCGGTGCATTATTCTGGAAAACAGAAGAGAATATTTAAGGTGAGTTCCGAACTCAGCCTGGCAGAGAGACTCGTATTTATTCAGGTCTTTTATTTTTCCACCATTGAGGCAGATTCCTGCAACTGTTTCTGCAGCAAACTGCCCGGAACTGATGGCATAAGCCAGCCCTTCACCCGAGAAAGAGTCAACGAAACCGGCAGCATCCCCGCTCAGAAGGACCCTTGAACCTGTAACTTTTCGCTTAATTCCACCCCAGGGGATTTTATGCCCGTGAAGTTTATACTCGCCTGTGAAACCGATTGCACTCATGAATTCAAGCATTGTCCTTTTTGGATTGGGAAGGTCTTTTACAGTTCCACCGATCCCTACAGAGTAATAGGTCTTATGGGGAAAAATCCAGCCGTACCCTCCTCCGGCGACGCCGAAGTGGAGTTCAACCGCCCTTCCTAACCTTTCTTCGATCTCTTTTCCATCAGCCGGGATTTCAGTGACCACACATATCCCATACTCCTCTCTGGTATCCACAGGTCTCACGCAGGTCTTGACGAGACCCTGGGCTCCCTCAGCAACGATTGCAAATTTTGCCCTGTATATTCCCCTGTTAGTTTCAATTTCGACATACTCAGGCATCTCCCTGCAGCAAAGGGCCTTTTCCCCTGTATGGACTTCAATTCCGGTTTCCTTTGCCTTTTCAAGCAGAAGATTGTCAAACATGTCCCGGGAGACAAGTGCAGACAATGCGTAGTCTTTATGCGCCTCTACCAGCTGGTTTTTAAAAAAGACTTTCGCCCCTGTGATTTCCCATTCAACAACATCCCCGGGAAGTTCGAAATCAAGGTAAGAAATTGCATGTTTTGAAAGCCCTCCTCCGCAGGGTTTGTACCTGGGAAATTCTTCTTTTTCAATCAGCAGTGTATTGAGGCCGAGTTTTCCTGCCCTTCTTCCTGCCGAAGCTCCTGAAGGCCCACCGCCTACAATGATAACGTCATACATGAAAGTAACATCCTCTAAAGTACTCTGAAATTATCTGATTTTCAGGTCAATTCGATAAGGATCTAAATTAAAGTACTGATATTAATTCAAAATTGCGATTCGTTTGAAAAAAGAAAAGAGAAATAGGAAAGATGTAGTAAAAATGAGGAAGATTAAAGAAAAGAGATTTTTGCATTTTAAAGAAAAGAGATTTATTACAGTTTTTCAAACTGAATATTTAAACTCCTCAAATACGCTAAGCACATTCTGGTAATTCACTTCCGTCCCAAAACATCCGTCCCGTTCCATTGGGATACCGTATGTAATCACTCTCTTGTCTTTAAGGGCGCGCATGACTTTATTGATCTCATAGTCGCAGGCAATAAGAAGAACCCCATCTGCAGCTTCCATTTTCAGGATATTTTTTACGAATGAAGAGCCTGTTACAATGAAAACTTTATACCCGTATTTTTCGGCATCTTTTTTTAACCGGGTGAAAACACATTTTCCGCAGGATTTGCACTGGATTCCTGTCTGTGTAGAGAAAGCAGGACAGTCAAGACTGCGCATGCAGTGTGGGGCAAGGATAACCCTTTTCTTAGTCTTAGAAAAAGCAGAGGCATGAGCTCTGTTTTTCAAGGATGCCATCCATTTGTCCAGGACGCGGGTATCTGAAAATTTGAGGAAAATATGCCTTAAAGGCAAATAAAAGAAGTCAAGTACGTCTGCATAAAAGCCTGCCAGAAAAACACTGCGTGTAAGGCTCCTTCGGCTGACCAGGAGAGCCACGCCCGAAAGAGTAAAGGAGACCACGACAGAGATTAAAAGGGCCTGCCCTATAAGATTATACATTGCACATCTCCATTTTTTGAATTATTTCTTCAACATTTGCCTCGGTATTGAAGCAGCCGTCTTTAAGTAGAAGAACCCCCTGGACGGGGACAAAAGAGACAGCCTGCATGTTTTCTGAAAGCTCATTATAACAGGCAACGCCCAGACAGGCTTCAGGCCTGTATTCTTTAAAGATCTTTTTAACAAAGCTACCCCCCGGAACTACAAAGACCTTAAAATTGCACCTTTCAGCTGCGTCACAGAGTTTTGCGATATCACAGAGTCCGCAACGCTTGCACTCGTAACCATGGACAGGATCGCATCTTGCCTTACAATCTGGATGACGCAGACACTGCGGCAGGAGCAGGATTTTCTTGCCCCTGACACGCAGGAAATCATCATACATAACAGCGTTTCTAACATCAATAAGGATATCGTCCACAAGGGTATCCCTTATCCGGAAAACTCTGCAGATCCATTTTGAAGGAGAATAGAACAGGTAAAGTGTGAATAATACGAATCCCGGGAAAATGATTTTGTGCCTTTTAAAAGAATAAGCTCCGATAAGAAGGGCAAGTATAGTACCTGCAAGAGCGAGAAGTATAAAATATATGAACACTTTACCGAGAAATTCGTAAGGAATATGCATGTTCAGGGGAAGGCAGTATCGATATTTAAGTTTTTCTGAAAAATAAAAATAGCAAAAATAGGGAATGAAGAAAAGGCTGAAATCCAGCCTTTACTTTTTTAGATTATTTAGTCTCAAGGCCCAGAGCTTCTGCAACCAGCTCGATGACGTCCTCGACAACCATGTCGACTTTGAGTGAGTCACGCCCGTCCATCAGGTTTCTCTTACAGAATGGGCAGCAGCTGGAAAGGATATCTGCATCGGTTGCAACGGCATCCTTAACCCTGGATTCTGCAACTCCCAGAGCGAGATCAGGGATACCTGCCTTTACACCACCGCCAGCTCCACAGCAGCGCTGGAATTCTTTTACCCTGTCCATTTCTACGAACTTGACGCCGGGAATGTGGGACAGCACATATCTGGGGGCATCAAAGACACCTACGTGACGGCCAAGGTGACAGGGGTCATGGTAAGTAACCGTCTTGTTAATGGGCTTCACCCATTTAATTTTGTCTTCCTTTATCATACCTGCAAGGTACTCTGCAACGTGGACAACCTCAAAAGGCAGTTCTTCTCCGAGAAGTCTTGGCCAGTCCACTTTTGCGGCACGGAAACAGCCTGCACATGCAAAGAGAACTTTTTTGGCACCTTTTTTCTTGATTGCTTCGACGTTATGCTTTGCAAGTTCACGGGGCACATTATTGATATGTGCCTGACCTGTCCTGATAAGGGCTGAGCCACAGCACCATTCTTCTTCCCCAAGCATGGCAAACTTAACACCGAGCTTGTTGAGAACACGTGAGGTCGCATAGGCCAAAGCGAGCTGATTGTACCCTGCAGTACAGCCGGTGAAATAGACAATGTCTGCTTTGTTTTCAATTTTCACGTCTGGCGGAACCCAGGCAAGCCTGTCTTTCTGGTCCTTCATGTAAGGGTTATGGTACTGCCCGATAAGCTTTGGGAACATATTCTGCTTTCCATAAGGACCTATACCTTTCTTCACAAGGTTTGCCCTCATGGCTTCCCAGAGTTCAACAGTGTTGATGCCTGATTCACAGACGGTTGCACAGATACCACAGGTGGTACAGCCGTGTACGTCATCTTTGAACTCTTCAAGCTCGGACTGTGGGATTTCAGTCGGGCCGAAGAGCTTTGCTTTAATCCCGTAGGATTTGTTCATGAACTGCCTCCAGCGCAGGATTTTGTCCCTGGGTGCTAACCCGGGCCTCTGGCCGGAAGCTGCATAAGTTGGACACCACTTTACACATTCACCGCAACGGGTGCAGGAGTCAAGCTCCATGAGCTGGACTGCTGTAAGGTTTTTGGTGTCTATTGATGGATTTTTTTTTGCCATTTTATTCTCCTCCCTTGTTTGCAAGGATTGCAAGCGGGGTGGCGATTACGTGTATATACTTGCTGTATGGAACATATGCTATACAGAAGAGCAGGGAAATTATTGAGTGGAAGAGAGCTGCAGGTGGTGCTGTTGAGGGGTCAAGCCCGAAGCCCCAGATGAATCCGGTCCTGATACCATCAGCAATAAAACCGGAAATTGTAATGATGAAAACACCTGCAAGCAGGACCCAGTCATACATAATGGAAGCTTCCCTGACTTCAGAAACAAAGAGTCTTCTTACAATTGCAATGATGACTCCGATAAGCAGGACATAACCGAAGATGTAGTTCGGAAGAGAGAGCAGGTCTCTAAATTCGGCGGGGGTAAATGGGAGTTCAATTCCGACCATGTGGGTTATTTCAACTGCAAACATCAGTCCTGACAGAGCAAACAGGGTCATCCAGCCTCCGAAAATACAAATGTGCATGAACCAGCGGATGAAGCTTCTTTTCAGGATTCTTCTCTGGAAAAGGATATCAAGAATGAGAACCTCTAAAATGGGCTTTCCATGATGATGAGACTCTGCAGTGACCTGTGCCCACCAGGTTTTTAAGAACCTGATTGCGCTTCCTTTCTTTCCTGCTTGAGGTTCAAGGGCGTAACCTGTCACTCCTGCCCCCCATTTCTGGAGGTTACCAATCATACCGTATAAGAAAATCACAATAGCTATTGTGCTGAATATCATTATCTGGACAAACGTAAGCCGAAGTGTTTCCGAGAGCCCAGAGAAGTATGCCATCTCACTGCTAATACTTTATTCCTCCTATATATGGGTAAAAACTGAGAACTGATACTGCTTTAGAATTATCATTGATGCTACAAATATCAATAATAGTAAAGACAGGGCGAGAACCGTAGCGACTGTCTGTATAAGGTTTGAATAGTCTGTTAGTCTTTGTATCTATTATATTTAAACGTTATCTTTAAAACGTAATACATCGAAAAGCTCGCAAGAGCCGCGAAAACAGGATAGCATTAAAGCCATTTGAAAGGAAAATAAAAAGAAAACTCGAAAAATAATGATAAAATTATAATATTGAAATTATAAATCCGTTTACTGAAACTCTTCCCGACTGTAAATGAAAAAATCCGACTGCCCGGAATTCAAAAAAATGCAGGAAAAAAAAGGTCGCGCTCAGAAAGCCTGAGTAATAATATGGAAAAAGCTGGAGAAAAAAGAATTCAGATAAAACTTTTGCATACCGCTTGAGAACAGATTTCTTTCTTAAAATAGAACTACCCAGCTTTCACCTGATATTACTTGAAAGATAGACCTGATCAGGACAGCTATTTAAGATCAGATCACATGACCGATTCAATCACTGTCCAGTAATATAATAGGGTTGATAATAGGGCTGCTTACAGCCCTATTCCTTCTTTGAATTTCTCAATTCCAATCTCTTCTATCATTGAGCCAATCCTTTTAGGCTTTCCATATCCTTTATAGAAGTTAATTATCCTCTCAACAAGATCCAGAACCTGTTCTTCGGAAAGGTCTGTTGCTACAACTTCCCCGAGCCTTGGGCGAGGACCTGCGTTCCCCCCCACGCTTACGTTAAAACCTTTTGCAGTGCCCACAATCCCCACATCTTTTATGATAGTTTCGGAACAGGAATTCTGGCATCCTGAAACACCCATCTTAAATTTGGAAGGAAGCTGCATACCATGGTACTTTTCATCAAGTTTAAGGCCAAGCCCGACAGAGTCCTGCTTCCCCCTCTTGCAAAATGTAGTTCCGGGGCAGATCTTGACGCTCCTGACACAGAGCCCGATAGCTGCACCTGGTTTCATGCCGAGTTCACCCCAGGCGGAATCCAAATCTTCCTCCTTAAGCCCTACAACTGCAATCCTCTGGGCTGAAGTAACTTTGAGAGCTGCAGCCCCATATTTCTCTGCAATGTCTGCCAGCTTTCTCAGTGTTTCGGGATAAACGATCCCTCCGGGAATGTGCGGAGCAATAGCATAAGTTTCCCCATCTCTCTGTAAAATTGCAGCCTTCTCAGGAAGGTCCCCCTTAACATATTCTTTTGTCATGCTTTTACACTCTCCATGTTAATAGTTCAAGTTTGTTTAAGGATCTAATTATCGGCTAGCCTGAACCCGATATCCAGGCACAAGCAAAAACTGAGTTGATGAACAGGCTGAGTTTCCCGAACAAACATTGACCCGCGAATAAACGGATATGGAAACCTGTTTTAGCCCCAGTAAATTAGACCCCTTACATAACCGAAGAACCTCAACAATCCGGCACCCTTCCGGACTGGAGGAATTGAAGTTCTGGACCCGTAAAAGAGGGCACCAGATCACAGATTATATTGCTCTAAACAATATAAATTGTTCTATCTCATAACTTAATATAATTTTTAGCTCTTATCAGTTTAAAATTACGTAAGAAAGTGAATTGGATTTTTACCTAGACTGATTCCCTGTAGAGAGTAAGAATTTACAATAATCCAAGTTAGAGTTGCTATGCATAAAATAGAAACACTCATATCAAGTCACCTTTTTTCCATATAATTTTAGAGTGAGAGCGTATGGCGCGACTCAAAATAATTCAGAAGAATAATTTATTAAATCATACCATACGATGCCTCAGGGGTTGATTTTTGGAAAAAGAGCTAAATTTGAGGCAGCTAAAAAATTGATTAAAAAAGAGATTTTAAGATAAGTGGTAGATAGTTTGAAAATGAACGAATTATAAGCCCCTGTGTCGAGTATGTGATGAAAATGAGTATGTTTTTAAATAAGAGAGCAATGAGGTTCTAAAACGAAAATAAGAATTGTAGCGGGGAATGAATGGCGTGAGTCGGAAGTTTTCTGAGAATAGTGTGAAAACTGATTATTTTTAGTTATTGCAACTGTGCTATAGTTCAAAATTTTCTATGTAAAAGTAATTTAAGCGTATTCAATATATATTTGAATAACTTTTATTGTTAATCAAGGGTTACTAAGGAGAAATTTGAAAAAAGGTTCATAAATAGAAAGCTTTGAATATAGACAAACTTTTACAGAGAGTTTATCGTAATAGGAAGCAACTTAGTGCAAGTTCGAATTCTACAACTTGCACTTTAGGGAATGTACAACGCATAAAAATACTACACTACTTAGTGAGATTTATGCACAACAGATTATTTTCAAAATTTGACCTGACCGAAAAAACTCTTTGTTTTATATCTTATATAAAAAAAGTGGAGTTTTTTATACACTAGAATTCCCATAGTATTTTTTATTGTAAATAATGCTGTAATTAATATTTTTTAATTCATTGGGTTTAATTATCTAGCGAGTTTTTTAATCATTTTCCCTTCAAAATTGCGGTAAGTATGTTCAATATTCTGTAATGCCCTTTCTATAAGTTCTCTATTTTCACTGGTCGCAAAAATCACTTGTTGATTGTGCTCTTTTGATTTAGATACTCGTTTAAGCAATTCATAATAACTAATTTCAGAAGCATCTTGCTGTCTAGGTTCATCGAAAATTAATAAACCCGGATGATTAGTTTCAAATTCACGTGAAAGTTCAAGTAAGCTATTTAAATATGCCCATATTGTTCTAATGTGATCGCTAGCAGACACATCAAAAGTTAAATTAAATCCTTCTAAAGTAGGCTTGTAAGTATCAGGAGATATTTCGATGTCCTTTCTGAAACTACTAAATCCATATGCTTCAAGCTGCTCATTGAATAAATTCTCTAATCTCTTAATCTTATTAAGATCTGATTTTGATAAAGTATCTTTTGGAAGAAGTTTTTTTCGTTCTAATATGAATTTCCAATAAGATGCAAGATTATAGAATTTATCAGTGCATAATTCGAATTGCTCTAAAACACTGCTTTCAAGGCGTATTCTCTGATCTAATAAGATTCTTTCACGTAAGAAAGAAATCGAAGGACTTCTTTCGCTTGAAGTTAAAGTTTGCTTTAGCGCACGTATATTCGAACGAATATCATTTACTTCATCTTTTAAAGAAAGTAACTGCTTTTCTTTTATATTAACAACCTTGGAGGTATTTTCTTTCATTTTAGTAAATATTTCCTTTTGACTCTCAATGAATTTAATATTCTCATCAATAGACATGGGTTTTTCCAATGAGTCCTCTGTAAGTATGTAGTCTACAATTTTCTGGTGACATACTGGGCAGGCATCGGTTGTGGGCACCAAATCTTCTTCAGATCCGTATTTTCGAATCTTTTGAATGTCTTTGTTTCGGCGTAGATCTTCTTCGAGTGCACTCAAGCGAATCGTTATAGATTGGAGTTGAGACTTTTCTACATTTATTTCCTCGAAAAGTGCCCTTAATGAAACTTCTTTTTCTTCCAACAAATTTCGAGCTTTTTCAAGTTCGTCTATCAAACATGGTGCAGCCTGCTGTACTGTAGGTATTTCTTCTTCATTTAATTGTGACAAATGTATTTTATCTTCTTTAATTGCTCTATTAATCGGAAGTGGCTTTTCATCTCTGTACACCTCAATAGAGGGTAATACAACTGGGGGCCAATCTGTGACAGGATTAACAGGGAGCGAGTGTATAATTCCATTTATAGGCGCAACCAAACTTTCACAGTTTGAAACTTGTGATTTCCATTCGTTTTTTAAATTAGTCTCTTCTTCCATTAATTTCTGTTTTTTAATGGATGTTTCATAAGCTTCTAGCCCAGCAAGAAACTCAATTGATCGCTTTTCAACTTCCTTGATACGATAAATTGTAGGCATATTTGATTGTATACCACTCCAACCTCTTTTTTGTTCCACAATTAATAAAGGAAAAATACATTCCATATATAGAGGAACTTCTTTTCCATCGTATGTTCTTACCATAGGAAGGTCCCATCCTAAAAAGGATGCGAGGTATGTATGAAATCCTTTATTATTTGTTGCTGCCCCCGGATCTCTAACATAAAAATCCTGTTTTTGGTATTTCTCCATTGGATTTGAAAGAGCAGGGCCTTTCCACACAGAAACTAAACGTGTATCTAGTTCACCTTTTACAGCTCTTTTAATAGTCAAAGTTTCATCTTTTTCATTACTGATTTCCAAGAAAACGTCGGATTCAAGTACATATATTTCTTCTCCATTATCTTCAAAAAACGAAGTCATTACAGGTGGAAGAGGAACTTCTTTTTTAGGAGACAACATTTTTTCTAATCCAAGAGCATAAATTATTGATTGGATGCAGGTCGATTTACCAGAGGTATTATCTGCCCTTATTACTACAAGACCATCTTCAAATGGAATCTCTACTCCATAGGGACCTTTGTTTGTTACTATATGAAGTAAGAGTCGATTAAGGCGCAGATTCATTATCAATTCTCCCAATTAAGCAAAACACTAATGTCTTTTTCCTTTACATGTGGCTTTATATTTATTAGAAATTCTCGTTCTTTTTCAAAGCAATCAGAAAGATTATTTATTTTCTTTGCTGTTTCAGCTCCTTTAGCAGTTAGTTTTATCCCGCTCGGAGTGCCATATTCCATTTCTACTAATTTATAACCCTTTGCGAGATCAATTGCTCGAATTATTCCGGGTTCAAAACGGATAACTATACCATATGATTGAGTTTTATTGAGCAAATAATCAAGTAAGACTTCACGATTATCAGCTGATCTGATTGCCCAGTTAATCACGTTTAGTTTTCTGAGACTAACTTTGTGACCTCTGCTGTAGTAAAGTATTAATAACAATACTGATACTCTCCAATCCGGTCTAAGATCAGGTGGAATTGGTCTAGGTCTACGGGTAAAACTGAAGGGAACATCGATTTGGGGGATTTCTGTTCCGTTCATATATAAGCCTCACATTCTGGGAAATCTAATGGACAACGTAATAACCAATCAGCCATAGCCTCGTAGACGAGTCTGTTAATCGTATTGTTTTCTAGTCCTTTGAGGCTTTCAGACAATTCTTCCGTGTATTCACTCATAGTTTTATTAAATATATCTGCAGGTTTGCAGCTTGAAATCATAGATGTTGTTTCGAGGAATAACTCTCTATCATTTTTTGTTCTCTCAGCCCTATAGTAAAATTCAGGATATTTAGAATTCAATTTATCTAGAAGATTTTGTCCATCGATGTAGTAATTGATGAATTTTGTTTTTAGTTTCTCTTTATTCTCCAAGCTGCTCCAAGGAGATAATAATTCAATCTTTCTTTCTAAATTTTCAACTAATTCATTGTTATCATCGATAAAATCGTAACATTCATCTTGAGTGATATTATCGGGATCAATGCGCAGTTTTTCTAAACCAACACCAAGAATCTGTTCACGCTCTACTGCAAAATAATCCTCTACTTCAATGTTTATGAAAAAACTATCAGCAACGTGGGGCAAATTTGATTCACGTATTTTTTTAGCTTTATGCTCAGCATGTTTCAATAACTCTTTCGATTCCCAGTATGGTACAACTAAAATCCAATGAGATATTTTCGTTGGGCCTAAAATTTCTAGCAATCCATCTTCATTATCTATGAATTTTTTGATGTCCCTCGTTATTTTATCCCTTTGCCTTTCACGCAACTCTTTTGCACTTAATGGATTCTCAGCAGCATAACATTGATAAGCGCATCCATCACGTGAAAAACCTTCTAAGCCGTAGTCTCCTCTATCTTCATCTGGGATTTCCACAAATTCAGGTCCATATTTTCGTTTCAAAAGGAGGAGGATATATTTTTGCCATTCTTCTCCCCCATCACGCCATACTTCACCCGGCATAAAACACTACCTTTTTCTGATAATGATGCTCCATATTTTGTATGTTTTTTCTGTATAATCCGTTACTTTACCATATAAAATTCGGTAGGAGGTATTAATTATTTTTCATTTTACTCAAAAAAATTATATCGAAATTTTGACTTGAAACTAATGCTTCCCACTAATTCATCCTTTTCAGAACATGACTGCTAAGAGTAAACGATTTATCTGATTTTGCATTCTGCTTCAGATAATGCAAATTTGTCGATGCTAGTGACGTTCTTGACTGTTCTGATTGATTCTCTCTTACTTTGTGCAAAAAGCCCTTGAGAAGTCGAGGACCGGATTGAATCGAATCTATTTCTTGATAAGTTGATCAACAAATCTAAAGTAAGCTTTTAAAAACCGACCTAAAATATTTTGATAAGTAATTATCTTTTCCTGTATCATTTTTTCAACAGCAATCTTCCTACTTATCATGTTGCTATTTTAGCTATTTTTGTATTCATTTCCGCTATTCTTCGGCTTGTTTTGAGTGAAAAAAGCAACTTTTTTATAGAACGATTCTATGCAAAATTGGTAGAAATCTAAGAAAACTCAATCCTGAGCTTCTAGAGGACTACAGGCAAATAATGAGGCAGATAAAAGCTATTTTCAGGTCGTTTAACGCGCAGTTAACTTTCATAGTTATCTTCTTTTTTCCGAGTCAGAGATCACAAATTCATAATTTCAAGAAAGATAATTAATATCTCTAATCCTTCAGTTAATCGTTTACCTTGACCTTCCCAGATTAGTTTTAAAGCGTAGTCTAATATATAATGTAAAGGAATAAGACCTCTCCATACCATGTAAATAGACCAGAATAATACAAAACGGATGGAAAATAACCGGCATGAAAATCTATATTGATGAGGAAAAATGTACAGGCTGCGGAAAATGTAAGCCTGCATGCCCTAAAGGTCCCAGGGTTTATTCCATAGAAGAAAAAAACGGTAAAAAGGTCTGTGTTGTAAAGGACCCTTCTTACTGTCTGGGGTGCAGGATGTGCACGACTGTCTGCATGGCAGATGCGATTACCCTTGTAAACTGATTTTAAAAAATGTGTTCAGGATTGAGAAATTTGTCACTTAATGTTCGAGTAGTGCTTGTAGAACCCATGTATCAGGGAAATGTCGGGTCTGTTGCAAGAGCCATGAAAAACTTCGGGTATTCTGACCTTGTTCTGGTAAACCCATGCGAACTTGAAGGGCAGGCAAGGGCAATGTCTTCCCACGCAAGGGACGTGCTCGAAGGGGCAAGGATTACTTCAACCATCGAAGAAGCCGTAGAAGGTGCAGACCTGCTAATAGGGACTACAGGAGTCTCAAGCCTGAAAACGGGAGAACATATCCGCCTCCCTCTTTATACTGTGAAGGAAGTAAAAGAAAAACTTAAAGGGTGCAGCGGAACTATTGCAGTCCTTTTCGGGCGCGAGGACAACGGCTTCAGTAACGATGAGCTTAAAGGCTTTGATATGCTTGTCACGGTCCCTACTTCGGAAATATATCCGATTATGAACCTCTCACACGCAGTTGCGATTGTGCTTTACGAATTTTCGGGGCTTGAAGGCGGAAGCAACCCTCTTGCTGAAGGCTTTGATTTGCAGCTTCTTTATGAGCACCTTGATGAGCTGCTTGAGGAAATAGATTATCCGGCTCACAAGAAAGATAAAACTTCCCTGATGCTGAGGAGAATATTCGGAAGGGCAGGGCTGACTCCAAGGGAAGTCCAGACGCTGAGGGGAATAATAAGGAAAAGCGAGAGGAAAATGAGGCTTGCGTCGGAGGCTGAAAACCTGCAAAAAATAGAAGATCCGGGAAGCATAGAAAAGTTCATATGATAATAAGCTGTCTTATCAGAACCTATTATATCTTATACGTTTTTTTACTTTTTTAAAATCGTTTTCATGTAAGAACAACCTGATCGAAGATAGAAATTTTCATAAAAGCCAATTTTTGAGAATGTTATGACTGAAACAGAAAGCAAATGGGACGAGAAATTAAAGAGATTCTTTAAAGATTATTACTGGAACGAAATCCTCCAGCTGGCAAACGAATACCCTGACCATCGGAGCCTTGGAGTGGATTTCTCAGACATAGAAAAGTTTGACAGGGAACTTTCCAGGGAATTTCTAGAGCACCCCGGAGAACTAGTATCTGCAGCCGAAGCAGCACTTAAGGAAATCGACCTTCCTGTAGAAAAGAGCCTTGAGCAGGCTCATGTAAGGGTCATAAAAATCCCGAACAGGGTTCCTATCAGGGAACTGAGAAGCAAACACCTTTCACGCTTTGTTGCAATCGAAGGCATGATAAGGAAAGCAACAGAGGTCAGGCCAAGAATTACGAAAGCCGCCTTCCAGTGCCTCAGGTGCGGGCACCTGACCATTGTGGAGCAGAACAGCT
The DNA here is from genome assembly GCF_046529725.1 of Methanosarcina hadiensis. Taxonomy (GTDB): domain Archaea; phylum Halobacteriota; class Methanosarcinia; order Methanosarcinales; family Methanosarcinaceae; genus Methanosarcina; species Methanosarcina hadiensis. The sequence continues at coordinate 23,626 of NZ_CP136241.1, read as the reverse complement.
TCAAGTTCGAAGAGCCCTTTGCAGGCTGTGAGGATGAGACCTGCGGAAAAAAAGGGCCTTTCAAGGTCTCAATCGAAGATTCAACTTTTATTGATGCCCAGAAACTCCAGATCCAGGAGTCACCGGAAAATCTTAAAGGAGGGTCGCAGCCCCAGAGCCTTGAAGTGGACGCTGAAGACGACCTCACAGGAAACGTTACCCCGGGTGACCGCGTTATAATCAACGGAGTCCTGAAATCAAGGCAGCGTACTCTCAAGGACGGAAAATCCACTTTCTATGACCTTATACTGGAAGCAAATTCTATCGAACGCCTGGACAAAGATTACGATGAGCTTGAAATAACTGCGGAAGACGAGGAACAGATCCTTGAGCTTTCGCGTGACCCGGCAATTTATGAAAAAATCATAGGGTCCATTGCACCTTCCATTTACGGATACGAAGACATCAAAGAAGCCCTTGCGCTCCAGCTTTTTTCAGGGGTTGTAAAAAACCTGCCTGACGGCTCGAGGACAAGAGGCGATATCCATATGATGCTCGTTGGCGATCCCGGAATTGCAAAAAGTCAGCTGCTCCGTTACGTGGTCAAACTATCTCCAAGAGGGGTCTTTGCCTCAGGGCGGAGTGCATCTGCAAGCGGTTTGACTGCTGCTGCCGTAAAAGATGATATGAACGACGGCAGGTGGACAATAGAAGGCGGAGCTCTTGTCATGGCTGATATGGGGGTTGCTGCGGTTGACGAAATGGACAAAATGAGGACAGAGGACAAGAGTGCCCTGCACGAGGCAATGGAACAGCAGACCATAAGCATAGCCAAAGCAGGAATTATCGCAACCCTGAAGTCCAGATGTGCCCTCCTGGGCGCTGCAAACCCGAAATACGGACGGTTTGACCGGTACGAGGGGCTTGCAGAACAAATAAATATGCCTCCTGCCCTGCTTTCCCGTTTTGATCTGATCTTTGTTTTGCTCGACACCCCAAACCATTCCCTGGACAGCAGGATAGCAAACCATATCCTCCAGTCTCATTACGCAGGAGAACTCTCCGAACAGCGGCAGAAACTTCCCGGATCTACCATCACGGAAGATTTTGTTGAGGCAGAGCTGGAAGTAATCCAGCCTGTTATAGAAGCAGAAATTATGCGGAAGTATGTCGCATACTCACGAAAAAATGTTTATCCTGTAATGGAAGAAGACGCAAGGCACCACCTTATCAACTTTTATACGGACCTGAGAAAAAGTGGGGAAGGTAAAAATACGCCAGTGCCCGTGACAGCAAGGCAGCTTGAAGCGCTGGTCCGTCTTTCCGAAGCCAGTGCACGGGTCCGTTTGAGTAATATAGTAACCCTTGAGGACGCAAAACGCACTATCAGAATAGTAATGAACTGCCTTAAGAACGTAGGTGTTGATCCCGAAACAGGAGCCCTTGATGCAGATATACTTGCTTCGGGCACAAGTATGAGCCAGAGGAATAAAATAAAACTCCTTAAAGATATAATAAAGAAGGTCTGTGAAAGACACCCTGGCGCCAAAGCTCCCCTCGAAGAGGTCTATGCAGAAGCTGAAAACGAGCACGGCATAGACAGAGGGCATGCAGAGGAGTATATAAAGAAAATGAAGCAGAGAGGCGACATTCTTTCACCGGACCAGAACCACATCAGGCTCATCAATTAAGTAAAATCAACTAAGTAAAAAACAGGATTTTTAAACCTGGAAAAGTTGCTGTAAATCAGAAAAATGCCCTCACAGGCAAAAAAACAGCCTACCCATAGATAAAATGGTCATGGTCAAGCTGTAAATACTAAAAGGGCGAAGTAGTACTTAAGAAGGGGAAATATGTATCTAAAGATATACAAAAATGGGGAGCACGTTCTCGTTGCAGCCTGTGACGAGGAAGTGCTCGGAAAAACCCTGAAACATGGCAACACTACAGTAGAGATAAACAGAGCTTTTTATGAAGGAGAGCCCGTATCCGAGGAAGAACTGAAAAAAGCTCTGGAAGAAGCTACGACTGCAAACCTTTTCGGGGAAAAAACGATTAAATGCGCTATTAAATGCGGGCTTATCGATCCGGACTCTGTGATCGTTATAGACTGCGTACCTCATGCCCAGGTGTTTAGAGTTTGAAAAACCTGTGGCATTCAAACAGGTACTTTGACAGTTAAGAGGGTGTGGCAGTCCCGGGTGAAGTCTCCGGGCGGCTCTACCAGTCCAAACAAAAAAAGCCTATAAAAAGAAACTACAGAATCGTGATACTGTGAGCGGAAACATTGAAGAAGCCGGGATCAGAGTACTGACAGAAGGGGAACTGATCTCCAGGGTTGTAGAAAAACATAAAAAGTTTCTGGAAGAATATCGGAAAGAGTTTGAAGAGCTGGACAGCAAACTGACCCAGTATGAAGAAGACGCAAAAAATGCCAAGATTTCCAGAACCCGGATGGCGGAGCGAAAAGAAGTCCTGAAAGAAAAAAGGCAGCAGTATTACCATCAGGCAGAAGGGCTGCTGGAAAAGGAGCTTTTCCCGAAGCTGGATCTCGTAACTGCTGATAAAATAAAGGAAGATATTAAGAAGCTCAAAGGGCAGATAGAACCCGAAGAGGAGCAGAACCTTAAGAGCTCTTTAATGGAAAATCTGTATGAACTCTTCAAAGAGAAAGAAATTGAAGAAAGCCTTCTCCCGCAGATCATCTCCAGGCTGGATGAAGCAAGCAGCTCAAATCTGGAACTGAAGGAAATAAAAGATTCTGAAAAACAACTTGAAGAGGATGATGGAAGCAAGAGCAGTGAAATTTCAAAGAGTAAACCCCAGCATAAATGGCTCAGCACTAAAATAAAAAGTCATGAGGAAGCTCTGAGTTACTGGGAAAAACAAAAAGCATGAATTGTTTTGGAAACACGCAGGTGGTAGGACATGAACAACGACGTTTCAACAGCAGAAACTGCAACGGCCGACCTTTCAAACCTTAACGAACGGGAGCTCAAGGGCAAGGTTAACGAGCTCAGGAGCAAGATAGAGAAAAGCGAAAGGCAATTGGCTTCTATTTTCAAAGACCTGAAAATAAACAGAACCGATATCGACGAACTGAAAGCAAAGAGAGATACCCTGAACCAGCAGGTAAAAGAAAGGGTCTCAAAAGCTCAGGCACTTAGAGACCGCAGGGACGAAATTAATAAACAGATTGGAGATTATAAAGAGAAGAGAAGCGGGATAAATTCAAAAACCCAGGAGCTCTTTTCAGGAATTGCCGGGCTGAAGGAACAGCGTGACGAATGTAATAAACTCTCTCACGGAAGCGTAGAATCCCTTTCAAAAGCATATGAAGCTGAACTCGACGCTTTATTCAATAAAGAACTCCCCCTTGCAGTTGAAATAAAAATAATGCAAAAATTAGATGACCTGAACAAACGCCTGGAAGCTGCAAAAAAGGCAAACGAACTTCATTCACAGATTCAGGAGAGCTACAAAGAGTCCAAAGGGATTCATAAAGAAGGGGATGAGTTTCACGAAAAAATCCAGGCACTTTCGGATGAGTCTCAGGCATGCCACCTGGAAATGCTCGAGAATTTCAAGGCAGCAGATGAGATCCGAAAAGAAGCAAACACATACCATGCTCAGCTCACTGACAAAATTGCAAACATAAATTCCATTAAAGAAAAAATCGATCCCCTTAAGAATAACATCGCTAACAATCGGAAAGAACTTTCACTATATCTTGATAGATTGAAAGATCTTCAGCTAACGAAAGATGAGAATAAAGTAAGCCAGAAGCATAACGATGCCCGTGAAAAGTTGCAGAAAAATGCCCGGCTCAGCCTTGAAGATCTTAAACTCCTTATCGAAAAGGGAGACGTAAAATTCTCAAACGAATGAGACCGAAAAGAGAAAGCAAGAGAAAAGTGTTAGAAAGCCAATTTTAAAAATCTGGCATATAATTCTCTTTTTATCGGGAACTTTATCGGGAACTTAGGTCCAGGACTTCAGTTCCCGGACTAATAGTTGATCATCTTCAATTACAAGTTTCTGTATTGTTGTGGTTTTGACTAAATCAGTAATTATAATTATTACAGAAAAATCAAGTGATTGCATTTTGCGATTATGATTGCATTTTGCGGTTATTTATCTCTGTTTAAGGAACCATTCAGTGAATACTATCTCTGTTTATACCAACTCTGTTTACGGAATCATTCTCAGTAAATACCATCTCTGTTTATAGAACTATTCAGTGATTCTCATCTCTGTCTACAGAATCATTTTTCTTTGTATCATCTTTACCCGGAATCACTTTTTCTTAGAATCACTTTTTCTTATATACTCCTGCAAAAACACCGGTCACCAAAAAAACGGCTCCAATGCTCAGAAGAAGAACAGGCATATCAAAGCCTTTTGCCTGGTTTTCAAGTAAAGGAGGAATAGAGGAGTTGTTATCGGAACTGTTATCAGGAGAAGGAATTTCTGACTGCGGCATGGGAAGTTTGGGGTCAAGATATTGATATACAGGGGAGAACTTTACCAGCACCCCATCTGCCCCGCTGTATATAGTTTCCACTGTAAGGTTCAAAATCTCTGTAGAGTTATTGGTATATACAAAAGTATCACCCTTACCGAGAATAGCATCTTCAAGAAAAATATTATTTCTGCACAGTTCAATCCATACTCTGTTACCCTCGGGGTTGGCTCCTTTTACATGGAGCTGATAATCCTGTAAAAGGGGATAATAGTTGCCGGACCGCACATAAATCTCGTCCCCGTCAATTAGGATAATAGATAAACGGTCATTATTCTTTGCTGCGGCAGGAAAAACTATACACGAGATGATAAGTGAAAATAAAAAAAATATCAGGGCGGAAGAAAAAACTAAATGAAAGAGACTCAAACCTTTTCTGCTTTTTCTTCCGTGTTTATTTGGGACGCGCATAAATGCATCTACCTGCAATAATTTCTTCCTTAGTATCATCTGCCTTCCTGATGATAAGTGCTCCGTCTGGAGTAACTCCGACAGCTCTGCCCTCTATAATCCTGGAAGGAGTGGTGACCTTTACGTCTTTACCAATCGTATCCGAAAGTGCAAGCCAGTCATTAAGGATATGAGAAAATGGATGGGTCTTGAAGTTTATATACTGCTGTTCAAGCTCGAAAAGCAAGTCCTGGAGGAACGAAACCCTTCGTATGTGTTTTCCAAGCTCAACTTTTAGAGTGGTAGAACCTGCACGGAAAGATTCGGGAATATCTTTTAAATCCATGTTTACATTGATCCCTATTCCGAGCACAACGTAATCCACCCTGTCCACTTCAGCCTTTGCTTCCGTAAGGATTCCGCAGACTTTTTTCCCGTTTATGCGGACATCATTAGGCCATTTGATACGGGCATCAAGCCCCATATCACGGATAACGTTTGCAACTGCAAGTCCGGCAACAAGTGTCAGCCTTGAGGCGTGCCTGAGAGGAATTCCGGGCTTCAGGATCACAGACATCCATATCCCGCCGTGGGGAGATACCCATTCTCTGCCCATGCGGCCTCTGCCTCCTTTCTGGATCTCAGCAATGACAAGGGTTCCTTCTTCTTCGAAAGCTGCGATTTCTTTAGCAACACTGTTAGTGGAGCTAACCTCCTCGAAGTAATGTATCTTCTTGCCCAGAAGAGTTGTTTTGAGACCCATCTGAATCTCGTCAGGGTACAGGAGTTGAGGCACGGATTTCAGGACATAACCTCTCTTCGGAGATGACTCTATTTCGTATCCGTCAGCCTGAAGGGATTTGATGTATTTCCACACCATTGTCCTGGAAATTCCAAGCCTGAGCCCGAGTTCTTCTCCAGAAACAGGAGCCTTCTGTGCATCCTTAAGTGCCTTAATAATTCGAGATCTTTTGTCTCCCATCCGTGCACCCCATACAAATGTATATGCTCCACAGTATATATTCTCTTAGTCCTAACATATGCTCATACCATGATATACAGGAGATTTTTTCCTGTTTTCCGAAGAGCCGATTGCATTACCGCTGTGTTTTCTGGGCCATGTTAACATAGGCATGTACCGCAGCCGTGATTGCTGCAACCTTCTTGTCTTTAGCCTCAAGAGCCGAAGCAAGGGTAGCTCCTTTCTCGCTGTCAGCCTTGACAACATTTTCCACAGCTTCGAGGATCTTTTCGTCTTCGATAAAGCTGGTTGTCAGTTCGCCTCTGCGGAATGCAGGGTTTCTCATGACAGCTTTATGGAAGGGAATGTTGGTTTTTACTCCCACGACCACATACTCATAAAGCGCCCTGTCCATCCTGGCAATAGCGTCTTCTCTTTTTCTCGACCAGACACAGAGCTTGGAAATCATGGAGTCATAATAAGGAGAGATTGTATAGCCTGTGTGAACACCGCTGTCTACCCTTACTCCCGGCCCTCCGGCAGAACGGTACCTGCGGATTTTTCCAGGGGAAGGAGCAAAATCATTAAGGGGGTCCTCGGCATTTATCCTGCACTCGATTGCATGTCCGTCAATGACTATATCTTCCTGTTCGAACTCGAGTTTTTCGCCCCAGGCAATCCTTATCTGTTCCCTGACAATATCAATGCCTGTGACCATTTCCGTGATCCCATGTTCAACCTGCAGGCGGGTATTGACTTCAAGGAAATAGAAGTTTCCTTTAGAATAAAGGAATTCGACAGTCCCTGCATTTACATAGCCAATTGCTTTTGCAACTTTTACGGCAGCCTCTCCCATCTGCTTCCGGAGTTCAGGAGTCATTATTGGAGAAGGAGCCTCTTCGATCAACTTCTGGTGTCTTCTCTGGATTGAGCATTCCCTGTCCGAGAGGTAAACCGTATTGCCGAAAGAGTCAGCAAGGATCTGGATCTCTATATGCCTTGGCTCTTCTACGTATTTCTCAATAAATACTGAAGAATCCCCGAAAGCCGAACCTGCCATTTGCCGTGTGGAACTTAAGGATGTAGCAAGCTCTTCCCTCGAATGGACGACTTTCATCCCTATTCCACCGCCTCCGGCAGAGGCTTTAATAAGGACTGGATAGCCGATCTTTTCCGCAACTTCCATAGCTTCCTTAGGATCCTCAACTGCATCTTTTGTTCCGGGCACAACAGGCACTCCGGCTTTCATCATGAGATGCCTGGCCCGGATTTTGCTTCCCATTTCAGCAATTACGTGGCTCGGAGGACCTATGAAAATGATACCCTCTTCTTCGCAGCGCTTTGCAAAAACAGGGTTTTCGGAAAGAAAACCGTAGCCGGGATGGATTGCATCGGCTCCGGTGTTTTTTGCAACTGCGATGATAGCTTCCATGTTCAGGTAGCTCTGGCTGGAAGGGGCAGGGCCTATCAGATAGGCCTCATCTGCATATTTGGCAAAAAGGGCGTTCTTGTCAGCCTCGGAACAGACAGCAACTGTGGAGATTCCAAGCTCCCTGCAGGCGCGCATAACCCTTATTGCTATTTCACCGCGGTTTGCAACAAGTACTTTTTTGAACATGATACTCCCACCTGCCCAATTTACTCGATTGACAGTATTATGTCTCCGGGAGTTACAGTATCTCCTTCGGCAACAAAAATCTCCTTAACTATTCCCGAATGGGGAGCATGGATTGCATTCTCCATTTTCATGGCTTCAATAACAGCCACTGTGTCCCCTTCTTTAACAGCATCTTCCACCTTAACCTTAAGGGAAAGCACCATGCCCTGCATTGAGCATGAAACTCCTCCTTTGACAGATTCAGCACCTGGTTTTTTAGGAGATGCTTCTGAGATGGAAACTCCGCCTCCAAGAGGCTCGACTTTGACCTCATAGACTTCGTCATCTACTTCGACCTTGAAGTGAGTCGGGATTGTATACTCTTTCGGGGCAGCAGGAGCAGGCGCGACAACTGTCAGGGCTTCTTCTTCCATTTCCCCTTTCAGGAACTTGGGAGCAATTGCAGGGTAAAGGATGTATGTGAGAATATCTTCTTCGGATTTTGCAATGCCCATTTCTTCTGCTTCTTTTTTCCTCTTCTCGTATTCAGGCTTGAGAAGGTCTGCAGGGCGGCAGTGGATCGGTTCTTCATCACCTATGATTTTTCCAATAATCTCAGGTGTGATCGGAGCAGGGGAGCGACCATAGAGCCCGCGTACATAGTCCTTTACCTCCTTAGGAATGACTTTGTAGCGCTCTCCCATGAGCACGTTAAGCACAGCCTGTGTGCCTACAATCTGGCTTGTGGGAGTAACGAGAGGCGGATATCCGAGTTCTTTCCTGACTCTCGGCATCTCTTCAAGGACTGCCCCGTATTTGTCAAGTGCGTTCTGCTCTTTTAACTGGGAAACAAGGTTGGAAAGCATACCTCCCGGGATCTGGTAGATAAGAACGTTGGTGTCAATCTGTTCGGAAATAGGATCAAGGATTCCGCGGTACTTTTCTTTCAGGTCTTTAAAGTACCTGACAGCTTCTTCAAAAGCCCCGAGGTCAAGCCCGGTATCATATGGAGTTCCCTGAAGGGCTGCAACAACGGTCTCGGTAGGAGGCTGAGAGGTTCCCCACGCAAGAGGGGAAAGGGCTGTATCAAGAACATCCACCCCAGCAGAACATGCTGCCATATAACTCATGGGAGCCATTCCTGATGTGCAGTGGCAGTGGAGAGAAATTGGGATAGAGATCTCTTTCTTCATAGCACTGATTATCTTTGTAGCTTCATTGGGAGAGAGAAGACCTGCCATGTCTTTGATGCATAGAGAATCACATTCCATCTCTTCGAGCTGTTTTGCAAGATCCACATACTTTTCTACCGTATGTACAGGGCTTATGGTGTAACAGACCGTGCCCTGGACGTGAGCTCCCAGTTTATTTGCCACTTTGATGGAAAGTTCCATATTCCGTATATCATTGACTGCGTCAAAAACACGGAAGATATCAATGCCGTTTTCATAGGCTTTAGTTACGAACTTTTCAACAACATCATCCGAATAATGCCTGTACCCCACAAGGTTCTGGCCGCGGAGCAGCATCTGGGCATATGTGTTGTCCATATGTTTTTTGAGATCCCTGAGGCGCTGCCAGGGGTCTTCGTTAAGATAGCGAATACAGGAGTCGAAGGTGGCACCTCCCCACATCTCGAGGGAATAATATCCAATCTGGTCCAGCTGGTCAACCACTTCGAGCATATCCCTTGTCCGCATCCTGGTTGCCAGGAGAGACTGGTGTGCGTCCCGGAGGACAGTTTCAGTAATTTTTACACGCATGTATGAGCCTCTTAAATCGAATCAAAAATAAGAATTATTGAAATATACCCGGCTATGATTTCTCCAGAAAGATTAATCCGGTACTTCACGAGTATATGGAAGCTTATTTTTGATTCGGTTCTTTCAAAGCATAGAAGTCTCCTGATAACAGTTGATTGCAGAGACCTGCAGTTTGCCTGGGAGGGGTTAATCCGTTTCAAGAGAAACGAATTTCCAGTACCGCGTGATATATCAGGAGAAATTAATATTACAGGCAATTCCCGCAAGACTCAACTCGTCTTGCGTTGCTATGAATATTTTTAATAATACCATTGTTAACAAGTAAATACTTTTCGCTGCCGTTAACATTAGGAGATACTCTCTCAAAAGGAGCTGCTCGAATTGAAAAGGATTTCAATACACTGAAAGAAAGTTCCTGATCTCGATAGAAAAAGGAAAAAAAGGATAAAACAAAGAAATCTCTAAGAGAAGAGGAGAGGATAAAATAAATAAACCTCTAAAAAAAGAATAAAATAAATAAACCTCTAAAAAAGGATAAAATGAGAAACCCTCTAAGATTACTTACATTCCGGAAAGAGTGCTTTTCTGTTTCCGCCCAACAAAGAACCACTGGTCGTAAGCACCTTCTGAATCCGTATTATCAACAATTTCTCCCCTGATCCCTGCCTTTAAAAGGGCATCGGCAAGAATCTCGATTTCCGGCTTGCTGCTTACGGTAAAGAGCAGGACTGCCTCATCAGCTGCAACGGAAACAGCCTCTCTTATAATGCGGACCCATATTTCTTTGTTGAATTCGTAGACAAGTCCGAGCATGAAACCCATTACGACATCAAAACTCCCTGGCTCGAAGTATCTTGAGACTGCAGTCGCATCCATGATCATAACTCTTTGAGGATTCAGGACCTGCTGCTCAAGTCCCTGACAGACGGTACATTTGTTTATTTCTATTGCCAGGGGATCAAGCCCTGCCCTGTAAAGTGCAAGGGTTGACATTCCGTTCCCACAGCAGACCTCAAGTATCCTCCCTTCGGGATAATAGCCTTTTTTCCTGAGGATTTCGAGGATTTCAGCAACTCTTTTTATGCGGTTTTCTGAAAAAATGCTGCTATAGGATTCAGGCCTGACTGAACAGCTGGTACACAGGTTTCGGTTAACAAGCATAAAAGAATAATATTCATTTACTGCTCTCAGCCAGGTCTCATAAGAAACTTCAATATCCTTTTCCGGAGGGTTGATAGCAAGGAAGGAATCTGCAAGGGTTTCAAATCTGGACTTCAAAGGAGCTAGGGCAAAAGCTCCGGTGAATACTGACCAGAAATCTACAGGAACATCTCCCTCCGCAGGGTTGAAAAACAGCAACCCCAATGTATGCCCTGCCTCACTAACTCTTATAACCCTGGTGTTCCCTGCATCAGGGAAGTTGTTGAGCCTGTGAAGATACTGGAGCGTAAGCTCAGGCGTTCTCTGGGAGGTATTACTTTCTTCTATAAGGTAGATTTCTTCATCTATGCCAAGGAGTTCCTGTAAGAGCATGTTTGACTAGATTCGAATAATCCAATATCAAGATTTCGAAATAGAGGTTAAAATGAAATAAACATGGACCCGGAGTAAAAGAGTACAATAAAATTTAATGGGTAAAAACCGAAAAGGCTTAAAGAAACATGTGTTCGTCCGAGGATCTTTATAAAGATATTATGATCAAAAAGGAGAAAAAGGGCTTTAGGAAGTAAACAAAGGGAAAAAAGAGCATTAAAACCTGAATAAGATAGAAAGAAAACCCCGATATAAGCAAAAGTATTTATAGCATCTGATTACAAAATCAGAGATTAGAAGGAAATTATATTAAAGAAAAGAAGCTTGGAGGATAATATGGCAGCAAAAGTTATACCTTTCGCACCAATTGAGCGTTTAATACGGACAGCAGGTGCCCATAGAGTGAGCGAGAGTGCAGGGATGGCTCTTACGGAAATTCTAGAAGAATATGGACTCCAAATATCAAAAGAAGCTATAAAGCTTGCAGAACACGCTGGCAGGAAAACCGTAAAAGCTGAAGATATAAAGTTAGCTAAAGAAATGCTGTAAATAAAAAAGTGAAATGCTGTTTTTCAGCATTTTCCTTATTTTATTGAATACTGATTAAGCAGTTGCTGATTCTACCTCGACTACAGTGAGGGATTCAAGGGGACAGTTCTTTGAGCAAGCTCCACAGCGGATGCAGAATTCATCGCTGATTACTGCTGCCCCGTCAATTATCCGGAGTGCAAGTTCGGCAGTTTCGGGATCAAAATCGTCACTTTTAATCAATTTCACATTCACAGGGCAGACGGAATAACATATCCCGCACCCAATACATTTTTCAGACTGGACTATTTTTTTATTTTTCTTATCTGCCTTTGCCATTAAAAGTCACCTCAAAAGACTCCATAGAATTTGCCAGACTACGGGATATCGACCGTGTGAGTAGCTGTAAAAGCGGGCTGGCCACAAATATAAGGAGAAATTTATATTTGTTCTGTTGATGATAGAATTGATATTTTTAAGGTATATGAAGATTTCGAAGAATTTGATATAAGACTACTTAACTAAAAGGTTTCGAAGGCCTGACCTGAGGGTCATGCCAGCGAAAGAGTTTCGGAAGCCTGACCTGAGGGTCATGCCAGCGAAAGAGTTTCGGAAGCCTGACCTGAGGGTCATGCCAGCGAAAGAGTTTCGGAAGCCTGACCTGAGGGTCATGCCCCCAAAATAAGTTCAGCCAGGCCGATGCCTGTCAGGGTAACAACTGTAACAATGACTCCTGCTATCAATACACCTGCAGCGATTGCCGGAAAAGAATGCTTGAATCGGATTCCGAAGACAAAAGCCGCTGCACAGCCTGTCCATGCACCGGTAACAGGCAAAGGAATGGCAACAAAGAGGGTCAGGGCGAGTAGCCCGTATTTCTCAAAGTTCTTGGTGTGGTTTCTGCGTGTTCTTGAAAAGAGCCACGTAAAGAAAATATCGAAGATTCGGTAGCGGCGCAGGTATCCCGAAACAGGCTCAAGGAAAAGCAGGAGGGGAATTACAGGAATAAGATTTCCAATCACGGAAAGGAAATAAGCCTCAACAGGTTCCATCCCGTAGATACCCAGAGCAACAGGGATTGCCCCCCTGAGTTCGGAAACCGGAATAGCCCCTATAACCATGACTGCAAGCCAGTGAGGCACAGAGGCGAGCATTTCTACCAGAAAATTTTCAACGGACATGATAATCAGGAGTGGTAATTGTAATCTTTTAAAGGAAAAAGGCTCTTTTCAGGAAGGCCTTTTTTATTCGTTTTTCGAAGACCAGGAAGTAGGGTGAAGTATCTCATATAAAGCTGTAGTAAACATATTTAAAATTTTGTGGATTATTCTTCCCTTGAGAGGGCAAAATGCGCAAGCAATGCTTCCAGCTGGATTTTTTCGCTTGCTCCTTCGGTCAGTCTGAAATCAGTCTCTCCGATAATATCCACAAGTGCGACGATATCCTTTTCCGAAAGCCCAAGATCCAGAATCATAAGGTTGTCCATTTCGGAAACCACCCTGTAGATCTGTCCTACAATGTCCTCTCCGGAAAGCCCTTCTTCATAAAGCAGCCTGTTAAGCTCTTTTCTGGCAGCCCTGAAGTTTCCACGCAGGGCAGTTTCAATCAGGCTCTTGATCTCCTCGGGATTTGCGGTAGCTGTAGTCCTGTAAATGGTTTCCCTTGAGATGGGGTTTTCTACATCAATGAAGGCAGCAGCCTGCAGGGAATTGACAGCTTTTCGCATATCCCCCTGAGCCACATAAATCAAAGCTTCATACCCGCCTTCTGTAATGGTCAGCCCCTGATCTTTAGCAATGTATTCAAGGCGTTCTCTGATAGCTTCATCGGAAAGCCGCCTGAACCTGTAGACTGCACATCTGGACTGGATTGGCTCAATGATCTTGGAGGAGTAGTTACAGGAAAGGATAAAACGGCAATTGCTGCTGAATTTTTCCATTGTTCTGCGGAGTGCGGACTGAGCATCCGAGGTAAGGGCATCAGCTTCATCAAGGAAAATTATCTTGAAGGGGGCTCCGCCTATAGGAGCGGTTTTTGCGAAGTTTTTTATTTTGTTTCTGACAATATCAATGCCTCTTTCATCCGATGCATTGAGTTCCGTAAAGTTTTCCCGCCATAAATCTTCCCCGAAGATCTCTCTTGCTATTGAAACTGCGGAAGCTGTTTTCCCGACACCGGGAGGCCCGGAAAAGAGGAGGTGAGGAAGGTTTTTAGTTGCCACGTAAGACATCAGGCGCTCGATTGTTTCATCCTGCCCGGCTACCTGATTAAGCCTGACAGGCCTGTATTTTTCAATCCAGATCTCTTCTTTAATCTTAGAATCCTCCATTTGTGCTTGCACCTTAATTAGAGAATATAATATTTAAACTTTCGAATGTTTGCGATATTTCTGGCATATCGACCGCATTTCGAAAAAAGGATATTAGATACTTAAGAAAAAGCTAGCCCGAATATATAATTTTGGGACTTATGTACCTGAGACAGAATAAATTGATTGATAAAAGGATTGATCGATGTATGAAAATGGATACAGTGGAACTCAAAAGATATTATCAGTCCAGGTATACAGTGTGCAAATTCTCGTAAATAGGCCCATCAGGGGTAAGAGTGCTTTTTTTTAGAAACAATCTATTCACCTGCATACTGCCAAGTTCAATATTTTTTAATTCATTAAGGATGGTTATAAAATCACTTTTCTGGTCTTTATTCAGAGATTTTATCCTGGCAAGGGTAGCATGGGCAGTAAACCTTCTTTCGTCACTTTTGAACCTGAAAGGCTTCAGTACTGATTCAACTTCATTATGAAGAGCCTCAAAGTTTCCTGTTGCTCCAAGCCACAGGACTTTAGGATTTGAAGGCTTTGGGAAAACCCCTATACCTCCAATTTTTGCTTCGAAAGGCTCGCACATAACGGAATCAAGAGATGCAGAAACAGGAGCAACCATTGATTCCTTAATATCACCCAGGAACTTCAGAGTAATGTGAACAATTTCAGGGCTGACGAACTTAAGGTCAAACCCGGAAAACCTTTCCTGTACCTGGCGGATTTTCTCTATGAAACTGGGATCCAGTTCCACTGCTATAAATGTCCTGATCAAAGCTTTCACCAGTATAAATTAGAAGGGAAAAACAGAAAAACATTTCTGTAGGCTTAAGATCCGGAAAAAAAGACTCAAGATACAGTTTTCCATAGAATTGTAAACTCGTGTGAACTTCAGGAGGGATGGAAAAATAAAGGATGTACATACCGGAAGATCGGAAAAAGATAGCAAGGAAAAAAGGGAAAAAATAGGAGCAACAACAGAAGAATTATAATATATCAGAGATTACACTGGAAAATAAACAGGCTTATTAAGTATGCAATTAAAATTAATGTTAACTCTAAGAAAATAATGTTAACCGATGGAAATAATATTGGCTTAAAGAAATAATAAATTAATTTAAAAATCAAATATCAGAATATAAACGAACTTCACAGCAAAAAAGCAGGGCTGTAAAAATGATTGAGAAAAAATGAAAAAGGGGTGAAGAGATGGACAGAGCACACGTAATTGCAGAAGCGGCAGCCCATATTTCCCAGGAGCTCGGTGCTGCCGCAATTATGGTATCCGGAGATCTTAGTTTTGAAGGGATCGAAACAGGAGGAATTCCGGTATATTACATCTCCATGCGCCCGAAAAGCATAATAGACCATCTTGTAGCAACCAGCAAAGATGGAAAAAGTCCTGCAAAAGAGCTGGGCGATCAGCTCAATAGGGAAGCTCTGGGTAATGTTGACCATCTGCAGCACGCCGCAGCTATCGAATATGTTCTTGAAGGTCCCAGGAGCGGGGTTGTGGTCGGGGTTGTAGAGACTCGTGGCTCCAGTTCCATTATAGTTCATAACCTTGAAGAAAATCCCCTTATAAAAGCAATGAAAGAATGTGAAGAGAGAGTCAAACCTGAAGTGATGGGTGCAGTCCTGAAAATTGCTTTTGATATATCCCTTACGGGCAGAGAGGGGAAAAAAATAGGAGCTGCTTTTATTGTTGGTGATTCGGAAGAGGTTCTGAAGCGCTCTCACCAGATCATCCTCAACCCTTACGAAGGCCATGAGGAAGCCCACAGAAACATACTCGACAAAAGAAACTGGGAGTCTATAAAGGAATTTGCTCTGCTTGACGGCGTTTTCGTAATAGATGAGACAGGTCTTGTCCGTGCAGCAGGGAGATACCTTGACGTGGACGGAAAAAATATAGACATTGAAAAAGGGCTTGGGGGACGCCATGTTTCAGCGGCTGCCATTAGCAGGGATACGGTAGCAATTTCAGTTACGGTATCGGAATCAGGCGGGGTCCTCAGAGTGTATAAAGATGCAAAAGAAACAATCTGTATGGAATCCCTGCAGCCTGCATCCAGATACGTCTGAACCTGGGATGCAGGAAAATATTTTAATTACTGCCTTTTTTAATCCTCTGCTTTAACTACCCATAGAATTCTCCGGCAGATATGGAAACTCGAGTGCAAACGGATATTCATTAATAAAGAGAATGCACATACCTCTTATTATGCAGAAAACCGGAGAATAGAGAGTGATTCCATGAGCAGACAGATTTTCTACATGCCTTTTAGTCTGAGGTTCCTGTTGTTGTTATTGATCATAACAGCCTTCGGGCTTGGGTCTCTGTTTCTGGGAGTAATTGTTTCTGCCTTCATGAAAATCGGGTTTTCCGCAGAAGATGCGCTCTTAATCCTGTTCCTGTCCCTTATCGGAAGCGGAATCAATATCCCATTGACAACCCTGAAATCTGACATTCCGGTTGTCAGGGACAATTACATAAAAGTCTTCGGGGTTTCATACAGGGTCCCTACCAGGCAGATGATAAGGAATGAAACTTTACTTGCCATCAACGTTGGAGGAGCAGTTATTCCTGTCCTGATTTCCGCTTACCTTCTTACACAATTCCCTTCTTCTCTCCGTGCTGCAGGGATAGGCGTGGCAATTGTTGCCATCGTAACTCATTCCGTAGCAAGGCCAATCAAAGGGGTAGGCATTGCAACTCCTGCTCTTGTTCCGCCCCTTACATCCGTTCTTGCTGCAGTCCTTCTCACATCGGCTATCCATATGCCTGGCTGTCCTGATGAGATTTGTCGTGTTATCATTGCTTACACAGGAGGAGTGCTCGGGACACTTATAGGTGCTGATTTGCTCAACCTGAAAAAAATCAGGAACCTTGGAGCTCCTGTTGCAAGCATAGGAGGAGCAGGCACTTTTGACGGAATATTCCTGAGCGGGTTTATTGCCCTTCTCCTGATCTGAAAAATACATGTCCGGATTAACCAGTAAAACTATTTAAATCCGGAGAGAAAATTTTTTCAGTTTTTTTCCTGGCACGCGTTAATGCGCGGGACGAAGACAGCCAGACACGCAATCAAAAAAGACCTGTAAACCAGCACCGCAATTGAGATACAATGTATAGAAAAAATGCCTGTATAAAAAAATTCTCCTGAAAGCGGAAAAAAATACCTTAATTCATGAAGCTGTTTTTATTCACAAATAAAATAGATATTCCCGCTTTCATACCTGGGAATCTTTCAAAAAGAGGTAGGAGAGATAATCTCAAAGAGGATGGACCTCCAGGAGAATGAACCTCTAATTATACCCTTTACATCAGATATACCCTTTACACGAGTTGCAGATTACACTAGATAGCAGATCAGCTCTTTCTTCTAAAAGCCAGGCACGCCAGAACCCCAAAAACCCCGGAAACTATTCCAAAGCCTGGAAGTTTGGCAGAGGATCCCTCTGCAGTTTCTTCAGGACCGCTATTCATACCTTCCGAGTCCGCCACTTCAGAAGAGGGGGCTGTCCTGTAATCGGCTGAGATATTTTCAGATTCATTTGATGTTGAAGTCACATTGGCCTCCTCTGTAGAATTAGCTGCAGGTTCAGTGGCATTTTTATCTTCAACAACTACATCCATTGCAGGATAAATGACATATCCGTCTGGAGAAGCACTGCCTTTTCCTTTATCCGAGGTCTGGAAATACCAGGAATCGGTAAAGTAATTCTTTTTATCCTTGTCCAGGTTCAGGGTAATAGATTTTGAATTTTCAAGAACAATACCGTCTTTTGGAGTTTCTGTTACTTCAAAACCCTGATATTCATTCCCGTTTTCGATAATAAGGATATCATCTTTGTCAATAAGCCATGTATACTTGAAAACCGCAACAGAATCAGTTGCACTCACGAAAACGGAGTCTATGTAGGTAATAAAGTAAAGCTGGTCCTTTCCATCTCCGAAGTCAGCAGTCGCGGTAAAGGTCTTATCATCTACAGTCCCATCAGCTTCCACGATTGCAGATTCAAGTTCTTCTCCTTTTTTGGATAAAGAGAACCAGACTTTATTGCCCTCCACATCCACCTGGTTCACGGTCAAAGAGTAGCCTTTGCCAAGATCCCAGGTCTCACCGGCTTTAAGCGTTTTTTTGTTCTTACCGTCCTGGTTGATAACAATGTTTGCAAGCTGAGTGGGATCGTTATCGACTGTAACATACGGTTTTCCAAACCAGGGAAGTTTGTAATAAAACATTCCGCCGAGTTCTGCAGGGGTTGTATTGGCATTGAGCCCGAGTTCGGAAACAACTTTGTGTTTCTCAGAGAACTGTCTTGTAGAATACAAAAGCTCTCCTTCACCGATGACATGGTTTCCGGGGTTGTTTTTACCGAGTTCTTCCTGACCGTCCTTCTCAACGTATTGCAGGCGTTCTCCCCACCAGTTTTCAGAGGCAATGAAATCCCTGTGTTTGTTTATAGGGTAATTAAAGCCCCCAAAAGTGGTCGCATCCCAGTAAAAACCATCTGTTGAAGCAACAGCGGTATCAACCGGTACTCCTCTTAAAGTATAATTTCCGGGTTTGTCCAGTTCTTTTGCAGGCAGGATAATATATCCAGAAGGAGAAGTACTGCCTTTTCCTTTATCCGAAGTCTGGAAGTACCAGGAATCGGTAAAATAATTCTTCACATCCTTATCAAGGTTGAGGGTAATAGACTTTGAGTTTTCAAGGACAACTCCATCTTTAGAAGTTTCTATTACTTCAAACCCCTGGTATTCATCCCCATTTTCAATAATAAGGATGTCATCTTTGTCAATAAGCCAGGTATACTTGAAGACTGCAACGGAATCAGTTGCACTCATGAAAACGGAGTCAATATAGGTCATGAAATAAAGCTGGTCCTTTCCGTCTCCGAAGTCAGCAGTCGCAGTAAAGATCTGGCTTTCGACAGTTCCGTCTGCATTCACAATTCCGGACTCAAGTTCTTTACCGTTTTTGCATAAGGAGAACCAGACCTTCTTCCCATCGACATCAACCTGGTTTACAGCCAGAGAGTAGCCTTTACCGAGATCCCAGGTGTCACCGGCTTTAAGCGTTTTTTTGTCACTGCCGCCCTGAGTGATTACAATATTTGCAAGCTGCCTTGCATCATTTTCAACAGTTGCATACGGTTTTCCAAACCAGGGAAGCTTGTAGTAAAACATTCCGCCGAGTTCTGCAGGGGTTGAATTGACATTGAGCCCGAGTTCGGAAACGAGTTCGTATTTGTTGGAGAACTGCCTTGTAGAATAGATAAGTTCCCCTTCACCAATAACATGGTTCCCTGGGTTGTTTTTACCGAGCTCGTCCTGACCATCCTTCTCAATGTACTGGAGGCGCTCTCCCCACCAGTTTTCAGAAGCAACAAAATCCCTGTGTTTATTTACAGGATAGTTAAAGCCGCCAAAGGTGGTCGCATTCCAGCAAAAACCATCGGATGAGGTAGCATTTGTATCAAGAGGAGCCCCGCAAATAGACGGGCCCGCCAGACCTGACACAGGAAGCATCAAACAGATTGTTAACGCTATCATAAGCGCATGCAAGAATCTCTTAATACCGAAATTCATAAACACCATCACTCATTTTAATATAAATTTAATAATTAATTGAACAAAACAATTTATTATAAGCAAATATTATTATAAACAAACATAAAAGTAACAACAAATAAAGAGGAGTAGTTAATAAATTTTACGAATTTGAATCAAAAATGATAAAGATAACACTGAAACAGGAGATAGAAAAATAAAAAAGCTGTTATCTTCTTCTCAGTGCCAGGGAAAAAGGGATTAACATTCAAAAGAAAACAAAGATAAGAAAATAAAACAACGAAAAAAATAGAAAACAAAAACACAAAAGATGAATGGATAATTTAAGAAAATAACAGGCAATTAACAACTAAAGAGTAATAGGCATGCACAGGATCAGCCTGTTACTCTGAAGCGTAGCAGAGCTGCAATTCCTCCAAGTTTGTGAAGCTTTTCCCCGGGCTCAAAAGCTGTACTGAACACAACAACCTTTCCCTGAGCCTGCTCAACTTCCATAAGGAGTTTATCAATATCCTCGCCTTTTTCCCGCCCTTCCCGCAGGGTTTCGTCAGCAACAAGAAGGGTTTCTACAGCCCCGTAAGCAAGGGCATTTTTTACATCAGCAAGGCCGTAAGCAGCTTTGCCGTCTATCGAGATCTCCCTGATAAGGTCTTCCATGAGAGAGGACTCCCGGGCTATACGAGACTCCTGCATTATCCGGTCCACAGCCCCCCTGCGGAGAACTTCCTGAAAACCGGACATCCCTATCATGGATGTATCTTCGATCAATGCCTTTGAAGCCATTCCGGACTCAACTTCATTGAAGTATTTCAGGAAATCTTCTTTGGTGAAACCTGGACCTGCAATCACTATAGAAGCGTCTTCTGGGACCGCATGCCTGAGCTGTTCAACAATTTCCTTAAAAAACTCATTCCGAAGCCCGCTCTCCCTTTTCCCGGATGACTGCCGGATATGTGAATAGACTTCAATTCCGTAGTGGCGCACAAAACCAATATCTGCATCGCCTTCCTCGACTGCCACGATAACAACCTTGGGCCGCTTTCCGGCTTCTTCGGCATCCTGAATGCGCTGGAGCTGGTCATTTTTCCAGTGCTCCTTAATGATGGAAATGTTAGTTCCTATCTCAACATTGAGGGTGTGGTAAGAGCCGGTATCCATCCCGTGTTCAATTGGCCCGTGTATTCGCAGCCTGTTCGCAAACTTATGGAATTCCAGTTCCTCTACCCTGATCCCCAGACGGACCTTTACTTTCTCGACCTTTTCCGGGCGGAGCTTGTCGCTTGCCGTATCGGCTTTTCTTTTGGTCACAGCGAAGACCAGGTCTCCTTTTTCAATAATATATTTCAGGTGCCAGAGGTCGTCAAGGGTCTCGGCTGTTACTGCAATTTCCCCTTCCCTTCCTTTTAGAGAACGGTTTGTAACTCTCATGCCTTTTTCACTCCGGAAATTCCAGTTTCGTCTTTATTTCCTTCCCTGGCTCGTGCGTCTGTCTCCACTTCAATGCTTTCTCCCGCTTCTTCTCCGAATTCCTTATCATTTTCGCTTTCGAGGTCTTCCAATCCGGCTTCTGTTTCAGGAGTTTCATACTCTTCACTGCCAGGCACAGCTCCCCTGCCTTTCCTTTCCGGTTTTTCACTCTTGATGTCGGATTCTCCAGCCGGGATCATCATAGCTACCTGGTCAGGGGACGCGATCTGCTTTACAAAGCGAGGGTCATTAAGCTCATCGGCATAAATCCTGTAGATTTTTTTTGAGATATCGTTCTGGTTAAATTTGCCCGGGAAGATTTCAAGGATATAGTCACCATTCTTCCGGACTGCAGAAGCAGGCCCGCCTATGACCCTTGTTTCGCCGCCTTTCAACTCAAGCCCGACTGCAATGCCAAGAGGTACATCTTTAAAGTAATTACGCTCTCCGCGGATAACAAATGCCCCTTTTCTCAGGTACTCTCCCGATTCCGGAGTCTTTGTTACCTGTTCCGATTTGATCCAGTAACAGTCCCCGCTGGACTGCCCGGCTTTCCAGAGGCTCGAATAAGAGACCGCAAACTGTGCAGCTTCCTGAAATGTGGATTCAGGGACCTCCTTTCCTCCCGTCTTTACGACCGTAAGAGGAGCACCCGGAGTCTGTGTATGGAAAACGATGTCTCTCTTTTCCATGTATTTTTTGAAAATTTCTTCGTTGGTATCGGCATCCCTTCCTCCGACAACAAGGAAACCGTCTGAAGATACAAACCACCTGAAACGGTCATACCAGTGCTTTTTCCTGGAAGCTTGCAGTTTCCTGCCAGCTTTTGCAGCTTTTGAAGCAGCTTTTTTCTCCATAGCTTTTTTGGTATCTTCAATAGCCCTGATAGCCCCGTCCCTCTTTCTGGTGAACTTTTTGACTTTCTCATAGTATTCCTGAGCATTCTGGGGCACTGTCTTGCGGATGTCAAGATTTACGCTTTTCCCTTCAAGGTTTACAGTTATAGTCCCTGTTTTAGGGTCAATATTCGTGATTTTCTGGGCAGCAGGAACAGCCTTTTTTGCCTGTTTGAGAATGGAACGGATTTCATCCCATGAATAGCCTTTTGCCCTTGCGCCGTTAAGCACGGAAAACAGCTCTTCGATAATCTGGTAATTTGCATATACGGTTTCTGCAAGGGCATTATTTTTCTCAATTTCTTTCCCGAACTTTGTAAGGCTTTCTTCCTGCTGGAGCAGGCGCCTTTCATAGACACCAAGAGTTTTCTCCTTCTTCTCGGCTTCTTTTACCTCTGCAATCTGTTCCAGAGCCTTTTTTCCGAAAAATTCATCAAGCGCTGTATTGAATGAATCGAAATATTCTTTTTCATACCCTGAATAGCGGTTAAGATCAAAAGGAACTACATCGAAGGTTTCTATTTTTCCGTTAATTTCCTGCTTCACATGCTGAGGCCTGAGCCCGGGGACCTGACTTTCAATTCCGGCTTCGGGCTTACCTTCAGTTCCAGTCTCGGCTTCAGGTTTGGCTTCAGCTCCTGATTCGGGTTCGGACTCGTCTCCGAATTCGGACTCGTTTTCGGATTCAGGCTCACCTTCGGTTCTGGCAGCAGCCCCTGTTCTAAACAGAGGTGAAAAAAGTTCCTGTAAAGCATTTCTGAGATTTTCAGCATCCTCTATGGTGGCTTCTTTTGCAGGTTTGGATTTATCGATTCCTGCACGTGCGCAGGCTTCTTCTGCCAGGACACCACCCAGGTTGAATCTTGTAGCAATGGTCCGGACTATATCAGCCGATGATTTTGAAAATGAATCCATGAGGTCCGAAACCTTAGCTTCGACAGGGCTCAACTGCGCCTCCGGAAGCTCATATGTTTCCCCGCTCCTGAGCCTGCGGTCCTTTAGGGTAATAGGATTCATTGGCAGGATAATTCTATTTTCCGAATCCACAATCAGGACATTGCCTCGCGCAAAAAGTTCTACAATGAGTGTGCTTCTGACTCCGGCCCTTTCAATCCCTATTTTAATGATCCTGTCAAAGTCATGCTGCTCGACAGATACGATCCTGCCCCCCATCAGGTATTTTCGCAGAAGCATGGGAAAAGCCTGAGGAAGAGTCGGGCTTGGCCTGATGTATTTTGTCATATGGAGGCGCTTCCCTGCCTCAATGACCAGGTTGTCCCTCCCCTGGTGAAAAACGTAAAGGTTGATGCGTATCTCCTCGCTCGCAGGCTGGTAGATCTTCCCGATCTTCGCATCAATAATGGATCTGGGACCCGCTGACAGTTCGGCAACAACTGCAGCAACGTCTGCACTTGACATATCCTGTTTCATGAAGTGGATATAATAGAGGACTCATGTATAAGCATTACTGTAGAATTCTTTTTACAGACATATCTTAGGTGGCTTACACATGCTTCGAGCCTCGGGCTTCACCGGAAAATTCTCTACTCCCAAGGCAATAGTAAAGTGGTAAAGTAGAAAGTAGTTACAGTTTCCTCAAAAGACGAAAACCAAGGTTGATGAGGCGGAAGACGGGAGCGCGCCTAAAGCGGACCGCCGACCGGCAGCTCCAGGCGCTGATGTCCCAGCCGCCGCCCCGGACCACGCGGTCGGAGCTATTTCCATCTTCCCAAGCACTACCATCAGAAGGAGATCCTTCATAAGTATCATGCCATCTGTCCTGAACCCATTCCAAGACATTCCCGTGCATGTCATAAAGACCAAATGGGTTAGGCTGCTTCTGACCAACAGGATGAGTTGTAGAACCTGAATTTTTATTGTACCAGCCATAATTCCCAAGTTCCGACTCGTTGTCACCAAAACAAAATCTAGTGGTTATCCTCGCCCGGCACGCATATTCCCACTCAGCTTCAGAGGGAAGGCGATACTTATCAGTGCCTTCCATTTTAGCTAGTTTTTTAATGAATTTCTGAACATCATCCCAGGAAACTTGTTCAACCGGGAGATTATCACCTTTGAAACGAGA